>NZ_JBDMHA010000033.1:0-22065 GCF_039752985.1 Collinsella aerofaciens
TCAACTTCAAGGTCGTTAAGGAGTTTGTCGCCAAGACCAAGGAGCGCTGCATGACCGCCGAGGTCATGGAGTCGCTGTCGCCGGCGCAAAACGTCGTCAAGATCGTGCTCGACGAGCTCACCGAGATGCTCGGTTCCACCGAGAGCAAGCTCGTCTTTAGCAACCGCATCCCCAACGTCATCATGCTCGTGGGCCTGCAGGGCTCCGGTAAGACTACGGCAGCCGTAAAGCTGGCCTACCTGCTCAAGAAGCAGGGTCGCTCGCCGCTGCTCGCCGCGTGCGACGTCTACCGCCCCGCCGCTGCCGACCAGCTGGCAACGCTCGGCGGCGAGATCGGCGTGCCGGTCTTCCGCGGTGACGGCGCGCACCCGGTCGATATCGCCAAGGGCGCCATCCAGGAGGCCGTCGACCACCTGCGCGACGTGGTCATCGTCGATACCGCCGGTCGCCTGCAGATCGACGAGCAGATGATGCAGGAGGCCGTGGATATCAAGAAGGCCGTCAAGCCCGATCAGGTGCTGATGGTCGTCGATGCCATGACTGGCCAGGATATCGTCAACGTCGTCTCGACGTTTGCCGAGCGCACCGACTTTGACGGCGTGATCATCTCCAAGCTCGATGGTGACGCCCGTGGCGGCGGCGCGCTTTCGGTGCGCCAGGTGACCGGCAAGCCCATCAAGTTTGTGAGCATGGGCGAGAAGCCCGATTCGCTGGAGCCGTTCTACCCCGACCGCATGGCCAAGCGCATCTTGGGCATGGGCGACGTCGTCGGCATCATCGAGAAGGCCCAGGAGGCGGCTGACGCCAAGCAGCTCGAGGCTGCCGAGCGCATGCTGCGTGAGGGCTTCACCATGAACGACATGCTCGAGCAGATGAAGGCCGTCAAGAAGATGGGCGGCATGAAGGGCATCCTGGGCATGCTCCCCGGCGGCCAGCGTGCGCTCAACCAGATGGGCGGCAACCTGGACGAGGGCATCTTCGACAAGAACGAGGCCATCATCATGTCGATGACCAAGGAGGAGCGCCTGCGTCCTTCCATTATCAACGGCCAGCGTCGCGCCCGCATCGCCAAGGGCGCCGGCGTGACCCCCACCGAGGTCAACAGCCTTATGAAGCAGTGGGGCGAGATGAATAAGATGATGGGCCGCATGCGCACAATGGCCAATCAGGCGCAGGCCGGCGGCAAGAAGGGTAAGAAGGGCAAAAAGGGCAAAAAGATGCGCATGCCCAATATTCCCGGTCTGGATGCCATGGGCCTGGGCGGTATGGGTGGCCTAGGAACGGGCGGCCCCAAGTCCGATATGGACCTGCTGCGCCAGATGGAAGCGCAGATGCGCAATAAGAAGTAACGACCAGTTGAGTCGTGTATGGCGAAGGCCGCCTGGATGGTGTTCCAGGCGGCCTTCGCCGTTGTTGCGTAGTTTGTTGTGTGCGTGGCGTGTGTCGGCACCGAGGCGCTTGCCGTTAGTGGCAGCCGCAGCCCTCGTGGCCTTCGTGGTCGTGATGGCCATGGCAACCGCAGGATTCGCCATGCTCGTGGGTGTGTTCGTGGTCGTGTCCGTGGCAGTCGCAGTTGGCTTCGCCGGTCTGCGCGAGCGTGCCCGCGATGAGGGCTTCGACGCAAGCATCGCAGTTGCCTTGGGCTCCTGCATAGACGGTGATGCCGGCGTGTGCGAGCGCATTGATGGCGCCGCCTCCGATGCCGCCGCAGATGAGCGTGTCCACACCACCGTTGGCGAGCAGGCCCGCCAAGGCGCCGTGGCCGGTGCCACCGGTGCCTACGACCTGCTCGTTGAGCACCTTGCCATCCTGGATGTCATAGATCTTGAACTGCTCGCTGCGGCCAAAGTGCATAAAGATGTTGCCGTTGTCGTACGTCGTTGCCACCCTCATGGCGTCGACCTCCTTTGCTGGCCATGCGGCCGTTGTCGTGGTGATGGGGGAGTACGCGATGTTGCCGCCTTCGATGACGATCGCTCGTCCATTGACCAGCGCGTTTGCCACCTTGCGATGCGCGCGGCTGCAGATTGCCGCCACCGTGGCGCGGGCAATGCCCATGCGCTGGGCGACTTCCTCCTGATTGAGGCCTTCCAGGTCGCACAGGCGCAGGACTTCGAGCTCGTCGACCGTCATCTCGATGGCGTCTCCGCTGGCAAGACCGTCAGGGGTAAAGCCGCGATATTCGGGGATGATCCCGACGCGGCGCAATTTTTCGCGTCTTCCTGCCATGCACCCTCCAAATCTGACATATGTCAACAATAGAATAGCTCGTTGGTCGTTAAGCGCAAGAGATTTCTGGCATATGTCAGAAAATGACGGCTTATGTTAGGGTTGTGGGGTCGAGTATGCCTGGGCTACAATAAATCTCGCTTATAGGCGACTGACAGGAGGGTCAATGAGCAAGGCTGATCAACAGTTTGTAACCATGTGCCGCGATATCTTGGACCATGGCACCACCACCGAGGGCCAAAAGGTCCGCCCGGTGTGGGAGGACGGCACCCCTGCCTATACCATTAAAAACTTTGGCGTCACGGCACGCTACGACCTGCGTGAGGAGTTCCCCGCGCTCACCCTGCGTCGTACGGCCCTCAAATCTGCTATGGACGAGATCCTGTGGATCTATCAAAAGAAGTCCAATAACGTACATGACCTCAACAGCCATATTTGGGATGAGTGGGCCGACGAGACCGGCTCCATCGGCAAGGCCTACGGGTATCAGATTGGGCAGAAGAGCCATTATGCCGAGGGTGACTTTGACCAGATGGACCGCGTGCTGTACGACCTTAAGCACACGCCGTACAGCCGCCGCATTATGACAAACACCTATGTGTTCAGCGATCTGTCCGAGATGCATCTGTATCCGTGCGCCTACAGCGTGACATATAACGTGACGCAGCGCCCGCAGGATGACAAACCGACGCTCAACATGATTCTTAACCAGCGCAGTCAGGACATTTTGGCCGCGAACAACTGGAACGTGTGCCAGTATGCCATTTTGCTGATGATGGTCGCACAGTCCGTCGATATGATTCCCGGCGAGCTGCTGCATGTGATCGCCGACGCCCATATCTACGACCGTCATGTCGATATCGTCCGCGAGCTTATCGAGCGTCCGCAGTTTGCGGCTCCCAAGGTTTCATTGAACCCCGACGTGCATGAGTTCTACGCGTTTACGACCGATGACCTGATCGTTGAGGGCTACGAGCACGGCCCGCAGGTCAAGAACATTCCTATTGCGGTGTAGGTGGCGCTCATGATGTGTAAGCTTTCTGCCATCGTCGCCGTGTGCGATGATTGGGGCATTGGGTGCGAGGGCGACATGGTCGTCTCCAATCGCGCCGATATGCGCCATTTTGTGGCGTGCACCAAGGGGTGTCCGGTCATTATGGGTCGCAAGACGCTGCTGAGTTTTCCCGGCGGGCGTCCGCTTAAGAACCGCCGCAATATCGTGCTTACGCGCGACGAGAGCTTTGCCCTCGAGGGCGTCGACGTGGTGCATAGTATCGACGAGGCGCTCGCCGCGGTAGCCGATGAGCCTGTTGCCTGGGTGATCGGTGGCGGCGAGGTGTATCGGCAGTTTTTGCCGTATTGCGCCGAGGCCGAGGTCACGCACGACCATTGCACCCATGCCGTGGACACGTACTTTCCCGACTTGGACGCCGATTCCGCGTGGGAGATTGCGTGGCGTGGCGGTGTTGCCACGATTGCCTTGGGCGAGGGCGACGAGGGTGTCGATTATGAGTTCGTGACGTATCGTCGCGTTGAGGCGTAAACAGCCTGGCGTGAACGGTATCATCGGGTTGATTGAATGCATGGGGCGGCGCTTAGCGTCGCCTCGTTTGGTATAGATGTGCTGTACAGAAGGGTGTGGGCTGGCTGCTATGACTGATGCCGTTGAGGTTCTGCGAATTGATTCGCTCGAGGACGAGCGGCTCGATGCCTTCGTGCGACTGACCGAGCGCGAGCTGCGCTGCGTGTTGGAGCCGCAAAAGGGCATCTTTATCGCCGAGAGCGCCAAGGTTATCGAGCGCGCGGTGCGTGCCGGATACCAGCCGGTGAGCTTCCTTTTGGGTGAACGCTGGCTCGACCAAATGATGCCGTTGTTCGAGCGCCTGGTCGTGCGCGAGGGCGCGGGTCCGGTTCCTGTGTTCGTGGCCTCCATGGAACTCATGGAGCAGCTAACGGGCTTTAACGTGACGCGCGGCGCGCTGGCGGCGTTCCGTCGCCCGCGTCAGATTCCGGTTGATGAGTTCTTGGACGGCGTCGTTGAGGCGGCAGGGGAGCGCCCGGTGCGCGTATGCGTGCTCGAGGGTATTGTCGACCACACGAACGTCGGTGCGATTTTCCGCTCGGCTGCCGCGCTCAATGTCGACGGCATTCTGGTGAGCCCTACGTGCTGCGATCCACTGTATCGTCGCTCGGCTCGCGTGAGCATGGGCACCGTGTTTCAGGTGCCGTGGACGCGTATTGGCAGTGAGGCGCGCGTGTGGCCGCATGACGGGTTGGCGTCGCTGCATCATGCCGGTTTTTCGTGCGCTGCGATGGCGCTGACGGACGATTCGGTGTCGCTGGACGATCCCGTGTTGCAGGAGATAGACCGCCTAGCGATCTTTATGGGTACCGAGGGTGCCGGCTTGGGTGCCAAGACCATTGCCGGCTGCGACCGAGCCGTGCGCATTCCGATGGCGCACGGGGTCGATTCACTCAACGTTGCCGCGGCGAGCGCCGTCGCCTTTTGGCAGCTGTGCCCGCACGTGAGCAATGAGTATCACTACCAGCCTGGTTTGTATCACTAGGCAGATATTTCGCACCTGGCTCTGATTCGGGGTGTTTCGGTCGACGCCAGTCGGTGCTAAGCTGGTATTGGCTTTGGTCTTAAATTGCCGTTTTGTTGTTTAACATACGTTGGCGGGGGAGGGCGTGTGGCTAAGAAATCTACGGCTATCGATGTAACGCAGGGTGTCATTTGGCAACAGCTACTGTCGCTGTGCGTCCCTATCTTCTTTAGTTCGTTTTTTCAACAGGCTTACACGCTTATCGGTACGTTTATCGTCGGCCAGTTTGGTGGCAAGCTCGCATTGGGTGGCATTCAAGCCACGATGGTGCTTACCGAGCTCTGCATTGGCTTTTGCGTTGGCGTCGGCGCCGGCTGCGCGGTCATTACCGGTCAGTTTTTTGGCCAGCACGATGATGAGCGACTGAGTCGTTCGGTCCACACGGCCATGACGCTCGCGCTGGTGGGCGGTATCGTCTTCTCGATTCTTGGCATAGTGTTCGTTGAGCCCATGCTCGTTTTGATGAATACGCCGCATGAACTTTTGGCCGAGGGCGTTGCCTATGCTCGTTGCTACTTTGCCGCCATGGTTGCGGCGCTGCTGCTCAATATGGGGACCGCGCTGCTGCGTGCCGTGGGCGATACGCGCGGGCCTGCCGTGATCATCGCTTCCGGCTGTCTTGTTAATGCGGTGCTGGATGTCATCTTCGTTGCCGTGCTTCATATGGAGGCTCTGGGCTGCGGCATCGCGGTGGCGCTGACCATTTGCTCCAACGCCACGATGATCGTAATTCGCATGATGCACGCACCGGGGGCGTGGCGGCTTTCGCTGTCCAAACTCGGCATTGATCCTGGCATTTGTAAGAGCATGATCTCGTGTGGTCTGCCGCTTGGCTTTCAGTCTGCTGCGTATTCGATTTCCAACGTTTTGATTCAGGTGTCGGTCAACTCGTTTGGTGCCGATGTCACCACGGCGTGGGGTCTTTCGGGCCGTTTGGATGGCATTGTCTGGATGGTTACCGAGGCGCTCGGCGTGTCGATCACCACGTTCTCCGCACAGAACTTTGGCGCGCGCAACTACGAGCGCATGCGCAAGGGCTACCATACGTCGCTCGTGCTGTCGTTTATGCTCATTGGTGGCCTGTCTGCCATGCTGCTGGTGTTCTCGGGTCCGTTGTCGCGTCTGTTTGTCGACGATGCTTCGATATCGTCGTACACCACGACGATTCTTCATTTCATCGCGCCGTTCTACGCGATCTTCTCGATTATCGAAAACGCGTCGGGCTCCATTCGCGGTGCCGGTGTGAGCTTGCAGCCCATGTTGCTCACGATTTTTGGCACCGTCGTGCTCAGGGTGATCTGGGTGTTTGCGATTATGCCGTTCGATCCGTCGCTTGAGCACCTGCTGCTGGTTTACCCCGTAACCTGGCTCATCACGGCCACGATGTTCACCATCTACCACCACAGCGGCAACTGGCTAGGCCGCGCCACCGCCTAGCCATTAGGGACGTTCTTAAACGACTAGTCGTTGGGGACGTTCTTAAATGACTAGTCGTTTGGGACACTCTTTGCGACACGAATTTCGGGTTTTCATCCAGTTTGTCTTGCACACCCTTGTAAACTGGCAGAACGGGCTCAGCAAATTAGATCGTCCGCGCCTATCAGATGTTGCCCGGTGGGTTTTTGATGGGAGGGCGATATGCCAAGAACGGGTCGAGTCGTTTCGTTGACGGGCTATAACCACATTATCGCGCGTGGAAATGGCGGCATTTGCATCTTTGAAGACGACGAGGATCGATATCGGATGCTCACGTTGTTCGAGGGCAAACTCGTTGGCAATGGTGTTGGCGTTACGGCGTGGTGCCTCATGTCGAACCATTTTCATCTCATGGTTGATGACCCTAACGGAAGAATCTCATCTTGCATGAGCGGCATCCTTACCTCATATGCTAAGTATTTCAATCGCAAAACTGACCGTGTTGGTCATTTGTTTCAGGATCGGTTTAAGAACATTCCAGTTGAGAATGATATTCAGGCAATTGCGCTCGCTGACTACATCCATATGAACCCAGTTAAGGCGGGTGTTTCCGCTGTCGATAGATATCGCTGGTCTAGCTATCGAGCATATGCGTATGGTTATGACGGGTTTGGGTTTTGCGATCCAGGTATAGTGTTGGAACTCGTGGGCGGTTCGCTGGAGTATCGGCATTATCTTGATGAGCGACTAGAGAGCGCACCTTATGATGCCGAGCCCCGTCCTCGTGTTCTCGATGATGAGGTGCTCAAAATCGCGAAGGAGATTGCTTTGCCTGTTTCTCTTTCCGACATTAAGGCGATGACTCCAGCCGAGCGCAGACCGATTCTTTGCAAAATGCGGAAATCAGGTCTTACGGTTAATCAAATTGTTAGGGCGGTTGGTCTTGGCCGCGCAACGGTTGCGAATGGCACGTCGGGTTGGCGTGAATTTTAGGGCCGGGATTTTGCCCTTTTCCCAAGAAAGAGTGTCCCCAGCGACTAGTCATTTAAGAACGTCCCCAATGGCTACCCAAGTGCCGGATTAGTATTCGATGCCTTGGCGGGCTAGGAGGCCTTCGTCGAAGTAGTGTTTGACGGGGCGCATTTCGGTTACTAGGTCGGCAAGGTCGGCGAGGGGTAGCAAGCCGCGGCCGGTGAGCACGAGCTCTGTGGTGGCGGGCTTCAGCGCGATCAGCCCCTCCACATCCTCGCGCGTCACAAAGCCGCGGCGCATGGCCTCGCCGAGTTCGTCCAAAATCAGAACGTCGACCTGTGATATCTGCTCGCGTGCGAGCTCCATGATCTGTGCGGCGCAAGCCTCGGGCGTGTCGCGATCGGCCTGCACAATACGCAGCCCCAGGCGCGGCGCGGCATCATGCTCGGCGCAGTGCAGTTTCTTGGCAAACTGCAGCATAAGCACGTCGAGCCCATAGCCCGTCGCGCGCAAGGCGAGCCCCAACGCAGCCGTCGTTTTGCCCTTGCCGTCGCCTGTATAGATTTGAACCTTGCCGACTTCCAGTGATGCCATCTCTGTCCTTTCGTGCCCGGCATCGGTTTATCGCCGTCCGGGTTGGGTATTCTAGATAGCATTATCAACCCCAGTAGATGGAGTTCAAGCAGATGGAGATGGATGACAACAAACGTAGACGGAATATGATCCTCTATGTGCTCATCGCCTTCGTCGTCTACCTCGTGCTCTCGACCGTTCTGTTCCCCAACATCGGTCACACGCAGCAGATTACGAAGACCGATTACTCGACGTTTGTCAAAGCGCTCGATAAGAAGAGCGTCGACAAGGTCGAGTACAACACGGACGATTACACGATTTATTACACCAAGAAGGGCGAGGACGAGAACATCGCCTACAAGACGACCGGTGTGCCGAATGATGCGGGTTTTACCGATCGCGTGCTTGAATCTGGCGCCTCGCTTGAGTCGGTCATTCCCGATAAGAATTCGGGTCTGATGACCTACTACCTGCTCACGTTCATTCTTCCCATGGCGATTTTCTTCCTCATCGGCTGGTGGCTCAATCGCCGCATGAAGAAGGCCATGGGCGATGACGGCCCGTCGATGAACTTTGGTGGCGGCGGTTTTGGCGGCGGCGGACTGGGCAAGTCCGGTGCTCGCGTGATTGCTTCCAAGGATGTGGGCGTGACCTTTAAGGACGTCGCTGGCCAGGAAGAGGCCAAGGAGTCTCTCAAAGAGGTCGTCGACTTTCTGGAGAAACCGCAGCGCTACGAGGAAATCGGCGCCAAGCTGCCGCGCGGTGCTCTTCTTGTTGGCCCTCCGGGTACCGGTAAGACCCTGCTTGCCAAAGCCGTTGCCGGCGAGGCGGGCGTGCCGTTCTTTAGCATTTCGGGCTCTGAGTTTGTCGAGATGTTCGTCGGCCGTGGTGCCGCTAAGGTTCGCGACCTGTTTAAGCAGGCCAAGGAAAAGGCCCCGTGTATCGTATTTATCGACGAGATCGATACGATCGGTAAGAAGCGTGACGGCGGCGGCTTTAGCGGCAACGACGAGCGCGAGCAGACGCTCAACCAGCTGCTGACCGAGATGGACGGCTTCGATAACCACAAGGGTATCGTCGTCCTCGCTGCCACCAACCGTCCCGACAGCCTCGATCCCGCTCTGCTGCGCCCCGGTCGTTTTGATCGCCGCATCCCCGTTGAGCTGCCCGACCTGACCGGCCGCAAGAACATCCTTGAGCTGCATGCCAAGAGCGTGAAGACGCAGCCGCCGATCGACCTGACTGCGATTGCCCGCGCCACGCCCGGTGCCTCGGGTGCCGACTTGGCAAACATCATCAACGAGGGTGCCCTGCGCGCCGTCCGCGAGGGTCGCAAACGCGCCACCCAGGATGATTTTGAGGAGTCGGTGGAGGTTGTCATCGCCGGCCAGCAGCGTAAGTCGACGGTGCTGTCCGATCACGAGAAGCAGGTTGTGTCCTACCACGAGATCGGCCATGCCATCGTTGCCGCCCGTCAGAAGGGCTCCGCTCCGGTCACCAAGATCACCATCGTGCCGCGCACGAGTGGCGCTCTGGGCTACACCATGCAGGTCGAGGAGGACGAGCGCTTCCTGACGACGCGCCAGGAGGTTCTGGACAAGCTCGCCGTCTACTGCGGTGGTCGCGCGGCCGAGGAGCTCATCTTTGGCGAGATGACGACCGGCGCCGCCAACGATATCGAGCAGGCTACCAAGCTCGCCCGCAACATGGTGACGCGCTTTGGTATGTCCGACGAGTTTGGCATGATGGCGCTCGGTACCGTTCAGAATGCGTACCTTAACCAGGACACGTCGCTCACCTGCGCCCCCGGCACGGCCGAGCGCGTGGACGCGATTGTCGCCAAGCTGATCGAGGACGCGCATGATCGCGCTCTGCAGATCCTGAAGGAGAACAAGTTTAAGCTCCACGAGCTGGCTCGTTATCTTTACAAGAAGGAGACGATCACGGGCGAGGAGTTCATGAACCTCCTCACGCGCGAGAATCCACTGATGCCCAAGCAGCAGTAACGTTGCGTTTGGGACAGTAAATATCGACGCCCCATTTGAGTGCAAGTCTCAAATGGGGCGTTTTTGCTAAGGAGGGATGTATATGAAGATTGTGGTGAGCGCCTGTTTAATGGGCGAGAGCTGCAAGTATAACGGGCTCGACAATTACCATCGCGAGCTGGTTGAGGCTTGCGAGCTTACGGGGACCGAGGTCCTCTTGGTGTGCCCCGAGGTTTTTGGCGGCTTGCCCACACCGCGCGACCCCTCCGAGATCGTGAACGGCGAGGTCCGCACCTGTGAGGGTTTGTCGGTCGATCGTGAGTTTCGCCTGGGTGCCCAACAAGCGCTCGACATGTGCGAGCAAGCGGGCGGGCCGGAAGAGATCGCCGCGTGTATCCTGCAGGACCGTAGTCCCTCGTGCGGCGCGGGCCGCATCTACGACGGAACATTCAGCGGTACCCTCACGGCGGGCAATGGCGTCTTCGTTGATTTACTGCTCCGCCACGGTTATCGCGTGATCCCGGCTAGCGAGTTCGACCCCAGCATACTGGAACATTGTCCACAGCACTCGAACCCAACACTTCCTCACGGGTGACCGTTTTGGCATCATCCGTGAAGTTGATATTGAGTACGACCCGGTCATCAAAGACGTAGACCGAGTTGACAGGCGCCGTATCCAGGCAGCCCCTCCCCGCGGCCCTCGCGCAGGAACGCGTACACGGCCCTCTCGTCTCTTGCGCCCCTCCCGGAACTGTCCACATCAGTGTAGCCAATCCAGTCCACCAAGGGCTGCGGCCCGGACAACGCGGCGATGGAGGGCTTCTTCGGCCTGCTCAAGAAGGAGTTCTGGCACGGCAGGGACTGGCCGGACTGGACCCCCGCCCGCTTCATCGAGGAGCTCGGGGGCTGGATCGGCCGATACAATACGGAGAGGCGCAGCGATGCGCTCGGTGGCCGCACGCCGGCCGAGTTCCGCTCTGCGCTGGGAAGGGCCGCGTAACGGTCCAAGAAATCGTCCGCAGTCCCCATTCTTGCCCCTTTGGGGCGGCTTCTTGTTGGGGCGTGCCTGCCCCAAACCCTGCTAGGAACGAGTGCAGCAAACTGGAATTTTAAATTAGTCTTTGCAAATAACCTTTGAACCTTCACCATCAATTACAATTCCCTGACGATTGTTAATTGGGCATAGATTCAAATCCGAAAACTCTGTCATTATTTTCTCGGTAACTTTCTTAAATGGTGCTGTAAGAAAATGCGGAAGAACATAGAAATCAATCAAATTAAGCCCTGCATCATCTTCTTGTGAGTAGTCCTCCGGCTTTTCATCCATTTGCTCGATATATTGGATGCTTGGAGCGCATACAATCGCACCTGCCGATTCACCAATCATCAGTTTTCCCTTTGCCAATTCTTTCTTCAACAGCTCATCCGTTCCCGTTTTACGGAGCTGGTCTATAAGGAAAAAAGAATTACCGCCGGTAAAATAGATCACATCCGCATCTTCAAAAAGAGACTTTATCGTTGGATAAGCCTCCGTTGAAATATCAATTTCAGTTACGATTGCTCCCAACTTTTTGAATAATTTTCGAGCCGAGCCGACATAACCGGTGTAGCCTTCACGCAGCGAGGCTGTTGGGATAAATGCGACTTTTTTATTTTCAATTTCTTCCTTTATCAGACTTCCTACACTTGAAAAGTGCGAACATAAAAACAGTTTCATCAGTATTCTCCTTTATATATAAATTCTTATTTGTTGAACTAAGCCGTGTTTACCATACTCTCCAATGAAAGAACGCCCTTATATAGAGTAATTTGCTGTTTTCCTGCGTACGTGCGTACACACTCCACAGGAATTCTAAGGGCCCTGCCCCCTTAGCACACGGACTCTGGAACAAAGTCTAGTGTGTTACGCCTTGCCAGAGGTGTACAGGCTCCCGGTGCGCACGTTCGCAGCAATTGCCATTAATGCGCCATATAAGTGGCAATCAAGTTCGCACAAAGCGACCTTGATCCCGCAAAACAAAAGGCAGGATACCATCACCACGATGATATCCCGCCTTTTGTTCGTTCCTGTTTACCGTTCCGAGTAGTGCTTCCGCAGAATTTCCGATAAACAAAAAACGTACCCGAACCCTTTCTCGTAAAGAATCGGGTTCGAGTACGAACTGAATGGTGGAGCAATAAAAAACCACCACAAAGGTGCCTGTCCCCTTTGTGGTGGTTTAGGGTGCTGCTCCCTTGTGGTGGTTTTGGGCTAGGCCTAGAGCGTGTGGCCGTAGGCGTTGGCGGCCTTGATGGCGGCGGCGAATTTTTCGTCGGTGAAGGGCTCCGGGTTGCCTTGCTTCCACTCGTTGGTGGCGTGCGCGTGCTCGCACAGGGCAGGGATGTCGGCCTCGGAAAGCCCGACCTGCTCAAGCGTCACGGGCAGCCCCATCTGCTTGTTAAAGGCGGCGTAGCGCTCAAGGTTCTCGGTATCGCCCGTGTAGGCGAACAGCACCAGCACGCCCAGGCTCACGACCTCACCGTGCAGGTAGGATCCCTCACGCGGAATACTGCAGGTGGCGTTGTAGAATGCGTGCGCCACGCTCGAGTTGTAGTAGTAATCGTTCTGGTTGGTCAGGTTGGAGACGTAGCCCGTGTTGACCACGATGTCGAGCGCAATCTGCTTGACGGCCTCGCTCGACAGGTTCTGGCGCACGTCCTCAAGACCCTGGACGCCATAGGTAAACAGTGGCTCGGAACAGGTGTGGGCGAGCGCCAGGCCAAGACCGGCGGTGTGCTCCAGGTTGCCGGCGCTCGTGGCGTACTCGACCTCGGGCTGTTTAGACAGGGCATCGCCCACGCCGGCCCAGAAGTACTCTGCCGGTGCCTCGGCGATGATCTTGGGGTTGATGAAGATGTGCGCCGGTCTGTTGGGGTACGAATAGCCCTCGAGCGAGCCGTCGTCGTTATACACGACGGCAATGGCGGTCGCGGCCGAGCAGTTGGAGCAGATCGTCGGCACCGTAAAGACGATCTTCTTGAGCTCGATAGCTGCGGTCTTCACGGTGTCGAGCGCCTTGCCGCCGCCGCATGCGATAAGCACGTCGGCTTCCTGGCAGGCAGGGGAGTTTACGACCTTGGCGATATTTGCGCGCGTACTGTTGGTGCCGTAGACGCGCGTCTCCAGAATTTCGACGTCGGTACCCGCCAGCGCAGCTTCGATACCGGGAAGTGCTGCGGCCAGTGCCCGCTTGCCACCGATGATCGCGACCTTCTTCGCGCCGTACTCGGCCAGCGCGCCGGGCAGCTCGTCAAAGCAATCCTCGCCAACGGTGTAGTCGCTCATTCCAATCGTGCGCATAGCAACCTTCTTTCGTTCGATAAAGTGCTTTCAGGTATTTTGCTCCAAGAGAAGGTCCACAGCCGCGAGAAATTTCGAACGTATAAAACCAGTGTTGAGGGTTTTTCGCCGGCGCGGAACGTGCTAGCATACAACGCATGAGCGTTGATGGGGACGAGTAGTCGGCCGTCCGCATGCTACAGAGAGCGGGGAGCGCTGAGAACCCGTGCATGCGACCGATGAAAATCACCCCGGAGCTGCGGTCCCAACGGACGCGCCGCACAGGCACGTCTTAGTAGATATCGCCGAGATGGTCGTCGATACAGATCAGCCGAGTAACGGATGCGAGCGCGCGGCGACGCGGGCGAGGGCATCTAAGCTGGGTGGTTAAGCGAAGAGCTTTTGCGGGCGTACGGCCCGTTTTGTGGCGCTTCGTCCCAGCTTGTAGGGACGGGCGCTTTTTGGTGCCCTACGGGCGTGCGCGCCCACGACATGAAAGGGGTACCGTGGCAAACGAGTACAAGCAGACGATGAATCTGCCCAAAACCGGATTTCCCATGCGTGCCGGTCTTTCCAAGTCCGAGCCCAAGCGACTCAAGGACTGGCAGGACAACAAGGTCTACGAGCAGGTTCTGAAGAAGAACGAGGGTCACAAGAAGTTCGTGCTGCACGACGGCCCTCCGTACGCCAACGGTCCGATCCACATCGGCCACGCCATGAACAAGATCTCCAAGGACATGATCAACCGTTACTGGATGATGCAGGGCTATGAGGTTCCCTATGTCCCCGGCTGGGACTGCCACGGCCAGCCGATCGAGCATAAGGTCGAGGAGAAGCTCGGCACCGAGAAGTTCAACCAGACCCCCACGGCCAAGATCCGTGAGCTCTGCAACGAGTTCGCTGTCGAGAACATCGAGCTTCAGAAGGCCGGTTTCCGTCGTCTGGGCGTGCTCGGCGACTGGGACAACCCCTATCTGACGCTCTATCACCAGCATGATGCCGCCGACATCGAGGTCTTTAAGGCCATGTTCGATAAGGGCATGATCTATCGCGGCCACAAGCCGGTTCACTGGTGCAAGCACTGCCACACCGCGCTGGCCGAGGCCGAGATCGAGTACTCTGACGAGACGAGCCCCTCCATCTTCGTGCGCTTTGAGATGACCTCCAAGCCCGCCGGCCTCGAGAACTTCGACGGCCCGGTCGACTTTATCATCTGGACGACTACGCCGTGGACCATCCCCTCCGACCAGGCCGTTTCCCTCAAGCCCGGCGCCGCCTATGTCGCCGTTGAGCACGATGGTCGTGCCGAGGTCATGCTCGAGGACCTGGCTCCCAAGTGCTGCGAGGAGTTTGGCTGGGAGTACACTCCGGTAATGGTCGACGGCAAGCCCTATGTGGTTCCCGCCGAGACTTTCCACCACATCCACTACAAGCAGCCGATCTTTGACGGCGTTGAGGGCGTGGCGCTGCTGGCCGATTACGTTGGTGTCGATGACGGTACCGGTATCGTCCACAACTCGCCCGGCCACGGCGTCGACGACTACTTTGCCTGCCTCAAGGAGGGCATCACCGACATTTGCATGCCGGTCGATGACGACGGCAAGTTCTACACCGGTGAGGAGTTTGGCACCGGTGGTCCCTTCAGCGGTATGGATACCGATGAGGCCAACCCGCACATCATCGAGTTCCTGCGCGAGCGCGGCACCCTGGTCCTCGAGAAGAAGATCACGCACAGCTATCCGCACTGCTGGCGCTGCAAGCACCCGGTGCTCTTCCGTGCTACCGACCAGTGGTTTGTCTCGATGGACAAGACCGGTTTGCGCGAGCAGGCTGGCAAAGAGGTCCGCGAGAACGTCAAGTGGTATCCGGCCCACGCGGCCAATCGCATTGGCGCCATGGTCGAGCAGCGTCCCGACTGGTGCATCAGCCGTCAGCGCAACTGGGGCGTGCCTATCCCCAGCTACACCTGCGCCGACTGCGGCGAGAAGGTCATGAACGACGCCACGCTCGACGCCGTTATCAAGCTCTTCCACGAGAAGGGCTCCGACGCCTGGTTCACCGACGCTCCCGAGAGCTACCTGGGCGAGGCTTGCGTCTGCCCCAAGTGCGGCGGCCATCACCTCAAGGCCGATAAGGACATCCTCGACGTGTGGTGGGACTCCGGCGTTTCCTGGAAGGCCGTCTGTGAGTATCGCCCCGAGCTTGAGTACCCGGCGGACGTGTACCTCGAGGGCTCCGACCAGCACCGTGGTTGGTTCCAGAGCTCGCTGCTTACCTCGGTGGGTGCCAACGGCCATGCTCCGTACAAGGCGGTCGTTTCGCAGGGCTTCACGCTCGATGGCCAAGGCCGCAAGATGTCCAAGTCGCTCGGCAACGTCATCGACCCTAATAAGGTCTGCGACGAGATGGGCGCCGACATCATCCGCCTGTGGGTTGCCTCCGTCGACACCAGCTCCGATGTTTCCATCGACCACGAGATTCTCGCTCGTACGTCCGATGCCTACCGTCGCTTCCGTAACACGTTGCGCTTCCTGCTCTCCGAGCTCGAGGGTCAGTTTGAGCCCGAGACCGATGGCGTTGCCTTTGCCGACCTGTTGCCGCTCGACAAGCTTATGGTTGCCCGCCTGACCCAGGTCCAGGCCGAGGTCGACGATGCCTACTCTTGCTACGAGTTCCCGCGCGCCTACCGTGCGCTTTACGACTTCGTGGTTACCGAGCTCTCCAATGTGTATCTCGATGCCCTGAAGGACCGTCTGTACTGCGACAAGCCCGGCTCGCTCGAGCGCCGCAGCGCCCAGACCGTGCTGGCCGAGCTCTTCTCGATGCTCATGCGCGACTTGCAGCCGATCCTGTCCTACACGGTCGACGAGGCCATGGCCTATGCGCCCGCCGGCTGCGTCGATCATCAGAAGTACGCCGCGCTGCTCGATTGGTACAAATCGCCCATCACGGTCGACGAGGCCAATGAGTTTGAGGGTGTGCTCGAGGCTTCTCTCGAGCTCCGTAGCGCTGTGACCAAGGCCCTTGAGGATGCCCGCTCCGCCGGCACCTTCACCAAGAGTCAGCAGGTCCGCGTCAAGGCGGTCGTTCCCGCCGAGATGTATGCGCTGCTGACCGGCGACAAGGCCGTCGACCTGGCCGAGTTCTACATCGTCTCCGATGTTGAACTGACCCAGGGCGAGGAGCTCTCCGTTGCCATTGAGGCTGCCGAGGGCGAGTGCTGCGACCGTTGCTGGAACTATCGCACCACCGTCGGCGAGTATAACGGCCACGCGCATATTTGCGAGAGGTGTGCGAATGCCCTTTAAGGCACGGTAACTCGGCATTTTAGTTATAGGGAGAATTTGGACGCCTTCGGCCCATTTGCCCCGCTGAATATAAGCGGCATTCTGTTTTTCGGAATGCCGCTTTCGTTTTTAGCTGGTTATTTCACTTGTGTTGGTGGATATGTCGTGCGCTCTGCGTGTGGCAATATAAGATGGTTACTTGCGTTAAACGTAATTCGATGTTCTTGAGGGTAGGGGATTTCTTTGGGTCGTTCTGCGGATATGACGCCGCCTTTGCGTTGGCGGTTGGGTGTTGCTGGTGGCGTGGCGTTGGCCGTGCTGCTTGTTGACCAGCTGACCAAGCTTGCGGTTCGTGTCGTGGGCGATGCTCTGCATGTGACTGTTATCCCCGGTGTGATCGACTTCCTTTTCGTGCGCAACATCGGTGCTGCCTTTAGCATGGGCGAGGGCCATGGCATAGCGTTTGCCGTACTGGCGCTTGCGGTTATTGTCGCCATCGCCGTGTACCTGGTTCGCGCGCCCCAACTCGCTCGCCTGGAGGTCGTGGGCATGGCGATGGTTGCGGGCGGTGCTATCGGCAACGCGATCGATCGCTTAGCTATGGGCTTTGTGACTGATTTTATTGCCACTACCTTCATTGATTTCCCCGTCTTTAATGTTGCGGACATCGGTATTACCGTGGGTGTCGTGCTCGCCCTCGTTGGTTACATGTTCTTGAGTCCCGCCGCTCGCGAGGTCGATGCGACCGCCGAGCTCAACGCCCGTGACGAAGCCCGCGCTAAGCGCAAGGCCCAGCAACGTGGGGAGCGTGCCCGCAAGATTCGCGAAAGGAATGAGCGCTAATGGCCGACATCCATATTCTTGTTGCCGACGATTCTGCTGGTCAGCGGCTTGATGCCTATCTGGGCGCCAACGACGGCTGCCCCACGCGCTCTGCCTGTGCGCATCTGATTGAGGGCGGCTCCGTCGCCATCAACGGCGAGACCTGCCTGTCTAAAAAGTACGCCGTGCGTGCCGGCGACCGTATTTCGGTCGACCTGCCCGAGCCGCACGATCCCACCGACGTGATCCCCGAGGCCATCCCGCTCGACATTCGCTATGAGGACGACTATCTCATCGTGCTCTCCAAGCAGCGTGGCTTGGTGTGCCATCCTGCCCATGGACATGAGAGCGGCACGCTTGCCAACGCCCTGGTCTATCACTGCGGTATCGACCATCTGGGCACCGTGCAGGGCGAGGACCGCCCCGGCATCGTGCATCGCCTGGATCGCGATACCTCTGGTCTTATGCTCGCGGCCAAGGACGACGACACCCAGCGTGCGCTTCAAAACCTTATCCGCACGCGTACGCTCGACCGTCGCTACATCACGCTTGTCCACGGTCATATCGCCATGGATGAGGGCACCATCAACACCGGTATCGCTCGTTCCACGCGTGACCGCGTCAAGATGGCAGTTTCGGACGATCCTTTCGCGCGCCAGGCCATTACGACCTTCAAGGTGCTCGAGCGCTTCGATTCCACGCGCTTTGACGATGGCTATACGCTCGTCGAGTGCCATTTGTTTACGGGTCGCACGCACCAGATTCGCGTTCATATGCGCCATATCAATCACGCCTGCGTGGGCGATCCGCTGTACGGCAAATGCGATGCGCGCGCCGACCAGGGTCTGACCAGGCAATTCCTGCATTCCTGGCGCGTGGCGTTCGATCATCCGGTAACGGGGGAGCGCATCGAGTGCCGTGACGAACTGCCCTGGGATCTTGCTGCGGTTCTTGACGACCTGGCCCCGCGCTCGCTTGGCCGCACTGCCGCCGGTGACGAGATTGTTCCTCAGCTCGGCTTGCTCGAAGCCTAGTCAGTTTTAGGTGGTTTCTTGAACTCGGTAAGCCTGCGGTAAGATATACGATTGTCTACGTTACGCGTTCCCGGGAGCCTGTATGCTCGCCTTTTTACAAACCAACACGCCCATCGTGATCTTCAATCAGATTGTCGTCACGCTGCTCACGGTCTGCTTTCTGTACCAGGTGGTCTTCTTTGTCATCGGTGCTCTTCGTGGCGAGGTCGCGCCTCCCAAGGCCAAAAAACTCCACCGCTATGCCTTCTTTATCGCGGCGCATAACGAGGAAGCCGTGATCGCCAACCTCGTACGCTCCATCAAGGACCAGGATTATCCGTCCGAGCTCATTGAGGTCTTCGTGGTCGCCGATGCTTGCACCGACAATACGGCACAGCTTGCGCGCGAGGCCGGTGCTATTGTTTATGAGCGCAATGACCTGGCCCGTAAGGGCAAGAGCTGGGTCATGGACTTTGGTTTCGATCGCATTCTCAACGAGTATCCCGACACGTTTGAGGGTTACTTTATCTTCGATGCCGACAACGTTATCTCCCGCGATTACGTGTCTAAGATGAACGATGCCTTTGACCAGGGCTTCCATGTGGTCACGAGCTATCGCAATTCCAAGAACTTCGGCAGCTCGTGGATCTCGGCAGCTAATGCCACTTGGTACCTGCGCGAGGCGCGCTTCCTCAACAACGCGCGTAATATCTGCAAGACGTCCTGCGCTGTCTCGGGTTCGGGCTATCTCATTTCTGCCAGCGTGATCGAGGGCATGCACGGCTGGCAGTTCCATACGCTGACCGAGGATATCCAGTTCACCACGTTCTGCGCCATTCACGGCATTCGCATCGGTTACGCACCGGCGGAGTTCTTTGACGAACAGCCCGTGACGTTTAAGGCGTCCTGGAAACAGCGCATGCGTTGGACCAAGGGCTTCTACCAGGTGTTCTTTACCTACGGTAAGCACCTGGTCAAGTCGACGTTCCGCTATCATCGCTTTGCTGCCTACGACATGTTTATGACGATCGCCCCGGGCATGCTGCTGTCCCTGATCTCCATGCTCGCTAACGTGACCTTCCTCGTCGTGGGTGGCCTTTCGCACGGCTTTTTGGCCACCGAGGTCGAGATGCAGGCTTGTGCCGCGTCGCTTATCATGACCTTCGTGATGCTGTATCAGACGTTCTTTATCCTGGCGCTACTCACAACCATCTTTGAGTACAAGCACATTCACTGCGCGCAAAAGTGGCGCTTGGTGACCAACCTGTTTACCTTCCCGATCTTTATGTTCAGCTATATCCCCATTACGGTGGCCGCGCTGTTCCTCAAGGTCGACTGGGTTCCGACGCAGCACGCCGTAAGCGTCACCCTCGACGAAGTTATGCAGGGTGCCAAATAGCCACCACCTAAACCACCACAAAGGGGACAGGCACCTTTGTGGTGGTTTTTTCGTTTGAACCCTAGGTTGAGGGGGTTTCGTTGTTCTATATCCCGTTTTGGCTGTGCGCCTTTGCCGGTGCGCTCATCGATGCCCGTGAGCGGCGGTTTCCTAACGCGCTCGCCGCTGCCTGTGCCGTGGCGGCATTTGCGGGCGTCTGGCTTGATCTTGGCCTGAACACCGCACTTGACCACGCCGACCTCGCGGTCATCGTGTACTTGGCTCTCGTGTTGACCGAGTCCCTCTGGCGTCGTGTTCGTCAGGCCCCCGGTATCGGCATGGGAGATGCCAAGGCGCTCTTTGCCCTTTGCACCCTCGACCCTTTGGGTGGCATCGTTGCGTTTGCTACCTCGCTCCTTGCACTTGCTGTCGCATGCCTCATCACAAAATCGCGCTCCTTGCCATTGCTGCCGTTTTTGGTGCCGATATTTGCCATAATCGAGGTCGTGGGTAGTACGCTGTAACCGTTTGCGCGCCCTTTTTAAGGAGCATGCCATGGCAATCAATCAACAGACAGCCGCCATCAAGGCGCGTATGGATCGCATTCCCGCGGCGTTGTCGCCCGAGCTGGTCGAGCGTATCGCCGCCGACCGCGCCTCAGGTGTCGTTAATCCCTATCGATGCGGTGACGACCAGGTCATCCGACGTGTCGATCGGGCCGCAGACGAGGGCACGCTCATGCGTCCGGCCTTTATGCGCGATGCTGAAAAGATTCTCCATCTGCCCGCGTACGCCCGATACGCCGGCAAAACGCAGGTTTTCAGCTTCCGCAGCAACGACGACCTGTCGCGCCGCGGCCTGCACGTGCAGCTTGTCTCACGCATCGCTCGCGATATCGGACGTGCTTTGGGGCTCAACTGCGACCTGATCGAGGCAATTGGCTTAGGCCACGACTTGGGTCACACGCCCTTTGGCCATGCCGGCGAGCGATTTCTCAACGATATCTACCACGAGCGCACGGGTCGCTTCTTTTTCCATAACGTGCAGTCGGTCCGCGTGCTCGACGCGCTGTACGGCCGCAACGTGTCGCTCCAGACGCTCGATGGCGTGTTATGCCATAACGGAGAGTACGAGCAACGCGTGTTCGAGCTCTCGGGCATGAGCTCATTTGACCAGTTCGATCAGACGGTCGAGGACTGCATCGCCACGGGCTATAGCGCGATTGAGCACCTGCGCCCCATGACGCTCGAGGGTTGTGTCGTTCGCATCTCGGATATCCTTGCCTACGTGGGGCGCGATCGCCAAGACGCCATTGCGGCTGGCCTGCTGTCGCCCGATGCTTTTGACGACGGCCTGGGCGGAGCATACAACAGCTGGATCCTCACGCATGCGTCCATCGATATCGTTGAGCATAGCTATGGCAAGCCGCGCATCGAGATGAGCGAGGACTTGTTCGAGGAAATCCGCCGCGCTAAGCGCGAGAACTACGAGAAGATCTATAGCAAGGGCGGCATCGAAGGCGACTCCGAAGCGGAACTGCGCGAGGCGTTCGAAAAGCTCTATGACCGTTGCCTGCAGGATATAAACGAAGGCGACAAGTCCTCCTATATATTTAAGCACCACATTTCGCGCATTGAGCAGCAGCTTTCCTATTACGACCGTACCTATGCATGGCAGGACGATAAGGACCAAGCCGTGGTGGATTACATTGCGAGCATGACGGATGGCTATTTTTGCGAGCTCACGAGCAAGTTGTTCCCGGGATTGAAGTTTCCGCACCGTACCTATATTAACGAACGGTAGTTCGTATATTTTCGGTATACTGTTCGTGGAAAACGTTTTTGATTGATGCACGGGATGGCTATGGACGACCTTTTTTCTGCTTCGACGCGCGAGCGTTCCTTTCAGAATGCACCGCTTGCGGTGCGCATGCGACCCAATTCACTCGATGAGTACGTGGGCCAGCAAAAGGCCGTCGGTAAGGGCTCATGGTTGCGTGCCGCGATTGAGCATGACGTGCTGTCGAGTGTGATTCTGTATGGGCCGGCCGGTACGGGCAAGACGACGCTGGCCCACATTATCGCCAACCATACTAAGAGTGAGTTTGTCGAGGTCAGCGCTGTGACGGGCACCGTAAAGGACTTGCGCCGCGTGATTGACGAGGCCAAGACGCGTCTGAATACCTATGACCGTCGCACCATTCTTTTCATCGACGAGATTCATCGCTTCTCTAAGTCGCAGCAGGATGCCTTGCTGCATGCGGTTGAGAACCGTACCGTCATTATGATTGGCGCCACGACGGAGAACCCGTACTTTGAGGTCAACTCGGCATTGTTGTCGCGCGGTCGCGTCGTGGAGCTTGAGCATCTTAAAGACGAGGATATCGCCACACTGATCGAGCGTGCACTCGAGGCGCCGCAGGGTTTGAACGGCAAGTTCTCGGCCGATGAGGATACGGTTAAGAC
>NZ_JBDMHA010000033.1:22216-26936 GCF_039752985.1 Collinsella aerofaciens
TGCCAACCCGCGTCGCGGGTTTTCATATGACAAAAACGGCGACATGCACTACGACATCATCAGTGCGTTTATTAAGTCCATGCGCGGTAGCGACCCCGATGCTACGGTCTACTGGCTTGCGCGCATGATTGACGCGGGAGAGGATCCCAAGTTTATTGCACGCCGTATTATGATTCATGCTTCTGAGGACGTTGGCAACGCCGACCCGCAGGCGCTTTTGGTGGCACATGCCGCGTTTAAGTCTGCCGAGGTCATTGGCTATCCCGAGTGCCGCATTAACCTGGCTCAGGCTGCGCTCTATGTGTGCTTGGCGCCAAAATCCAACGCGTGCGAGGCTTCGATCGATGCGGCGCTTGCCGATATCCATAACAGCGGATTGCGCGAGGTGCCCAGCTATCTTCGCGATCGTCACCGCCCCGGCAGCGACGAGTACGGTGTATACAAGTACCCGCACGATTATCCCGAAGGTTGGGTCGACCAGCGCTATTTGCCTGAGGGGTTGGAGCGCGGCGCGTTCTGGCAGCCTGCGGGCCGCGGCTGGGAAGAGTGGCGTGTGGAGCAAAGCGAACGCGACCGGAGCGGTAACGCGCCCAAGTAGGTCATTGGCACCACCCACATTCCCCTTGGGTATCTTTCCCCTTCTTTGGGGTACCATGAACAGCGTCTGTATTTCGATTTTTCCGGGAGGCTTGTATGAGTCCCATTCAAATCGCCCTGCTGGTGCTTGCCATTGCCGGCGTGTGGGCCATCGTTGAGCTCGCGCTTACCCTGCGCAAGACCCGCAACGTTGTCGACTCGCTCAATAAGACCGTGAACGACCTCAACAACACCATCGCCGAGGCGCAGCCGGTGGTGGCAAAACTCGACGGCGCTGTCGACGAGCTTACGCCGGCACTTGCCCAGATGGAGCCGCTGCTTAAGTCGAGCAAGACGGCAGTTGATGCCCTTACCTCCAATCTCGTCGAGGTTGAGGCGGTTGTCCGCGATATTTCCGAGGTTACGGGCAGCATGGCCGAGGCCAGCAATGCTGTGTCGAGCGTGACTGATTCTGCGGCAGGCGCCGTGCAAAAGCTCTTTAATAAGGTGAAAGCCCCCGCAGCCGACGCCGAGCGCAAGCTTTCCGCTGCGGCCGAAGCCGAGCAGCCGACCGAGCGCGTCCTGATTGGCGAAGCCGGGGACGAGGCCGCCGCGGACGACGATGATGGCCAGAAGCCTGTTGGCAAGCCGACTCAGTATTACACCTACACACCCGCCCAGACCTCCGAGGAGTCCTGTGATGAGTAGCGAAGCAACCTGCCCCATTACGCTGACCGTTGCCGGTGACCCACGTCTGGCGCGCCTGGTGCGTATGACGGCCGCCAACGTTGGTGCGCTGTGCTCTATGTCCGTCGATCGCATCGAGGACATCCGTATGGCTGCCGAGGAAGCCTTCATCTTTGGCTGCACGGCGGTTGATTCCGATGACATTACGATCAGGTTCGATGTCGACGAGTCTCACGTTGGCATGACCTTTACCTTTGGTGATCAGGCAACTGTCGACGAAGATGACCAGGCTGCCGTATATGCCGAGCTCATTTTGGCGAGCGTGTGCGATTCCTACGAAAAGACTTCGGCGCCCCTGACGCTTTCCCTCGACCTCAAGGCGGATATCTAATATGACCGAACGTTCCCGGAGCGGTAAGACCGCTTGGGACAAGGAGAAAACCCGCGAGCTGTTTCGTCGCTATAAAGAGACCGGTGATCCGGATGCTCGCGAGCAGCTCGTCATGTCCCATATGAACCTGGTAAGGTTTCTTGCCAACAAATTTAAGAATCGCGGTGAGCCGCTCGACGACCTGATGCAGGTTGGCTATCTGGGCCTGCTCAAGGCGATTGATCGTTTTGACCCCGAGCGTGGTCTCGAGTTCACCACGTTTGCCACGCCCACCATTCTGGGCGAGATTAAGCGCCACTTCCGCGACAAGGGCTGGAGCGTGCGCGTGCCGCGCCGTCTGCAGGAGCTCTCGGCTAAGGTCAACCAGGCCACCGACAAGCTTACCAACGAGTTGCAGCGCTCGCCCAAGGTTGAGGAAATCGCCGAGTACCTGGGCGTGACCGTCGACGAGGTGCTCGAAGCTATGGAATCGTCCTCGGCCTACACCTCGGTGCCCATCGAGGCCCCCGGTGCGTCCGATTCCGACGATGCGCCTTCGATTCTCGACCGCTATGCCGATGATGACAACGAGCTCGACTTTACCGATGACCGCCTGGTGATCGAGGAGGCCATTCGCGATTTCTCGCCGCGCGAGCGTGAGGTTATCGAGCTGCGCTTTGTGAAGGGCATGACCCAGATTGAGATTGCCAAGAAGCTGGGCATCTCGCAGGTGCAGGTCTCGCGCCTGCTTCGTCGTACCCTTAAGAAGATTCAAGACAAGATTGACCCCGACGGAGTGATGGTTCGTTCATGAATGAGCACCCCCAACAATCCGACCGCATACTGCGCGATACCCGCATTCTGACGCTTCGCATTTGGGCCGTCGTCGGTTGCATCGTTATCGCCGCTGTCATCTTTAACCTTATGGGCATCCTGGCGCCGGTTATCGAGTTTCTCGCTGTCGGTTCTATCATTGCTTTTGTGATGTCGCCGATCACTAACTGGCTCGAGCATCACGGCGTCGGTCGTGGCATCGGTTCGCTTGTCGCGCTCATCGTGGTTGTGGCGGTACTCGTCGGCGTCGTCTGCATCCTGTCGCCGATTCTGTTCGGCCAGATTATGGAAGTCCTGAGCCGTCTGCCCGCGCAGCTTCGCGTTGCGGGCGGCGACCTCAATGAGATGATCTCACACGCCAAGACGCTCAACAACACGCCGCTCAAGGAGTATCTGGACGACAATCTTTCTTCGCTGGTTACCGTGGCGTCGAAGTATGTCTCGCAAATCGCTGCCGAGCTCGGTCGCGGTGTATTTCCGCTCATTACCAACACGGCCTCGCAGCTGTTCGTCATCTTCCTGGGCCTGGTGCTTGCCTATTGGATGGCCTGCGACTACCCTCGCATGCACCACGAGATCTGCACTATTATCGGACAGGAAAAGGAGACCTCGTACCGCTTTATGGTCGCCATTCTGTCGCGCTCAGTGGGCGGCTACATGCGCGGTATGGTCGTGACGTCCATCTGCGGCGGTATTCTCGCCTTTATCGGTTTTATGATCATCGGTCATCCGTATGCGGCGCTTATGGCCATATTTACCGGTATCATGCATTTGGTTCCGGTCGTAGGCCCCTGGGTGAGCGCTGCAATCGCGACAGTGCTCGGTTTCATGTTCAGCCCCATGTTGGCGTTATGGACGCTCATCGTGACGATGGTCGCGCAAAACGTCACCGATAACGTGATTTCGCCTAAGGTTATGCAGAGCTCGGTGCAGGTGCATCCCATCATGAGCCTCACGGCGCTCGTTATTGGTTCGGCGCTCATGGGTCCCATTGGCATGATCATTGCCATTCCGCTGTGCGCAGCCCTTAAGGGCATTTTCGTCTACTACTTTGAGAATGAGACCGGCCGCCAGCTTGTGGCATACGACGGCGCCGTGTTTAAGGGCACGCCGTATCGCGATGCCGAGGGCAATCCGGTCGCCGCCTATGACGCGCTTGGAGACGATACATTCATTTACGAGTCCGAGCTCATCGGCAACGAGACTGCGCCCGAGGCCCAGGCAATGCCCAAGCCCGAGCTCGAGAATCCCTGGATCAAGCTCTCGGGCCTGCAGCCCGATGCGACGGGTTTCTTCAAGAACCCCTTCGCCAAGGATGACGATTCCAACACGGACGACACCAAAACCGGCATCGACGGCTCCATGGACGATGATGACAACTAGCGGGGTAATTCGGATTAATATTCATACGCGCTAACATGCAATTTCGCTGAAGGGCCGGCATTGTGCCGGCCCTCTTTTTTGCACTTGCGCGGTGGGATGGTAATATCGTTACGTTTGAACTGTTTCGATGTGAAACCGAGGAGATTCCCTCTATGAGTGCTGACTACCCGTCAATGACTACGGCCGAGATCCGCTCCAAGTTCCTCAACTTCTTTGAGGAGCGCGGTCTTAAGCTCTATCCTTCTTCGTCCCTCGTCCCCGACGATCCTTCGCTGTTGCTTGCCAACGCTGGCATGAACCAGTTTAAGGAGTACTACCAGGGCAAGAAGACCATGAAGGAGATCGGCGCTATCTCCTGCCAGAAGTGCGTCCGCACCAACGACATCGATTGCATCGGCGAGGATGGCCGTCACCTGTCCTTCTTCGAGATGCTCGGCGACTTCTCCTTTGGCGGCGTCTCCAAGCAGCAGGCCTGCGCCTGGGCCTTTGAGCTCATCACCAAGGAGTTCAAGCTGCCGCTCGACCGCCTATACTTTACCGTCTTTACCGAGGACGACGAGACCCACGACGTGTGGCGTTCTCTGGGCGTTGCCGAGGACCACATCTCCCGCCTGGGCGAGGACGATAACTTCTGGGCAGCTGGTCCCACCGGCCCCTGCGGCCCGTGCTCCGAGATCTACTTTGACATGGGCGAGGAGGTCGGCTGCGGTAGCCCGGACTGCAAGCCCGGCTGTGACTGCGACCGCTTCCTGGAGTTCTGGAACCTCGTCTTTACCCAGTACGACCGCCAGGAGGACGGCTCCATGCCGGAGCTGCCGCATCGCAACCTCGATACAGGCATGGGCCTGGAGCGCATGGCCGCTATCATGC
>NZ_JBDMHA010000034.1:0-26636 GCF_039752985.1 Collinsella aerofaciens
GAGCCACACCAACCGGTGCCTTACCGGCGGCGGATTGCTCATCCATATTGCCCTCGCCTGTAATGACCAGGTCGACATCGCGCACGTGCTCGTCAAACCCCACGAGATCGAGCACCGTCTCCACACCCGAGCGTAGCTCCGCGCCGAGCGCCAGCAACGCCGCGCCCAAGCCACCGGCAGCGCCCGCGCCGGGCACGCCAAGCACCGAGCCAAATGTCCGTGCGTTCTCGGGTGTGCGCAACAACCCCTGGGCTTGCGCCTCGAAAATTGCCGCATCGAGCAGGCGACCGTAGCCGACCATCCAGCCGTCGTATCTGCGCAGCACCTCGACATCATCCGCCGGCAGGCCCTTCTGCCCGCCAAACACCGCCAGTGCGCCGCGACGCCCTACGAGCGGATTCTCGACATCCGAAAGCACCACGACACGCATGCCATTCAGTGCCCGAAGCGCTGGCACCAAATCAACGCTCGCCACCTGCTCAAGGCCGGCAAGACCGGGGGCGACATCGCATCCCTGATCATCGACCACGCGCGCGCCCAGCGCCTGCAGCATGCCGGCGCCACCGTCGTTGGTGGCACTGCCGCCCAGACCAATATAGAGTGTCCTTGCGCCCGTGCGAACTGCGCGAAGCATAAGCTCGCCCACGCCATAGGTCGAAGCCGCCAACGCCGCCGACTCCGTACAACTCGAATACCCAATACCCGCCGCCTCGGCCATCTCAATTACAGCCGAGTCGCGCTCGTCGTCCACCAGCATCTGGGCAGACACGCGATCGCCCAAGGGACCTGCCACCTCGCAGGTCACAATCTCACCGCCGCACGCGTCGATGGCGTCGAGCGTTCCCTCGCCGCCATCCGCCAGCGGCAACGCGCGCACCTCGGCATCGGGCCACACACGGCGCATGCCCTCGGCAACCGCCGCCTCCGCCCGTGCACTCGACACGCTGCCCTTAAAGGAGTCGATCGCCAGCAGCACACGGCGGGGCCGGCGGCACGCAGGGCCAAAGTCAACCGCCTCAACGGCGATATCTTCGGCACACGCGAGCGCCTCGGCATGAGCGGCATGCGCCTCAAGATCGGCCCCACAACCGCCATCAGCGCCGCCTGCTCCGCGCAGACCGCCAAAATAGCTAATCAGCAGCTCACGGCATTCATCCGCCAGGACCCCAGCCGTCACGTTAAACCGATGATTCAGGCGCGAGTCGGCATTCAAATCGTATAGGGATCCCAGCGCGCCCGCCTTGGCATCGGCGGCACCGTATACGCAGCGGCCCACGCGCGCGTTGACCATGAGACCCGCGCACATGCAGCAAGGCTCGAGCGTTACATAGACCGTGCAATCGGAAAGGCGCCAGCGACCGAGCGACCGAGCGGCAGCGCACAGGGCCGCGAACTCTGCATGCGCCGAAGGGTCCTGGTCGAGCTCGCGACGATTATGCGCCCGCGCGACAATCTCACCAGCACGCACCACCACAGCGCCAATGGGCACTTCGCCCACTACCGCGGCGGCGCGCGCCTCGACCAGTGCCTCGCGCATAAACTTCTCATCGATTTCGGTGATCGTCATCGTTCGCCTTCCCTGTTGCAAATCCAAAACGATGCTATCATTACGACTCACGGAGAGATGGCAGAGCGGTTGAATGCGGCGGTCTTGAAAACCGTTGAGCGCGAGAGCGTTCCGGGGGTTCGAATCCCCCTCTCTCCGCCACTTTTAGTGATGCACCGGCGTCATGGTTCGCTCGAACAGCGCATCGACCACGTCGGCCATCTCAGGTCGACGCTCAAGATCGTGGCCCGATTCCCACCATATCGTGAAAAGTCGAATAATACCGCCGGCGACAAACTCAGACGTCGTCTCAAGTGACACGGGGGCTAGGGCATCCTCGGCAAGCACGTTCATCACGCGCTCGCGGATGGAGCGGGCAATGCGGTCACAAATAACGTTGGTCAACATGCCCGACATGCTGCTTGCCAAAATGTTATCCATGAGCCGCTCGTGCGTCAGAATCAAATCCATGGCATCGTCCAAAATCGCGTGCCGAAGCGCGCGCACGTCCTCGGCAGACACTACGCCGGCCTCATCGGGCTGTTTTTGCGGCAAGCCCGACATGAGCTCATCGATATAAAAGGCAAAGTAATCGTTCTTGTCGCGAAAGTGCTTGTAGAACGTCGTGCGGCGAATCATGGCGCGGTCGCACAGCATGGCAACCGTCAGGTCCTCAAAACGATGCTCCTCGAGAAGCTCGGTAAAGGCATCGAACAGGGCGCGGTAGGTTTTCTTGATGCGAAGGTCCACTGGTATCGCCATCCTCAGGGCAAAGACAACACTCGTCAATCTGTCGCATATCTTACACCTGTACCTCGCGCGCTTTGCCCCGGTGCCAACCCCGCCGAAAACACAACGCTTACCGGAAAGTTCGGCACGGTAAAACGTTGCGGGTATACTAGTAGCGTTATACCAACGGCAGCTGGCGCATGCCGCCGCGGCCATTCGAAACGGAGACATCATGATTACCGTCATCATCGGCATCGTTGTTGTCATTGTGATTGTCTGCGCCATCGCCGGCATCTACAACAACATGGTCACCAAGCGTAACCGCATCGATAACGCCTGGCAGAACATCGATACGCAGCTGCAGCGCCGTAACGACCTGATCCCCAACCTGGTCGAAACCGTCAAGGGCTACGCCAAGCACGAGCAGGAGACGCTCTCCGCCGTGATCAGCGCGCGTAACACCGCCGTCAAGGCCACCACGCCCGAGGCCAAGATGGAAGCCGACAACGTGCTGACCGGCGCACTGCGCCAGCTCTTCGCTGTGGCCGAGGCCTATCCCGATCTTAAGGCAAACACCAACTTTACGCAGCTGCAGGCATCGCTCGAGGACACCGAGAACAAGATTAGCTATGCACGCCAGAGCTACAACGACTGCGTGCTCAGCTACAACAACGCCATTCAGACGTTCCCGGCTGTCATCTTTGCCGGCATCTTCCAGTTTAAGGAGCGCCAGGGCTTCGAGGCCGCCGAAGCAGCCCGCCAGGCCCCGACCGTCAAGTTCTAGTAGTTTGACAGCGCATCCTTAATCGGCCAAATGTATAAACCGCCCCGTCGAGTGCATACTTCGACGGGGCGGTTTCCTTTTTCGCAAAGGTCCCCCTCTAAGCGCCGTGCATTTTTAGGAGTATTCAACATAACCAAGAGCTTCGGGCGCCACGATAAATGCCAAAGACCGCGAATATCCCTGCAAATCAAACACTGTCAGCCCATAACCCCGCCCATCATCCGTAGAAAACATCGAGAAATCCCGATTTTTTGCCCGAGGTCGGTATGCAGGGGCCTTCGATTGCAGAATACTCGCAAAAATGCACGTCGCCACCGCCCCCACATGGCGCGAAGCAAAACACAAGCGCGGCCTAAAAGGCCGCGCACCATCTTTGATTCAAATCTATATTGCCCGTACGACAGCGCCAGGGTGACGCAGGCCCGAGGGCGGCCTTCCTTTCCGGCGCACTCCGCAGGACGAAAGAGCCTCCGCCGCACGAAGTGCGCAGCGGAGGCTCTTTCATGTCCGAGGACGCGCCGGAAAGGAAGGCCGCCCTCGGGCCGGACAGCTAAGGCAGCTTACGCGACGGTGTAAACCCAGTTGTGCTTATCCTCGACAGCACCAGACTGGATGCCGGTCAGGGTCTCGCGGAGCTTCTTCATCACAGGGCCGATCTCGGTGTAGCCAGCCGGGAAGGTCACGGTCTCGTCGGCGCCGTAAACCTTGTTGTCGATCTCGCCAACCGGGGAGATGACGGCAGCGGTGCCGCACAGGCCGCACTCGACAAAGGTACCGGCCTTGACCTCGGCCCACTCGACGGGACGCTGGTCAACGGTCATGCCCAGGTCCTGAGCGACCTGAACGAGCGAGCGACGGGTGATAGAGGGCAGGATGGAGTCGGTGTGCGACTGCGGAACGACGAGCGTGCCGTCCTCCTTCACGAACAGGACGTTGGCGCCACCGGTCTCCTCGACATAGGTGCGGGACTCGGAGTCGAGATACAGGTTCTCGGCATAACCCTCGCGGTGAGCCTCCATCGTAGGCTTGAGGGACATGGCGTAGTTCAGGCCGGCCTTGATGTTACCGGTGCCGTGCGGTGCAGCACGGTCATACTCGGAAACACGCAGCTTAACGGGCTTAAGGCCACCCTTAAAGTACGGACCGACCGGGGTCACGAGAATACGGAACGTGTACTCAGGAGCGGGAGCCACGCCGATCACGTCACCAGAGCCGATCATAAACGGACGCACGTACAGGGTCGCGCCGGAACCGAAGGGCGGAACCCATGCGGCGTTGGCAGAAACGACCTGCTTGACGGCCTCAACGAACTTGTCCTTGGGGAACGGGGGCATCTCCAGACGCTGAGCGGAGTTGTACATACGCTCGGCGTTCATGTCGGGACGGAAGCAAACGATGCTGCCGTCCTCGGCGGTGTAGGCCTTCAGGCCCTCAAAGACCTCCTGGCAGTAATGGAAGATGCCACCGCACTCGGAGACGTGCAGGGTGTGGTCGGTGGTCAGGCCGCCCTCGTCCCACTCGCCATCCTTCCAATGAGCCTCGTAGCTGTAGTCGGTCTTCATGTAGCCAAAGCCGAGGCTACCCCAATCGATATCCTTCTTCTCGACAGTCATATGTCGCTCCTTACATACACAGTTGCATACTCGCGAACTCGCACGCAAGGACCGAGGCCGACCGCGTCGCAACGTCGCACGCCCGGAGCGTAGAGCCGGACGGGACACGCGGGCAACACCAAAGCCCATGGCACGTCGATTCGCATGCACGAGATTGTACTCCCCGCACGCGTCTGATAAAACGCTTTTCTTTAACTAAGTAAAGTATTTTCATTTGAACGAAGCTAAAGAGGCCCGCCACCGTAAGCGGTGACGGGCCTCAACGACACAGTTTGTGCGCTGCCTCGAGCTACGCGTTCTATTTGCCCAGCTTGGCCTTAACCAGGCCGACCACGGTCGGGATGATCGACACGGCAACGATGCCGACAATCAGCAGCTCAAAGTGCTCCTGCACAAAGGGGATGCCACCAAAGAAGTAGCCCAGTAGTGTAAAGAGCGTTGACCAGGTAATGCCACCCAGCACGTTGTAGATGACAAAGTTGCGCCAGTGCATGCCGCCCATGCCGGCGATGAAGGGCACAAAGGTGCGGATAAACGGGAAGAAGCGGCCCAGGAAGATGGCCAGGTGACCCCACTTGTCCAAGAAGTCCTCGGACTTTTTGATGCGCTCGGGCGTCATGGCCTTGACCTTGCCCGAAGCGATGATCTTGCGGCCAAAGAAGTGACCGATCATAAAGTTGCACTGATCGCCCAAAATGGCAGCGGCCCATGCGGTGGCCAGAAGCGCCACGATGTTAAAGCCGCCGTTGTGGGCAAAGAAACCCGAGGCGAACAGCAGCGAATCACCGGGAAGGAACGGGAAGAACACCACGCCCGTCTCGATAAAGATGATCAGGAACACGCAGCCGTAGGCCATAAGCGGGCCGGCGGCGATCCAGCTGGCGATCGCGGTGCGCGGGTCCTTAAGCAGCTCGGCAATAAAATTGATGAAACCCATGAAGTAAAACCTCTCAGTTGTGGGCGCGGATACGTCCAAGTTGACCAGTATACGGTTGCGGTGCCCCCTCGTGCGCAACCCCACAAAAGCATGACTCCATTACCAGCAAGTTTGCATAACTGACACTTGTAGCGCAAAGCCGCCAAGATTGTCCTTTTTAATCCCTAGCGAATCGCTATACTTTATTGAATCGCATTGCCATGGCGCTAAGGGAGGGCGGCCGGTGAGCTTTATCAATACCATTCGCGAGGACATCAAGACCGTCCAGGCGCAGGACCCCGCCGCGCAAAACGGTCTGGTCATCTTTCTTTCCTATCCTGGCCTGCACGCCAAGTGGAACCACGTGCCCGAGCACTGGCTGTGGGAGCACGGTCATCGCTCGCTCGCCCGCGTGCTCTCGCAAATCACCCGCCACATCACCGGCGTCGAGATTCACCCTGCCGCGCAGATTGGCAAGCACTTCTTTATCGACCACGCCATGGGCGTCGTCATCGGCGAGACCACCATTGTGGGCGACAACTGTGTGCTCTACCAGGGCGTCACGCTCGGCGGCACCGGCAACGAGACCGGCAAGCGTCACCCCACCCTGGGCAACAATGTCACGGTGGGCACGGGCGCCAAGGTGCTCGGCAACATCTGCATCGGCAACAACGTCAAGATCGGCGGCAACTCGGTCGTCGTTAAGGACGTCCCCGACAACTGCACCGTCGTGGGCGTGCCGGGACGCATCATCAAGCGCAACGGCTGCCGTGTGTTCGAGGAGAGTTTCGACGCCAAGCAGCATCGCGAGTACATGCCCGATGACGCCGCCGAGCAGTCCGCCCTCAACCGCCAGGGCATCACCGAGAATGCCCGCCGCGTCAAGGAACTCGAGCGAGAGGTGGCCGAGCTCAAGGCCCTCGTCGCCAAGCTCGTGGACGAACGCTAGGAACGCAAGCGGCACAAAACGACATCGGCATCAACGCAAAGGCGCGCCAGGGAATTCATCCCCGGCGCGCCTTATTTGTGATGTGGCAAAGAGACTGTCCCTTTGTCACATTATGCGAACTGGCTCAGATAGAGGTCGGCGTAGGCACCCTCGGCAGCCAGCAGCTCCTTATGCGTGCCCTGCTCGATAATGTTGCCGTGATCCATGACCAAGATCAGGTCGGCGTCCACGATCGTCGACAGGCGGTGCGCGATCACAAAGCTCGTGCGCCCGCGCATGAGCGCGTCCATGGCACGACCGATGGCAAGCTCGGTACGCGTATCCACGCTTGAGGTCGCCTCGTCCAGGATGAGAATCGCCGGGTTATTGAGCAGCACGCGTGCGATGGTCAGCAGCTGACGCTGGCCCTGGCTGATGCTTTCGGCATCGTTGGCCACGCGCGTGTCATAGCCCTGCGGCATGGTGCGCACAAAGAAGTCGACCTGCGCGGCGCGCGCAGCCGCCACGATCTCCTCACGCGTCGCCTCGGGACAGCCGTAGGCGATGTTTTCGGCAATCGTGCCATCGAACAGCCAGGCGTCCTGCAGCACCATGCCAAACTGCTGCCGTAGCTCGCCGCGGTCCATGCGGCTCGTATCCACGCCGTCGAGCGTAATACGCCCGCCGTCAATCTCGTAGAAGCGCATGAGCAGGTTGATGAGCGTCGTCTTGCCCGCGCCCGTGGTTCCCACCACGGCAATCTTCTGGCCCGGCTCGGCGGTAAACGACACGTCGTGCATAAGCGGCTTGTCGGGCGAATAACCAAAGCGCACGTGCTCAAAGGAGACGCGACCCTCAACGCGACCCGGCAGCTTGGCGGCCTCGTCCGGCAGCGGATCGGCCTCCATCTCGGGCTCATCGAGCAGGTCGAACACGCGCTCCGCACTCGCCAACGCGCTCTGCAGCGAGTTGAAGGTAAACGACAGCTGCGTCATGGGTTCGGACGCCTCGTAGATAAACTGGAAGAACGCCTGGAACACGCCGACGGTCATGTGACCGGCAACCAGCATGCTGCAGCCCACCAGCGCGATCACGATCTGCGCCAAACGGCCGATAAAGCGCACCGCAGGGCCGACGGCATTGATCATAAAGTCGGCCTTGGCACTCACGCGTGCCAGCTCGCCCGAGGCCTGGTGCACCTCGGCAGAACTTTGGCGTTCGCGGTTAAACGCGCGGATCACCAGACGGCCCGAATAGCCTTCCTCGACCGCACTCGTAATCTTGGACACCCACTCCTGGCGCTCGCCCGTCACATCGTGTGTGCGGCGCGAGACGACCTTCGTCACCAGCAGCGACAGTGCCGTAAAGAACAGAAAGACGAGCGTAAGCTGCACGCTGAACACGAACATCACGCTCACAGCACCAACAACCGTGCCGATCGACACGAGCAGCTGCAGCAATCCGCGCTGCATGCTCTCGGACATCTTGTCCAGGTCGTTGGTCGCGCGGCTGACGACCTCGCCGGGACGATGCGCGTCAAAATAGGCGAGCGGCAGACGGTTGAGCTTTTGCGCGATGCGGTTGCGCAGGCGCAGATTGAGACGCTCAGCGACGCTCGACATCAAAAAGCTCTGGAGCGCATAGAACGAGGCAGCGGCAGTCCAGATCATAAAGTAGACGAAAATGGTCTTGCCGCAGTTCTCCCAGGTGATGCTGAAAGTGGTGTCGTTGGCAAACGCCACCTGAATGTGGCCCCACAGCTCATCGATCACGCGGGCGCTATATGCCGGCGCGGCGGTGTTAAAGATGACATAGAACACAATGCTCGCGAACACGATATAGAAGCGCCAATGGTCGTCGGCAGCCTCACTCCACAGGCGGCGCACCGTCGCCCAGGTATCCCGAGGCGTCTCGTCCTCGTCTTCGTCGTCCACGTCGCGCATACGCTCTGCCTCGGCGCGGGCGCGCTCGTCCTCGGCACGTTCGTTTTCCTCGTAGAGCGCTTGGCGGCGAGCCTCGCGCTCCGCCGCCTTGGCGGCTTCGTCCAGGTCGGGCGCGACGCCCGTCTCCTCGACTGTCTCTACAACCGCAGCGCCATCGACGATGCCCTGCTTCTTGAGCTCCTCGGTCATGCTACTCACCTCCCTTCATCTGCGATTCCGCGATTGCGCGGTACACCTCGCAGGTTTCCATGAGCTCGTCGTGCGTGCCTAGGCCCACGATCTCGCCGTCTTTGAGCACCACGATCTGATCGGCATGCAAAATAGTCGAGATGCGCTGGGCGATGATGAGCACCGCGGCATCGCACGTCTCGTCCTGCAGCGCATGGCGCAGTGCCGCATCGGTCTTAAAGTCCAGGGCCGAAAAACTGTCGTCGAAGATATATAGATCGGCATGCTTCATGAGTGCGCGGGCAATCGCCAGGCGCTGGCGCTGACCACCCGAGAAGTTCGTGCCGCCCTGGGCCACCGGCGTATCGAGCCCCTGGGGCTGGTCGAGCACAAAGGTGCTCTGGGCAACCTCCAGCGCATGGAGCATGTCAGCCTCAGTCGCGTCTTCGTTGCCAAAGCGCAGGTTGCTCGCCACCGTACCCGAGAACAGCCATGCCTTCTGCGGCACATAGGCGATACGCCCGCGGATGTCGTCTTGCGAAAGGTCGCGCAGATCGATGCCATTCAGGCGAATGGCGCCCTTCGTGGCATCGTGGAAGCGAAGCAAGAGCTTGGCCACCGTCGACTTGCCCGAACCCGTCGAGCCTACAATCGCCGTGGTCTGGCTACGGCGACAGGCAAAGCTCAGGTCGCACAGGGTATCCTCGTCGGCATCGTCAAAACGGAACGACATGTGGTCGAACACGGCCACCGCGTCGGCACCGTCAACAGACTCCGCCGCGCACGTGTCCAGCGTGCGCTTGCCGTCCACGATGCTCGGCTCAATCTCCAACACCTGCTGCGCACGGTTCAGGCATGCGGCGGCGCGTGGGAGCGTCAGAATCACCATCTGCGCCGTCATCACAAAGAACAGGATCAGGATCGCGTACTCCAGCACGGCCGAGATGCTACCGATTTGCATGGCGTGGACGCCCACGCGGTTGCCGCCCACCCACAGCACCGCCACCTCGGCGATATTCATCAAAAAGAAGCTGGAGCTGTCGAGACCCACAAACAGGTGGTTGACCTTGATGGCATTGGCCGCGTAATCGCTAAACACCTCGTCCAGGCGCTGCTCCTCGTGGCGCTCCTTGTTAAATGCGCGGATGACGCGCACGCCCACGATGTTCTCGCGCAGCACCACGTTCATGCGGTCGATAAAGCTCTGCAGGCGCATAAAGATCGGCGCGGCGTTGGCAACGGTAAAGACCGCCGCCACCAGCACGATCGCAACCACCACGCCCAGCAGCGTACCCATGGCGGGATCGATGAACCAAGCAAAAATGATGCCTGCCACGGCCAAGAACGGCACCGGCAGCACCAGCTGAATCGTCTGAAGGACAGCTTGCTGAATCACGTTGATGTCGTTGAGCGAGCGCGTGATCATCGAACCCGTGCCAAAGCGCTCAAAGTCGCTGGCGGACAGCTCGAGCGACTTGTCGTACACGGCATTGCGGATATCGCAGGCCACGTTGGCGGCCAGGCGCGCCGAAAGATAGCAGCCCAGCACCGTGCCGCCGCTGGCCATGCCGGTCGCGATAAGCATGTACAGGCCGTTGCGTAATATATAGTCGACATCACCCGTGGTAATACCGGTGTTGACCATGTTCGCCAGCATCGTGGGAACCAACAGCGTACCGACGTTATCTATCAGCACCGCAAACAGCGTCACCGCAATCAGACCGCGGTACGGCCTCATAAACCTCATTAAGAGTCGCATGCGTCCCCCTCGCCCTTATCGTCAGTCTCGTTCTCGGCGGCCACTTGCCGTTTAAATGCCTCGCACTCTTCGTTAAGAACATGGGAGAACTTACCGACCAAGCGCATGATCTCGCACTGTTCCCACGGCTCGAGCGCCTCGAATGCCTGTTGCTCGGCTTTTTGCGCCGGCAACGCGTAGCGCTTGGCAAACCGCACGCCTTCTTCGGTCAGTCGTACAACCTTGTTTTTACGACTGCCCTCGGCAAACTCCAACGTCGCAAGCCCTCGCGCCCTAAGCGTTTTAATCGCCGAATTGATGGTCTGTTTGCTGTAGAACCATTCACTCGTCAGCCGACTCACGGCAACGCTTCCGCCCGCTGCACTCGTGTCGACGAGCATCCAGTAGGCGCAGTCCGAAAGGCCGCAGGCGCGCGAGAACTCCGAATAGATATGGTCGAGTCCATTGAGCAACCGATCGAAGTCGACCAGCGTAACCGCACTATTCATCTATCCCACCATTCAATTGTCCGATTTTTGACCAATTATGTGTCTCTAGATTAGTCCGAGTTTTGACTATCGTCAACAGGCTCTCCGCAAATGCGTGCATTTTTATGGCCTATCGGCAGAAAAAGACCGCCGGCGCGGGGGCGGCGCCAGCGGTCACGTGAAAATCGGGTTTTATTGCCTGTTAAGCGGCGACGGCCTCATAGACCGTAGCGCCCGAGAAGCTGTCATGCAGGCTCTTGCCGGCAATCCACGGCAGCTCGACGACCTCGCAGACCGTGTTGACCAACTCAGAACAGTCAGTAAAGTGGCCCTTGTCGTTGAGGGCCTCGCAATCCTGAACACGCCAATAGCCATCGGTGTGCGTGATGTAGTACTCGTGATCGTTGATCGACACGAAAGCGCGCGTCTTGGAACGCAGCAGCTTCAGAAATCCTTCGAAATCGGTCTCGACGACATCTCCAGCCTGGAACATGATGTTACCTCCTGGCCCGGCGCCACCACGGCGCATTGATAAACGTTGGTACTCCTTTAGTAAAACCCTTATCAGAGGTTATGCGTTCGTCATTTAGGCAAGTGGTAAAAAACCGCAGGGTAGACGGGATAAAACGTTTAACCATCCCATTTGTTTGTCACATTCTGAAGGTACTTTTATGCAAACCTACTTTCCCAATTGGAATCTATCCTTTTGGCCGGGCAATTGACCGTCTATCGTTTGAGCCCGACGGGTATGAACGGGGCATCTGCAACGCCACCGCAAGGAGACACCATGGAGACTATCGAAGCACTCATTCACCGCCGCAGCTGCCGCAACTACAGCGATCGTCCCGTCGAGGCCGAAAAGCTTGCACGTATTATCGAAGCCGGCCAATATGCACCGAGCGGCATGGGCCGCCAGCCGGTGACGTTTGTCGCCGTCACCGACCCCGCGACCGTCGAGCGTCTCTCGCAGCTCAACGCGCAAGTCATGGGCAGCAACAGCGACCCCTTCTATGGCGCCAAGACCGTTGTGGTGGTGCTGGTTGACCGCAGCGTGCCCACACATCTGGAAGACGGCTCGCTCGCCATGGGCAACCTGCTCAACGCTGCCTATGCGCTGGGCGTTGATTCGTGCTGGATTCATCGCGCCCACGAGGTTTTCGATTCGCCCGAGGGCCTGGAGCTACTGGCCAGTTGGGGTCTACCCGCCGACGGCAGCCTGCGCGGTGTCGGTCACTGCATTCTGGGCTATGCCGAGGACACGCTGCCCGAGCCCAAACCCCGCCGCGACAACGTGGTCTACGTAAGGTAATTAGTTCCGCCATTCTACCGAACGGCGGGCTCGTTGACGCTGCGCGGGCCGCATTCACGCCAATCTGACGTTCAATTTCGAGGGCGCGACCAGAAGGTCAGCGCCCTCTCATTTCACGTCACCTTGGCGCAAATGCGGCTCGCTCGCTTTTGGCGACTGACATCGAATGAGCCACTGTCTTGGGCAGCTAAAAAAGCCCCGTCCCAAATTAGCTGCCCCACTCGCAACTTATCCCGCCGATGGAGTTATTGCCGTTTCGCTCGTCTGATTCGCATCGACGTCGTCGCCTTGCTTGTCTTCGTCCTTTTGCACATCGGCGATGGTGGAGGCCGCCGCAACGATACCGCGCTGGGGCGCGACGCTCGTCTGGGCCTGAGCGCCCTCGACAACTTCTGTACCTACATGCGCGAGCTCGGGCGATTTAAACATTGCGTCCAAGTTGGCGCCACCGCCGGCATATCCGAGCGCAGCGAGCGCGATGACGATCACTGCAACGGCGGCCACGATCGGCACGTAGCGATGCCAGCCGGCGGGATTGAGCCCGCTGCGGCGAGCCGCCCCGCGGCTGATGTAGCCGAGCGTTCCGTCGTGCTTGAGCTTTGAGCCCACCACGCGTTTGCGGCCCCACAGCGAGGACTCTGCCTGCATTGCCAAGCGGGCGCTTGCCGAAGGATAGCCGTATTTAGTGCGCTTGAACGAGCCATCAAACCCCGAGGCGTGTTTGCCCCACGTCACCGATGTTGTGCGTCGGTTGACCGGCGCGGCACTCCGCCTTCTGCGGCTCGGTTTTGAAGTCTCAGCCATATGCCCTCGCACGCCGTAACCAAATCGAAACAATAACGCTTTGGACTGTAGCACACGCGTCGCGTGCGGTCACGGGCGCCTCGCTCAACGGTCATCGTCCTTCAGCAAGCGCCACAGCGTTGTACGGCTTATGCCCAGCACCTCCGCCGCACGGGTTCGGTTGCCGTGGAGATGGTCTACAACCAGATGCGCGATATCTCGCTCGGTATCGGCCAGCGGTCGCAGGATATACAGGTCACTTTCAAGCGTCGGGGCGCCAAAGGTTGCGGTCTTAATCACGTCCTCTTGGGCGAACACTTCCTCCGCCACAGCGCGGTCCACCGTGCCCGTCCCCACCAATATATACAGTCGTTCCGAGACCTCGCGGAGCTGCAGATAGTTGCGCGGCCAGCGGTAAGCATCGAGCGTCTTCGTCGCCGCGGCAGACAGCGTGGGCGCTGCCGTCCCAAATGCATCAGCGAGATATTCCAAATAGCGCGCGACCTTCGTCGACGCGGCTCCCTGCTCGGCGATTGCCGGCGCGACGCTCACCGCACAGGCGAAGCGCTCGGTCACAAAGGCGGCTTGATCACTTTCGCCGCCGCCCGGCATGTCATTCGCCGTCAGCACCACATGGCAGCGCGTCGCCAACGCGGTGTCGGTCATCGTGGAGACCAGCTCGCGGAGGCGCTGGGGGCCAACCGCATTCCAGCCCTCAATGCAAAGGGTCAGCCCCGTTTGGAACAGCGGCGATTCGGAGCTTTTGAGCACATGGCGCCAACCGCGATCGGTGAGTTCATCGAGCGCGACGGAAACAAAGGGCTGATCGACAAAAGGGCCATCCAGATAGAGGCGCTTGGCAATCTCGACCTGACCCGCTCCCAGCTCGCCCTCGAGCATAAGGGGCACGCCGCGCGCATAGCTCTCGGTAACCGGTACAGCCACCGAGGCCGCCCCCTCAACGATGCCGTACGCGCTCGATTCATAGCGGACCTCAACTTCGTCGGCGTTGAGCCACTCGATGCCCGCATGCGCCGCGGCACCGCGCACCTCGCGGACCACAACGACCCAAAGCCTCCCGCCCTCTTTGTCGGTGGGGCGAACGGTCAGGCTCAGGCGCGTACCCTCACGCCCCATAACCAGACGCGCGCCGTCTCCTATACGGTCGAGACGCTCAGCGACAAAAGCCGCCACATCCCGCTCAAGCGCCGCGTCATTCATGGTCGAGATCGCGACGTCCCCACGCGCATCGATTGCCAATGCCGAGGCCCCGGCAGCAGCTAGGGCATCGGTCAAGATGTTCAGCTTAGCATTGCTATCCATGATTTGCCCCTGTCCGCGGCGACGTGCAACCGCCGACGGTCGCACGACCGAGTGTTTCAAAATTGAACGATATTGCTCACCAAACACTATAGGGCAGAAAGCGCCGTCCTGCGAGTATAGGTGTTGCCCCGCATCGCCATCCTGGCGGGGCGATAAGAGCTCTTCGGGACTTATAAACCTGCGGACAAGCCATACCCGCAAGAGCTCCTATCGCTCCACCGTGAGAATGCGCTCGCCAGCACGCAGCACGCAAACAAGCTACTTCTCTACCAGATTCCCAGCACGTGTTGCATTCCCAAACTCATGCACGCAATGCCAATCCAGCAGCAAAAGCCCAGCGCGATGGGCTTGCCGCCCTTTTTGACCAGCTCGACGATATCGGTATTAAAGCCAATTGCCGCCATGGCCATCACGATGAAGAACTTCGACAGCTCCTTGATGGGCGCCGTAAAGGACGCGGGAAGCTGAAGCACCGTGGTGATCACACTCGCCAGCACAAAGAACAGCACAAACACGGGAAACGCGCGTTTAAGCGAGAACGTGCTCCTAGCGTCGCCGCCGGCCTTGCGCGCCAGATGCATCTGCCAGCAAGCAAGCGCCAGCGTGATGGGAATGATGGCCAGCGTCCTGGTGAGCTTGACCACCGTGGCGCTCTCGAGCACATTGGCGCCGGGATGCATGCTGTCCCAAGCGCTCGCCGCAGCCGTTACGGACGAGGTGTCGTTGATGGCGGTACCGGCAAACAGGCCGAAGCCCTCGTTGGTCAGCCCGAGCATGCCGCCAAGCGTCGGAAACACGAGCGCCGCGATAACGTTAAACAGGAAGATGACCGAAATAGCCTGGGCAATCTCGCGATCGTCGGCATCGATGACGGGTGCGGTCGCGGCGATGGCAGAACCGCCGCAAATCGACGAACCCACACCCACAAGCGTCGCGATCTTGCCCGGCACGTTCATAACGTGGCAGAGCACAAAGGCGATGACAAGCGAGGTCGAGATTGTCGCCACGATAATCGGCAGCGACTGGGCGCCCTTGGACAGAATCTGGGAGAGGTTCATGCCAAAGCCAAGCAGGATAACCGCGTACTGCAAGACTTTTTTGGACGTATAGGTGACGCCAGCGGCGAGCTGTTCGCGACGATTCTTGGGAAAGACGAGCGCCAGGACCATGCCAAAGAGGATGGCAAATACCGGACCGCCGACCACCTCAATTTGTTTGCCGAGCAGCGTCGCGGGAATGGCGATGATTAGGCAGAACAAGACGCCTTTCCAGCGCTCGCGTACGATATTTGCCAGTTGCATATGGGATTCCTTCTTTCTATTTCACGTTTGCGACGGCTTATGATACGGCAACATTGAGCGCAGCCTTGCGCAAACACAGACTAAGATGCCGCAATAGTTCTCAGGCAACAGCCGAATTACCCACCGCGGAGAGCTGATTCGCGGCATAATTAACAACTGACATATGAGTTTGATAGAACAGTTGCGAGGCGCTATGGAAGAATCGATGCACGTCGGCGAGCAGGAAACGAGCCTACAGGACCAGTCCTACCACACCATTCGACGCAAAATCGTCTACCTGGACTACAAACCGGGCGAAAAGCTGGGCGTCAAGCAACTTTGCGACGACCTGGATATGGGTCGCACGCCCGTGCGCGAGGCTTTGGTTCGCTTGGCGCAGGAAGGCCTGGTGCGCACCGTGCCCCAGAGCGGCACCTATGTCTCGCCCATCAACCTCACCCTTGCCGAGAGTGCCTGTTACATCCGCGAGCATCTGGAAAAGCAGGTGATTGTGGAGTGCTGTGCGCGCGCCACGTCGGCCGGCATCGAGCAGCTCGACCGCGCCATCGTGCTGCAGGAAAAGGCCATGGCCGAAGAGGATCGCATCGGCTTCTTTTTGAGCGACAACCTCATGCATCACATGATTTTTAGCATCGCATGTCGCAGCACCGTGTGGTCGTGGCTCGAAGAGACCAATGCCGACCTGGAGCGCTTCCGCTGGCTGCGCGCCGCCACGCAGGTTCTCGACAATCAGGACATCGTGAACGAGCACAAGCAGATTCGCCGCGCTATCGCCGGTCGCGACCCCATCGAAGCGAGCTTTTTGGTCAGCAAGCACCTGCATATGATGTTCCGCAACCAGACCGAGGTTCTGGACCAGTTCCCCGAGTACTTCGAGACCAGCAAGCTCCGCTAACCTGCCAAATTGGGACAGGTTCATTTTGGCAGGTTTTATCTGGGCAAATGAAACAAGGCCCGGCTCCGCTGCAACGGAGCCGGGCCTTGGTCGCCAGAATGGCGGAACCAACTACTCCACGGTAACGCTCTTTGCCAGGTTGCGGGGCTGGTCGACGTCGCAGCCGCGCAGGATGGCGACCTCGCGGGCGAGCAGCTGCAGCGGGACGCTCGCCGTGATGGGGCTGAACACGTCGCGGACTGCTGGCACGCGGATAATGCAGTCGGCGATTTTGTTGATCTCCTCGTCGCCCTCGGTGGCAACGACGATGACCTTGGCGCCGCGCGCCTTGCACTCCATAAGGTTCGACACGGTCTTGTCGTAGGTGGCACTCTTGGTGGCCACGGCGATGACAGGGAAGCCCGGGTCGATCAGGGCAATGGGGCCATGCTTCATCTCACCGGCGGCATATGCCTCGGCGTGCAGGTAGCTGACTTCCTTGAGCTTGAGCGCACCCTCGTAGGAAATAGCGGCACCCATGCCACGGCCCACGAACAGCGCCGACTGCGCGTCCTTGCACAGCAGGGCAGCCTCATGAACGGCCTCGGTTTGGGTATCCAAAATCCACTGGATCTGCTCGGCCGTATCGGAAAGCTCGCGGAACAGCATGCGCGCCTGCTTGGTGGTCAAGCGGTACTTGACCTGCGCCAGCAGCAGGGCCAAAAGCGTAAGGCTCACGACCTGGCCGATGAAGCTCTTGGTCGAGGCGACCGCGATCTCCTTGTTGGCCTTGGTGTAGATGACGCCGTCGCTCTCACGCGCCACGGGGCTGCCCACCACGTTGGTGATGCCGAAGACCTTGGCACCCTTGATGCGCGCGTCGCGAATGGCGGCAAGGGTATCGGCCGTCTCGCCCGACTGGGACACGGCCACGACGAGCGTCGTCGGCGTGATGATGGGGTTGCGATAGCGGAACTCGCTGGCCGCCTCCACCTCGGTGGGGATGCGAGCCCAACCCTCAATGAGATTCTTGGCAATGAGGCCAGCGTGATAGCTGGTGCCGCAAGCGATCACGTAGACGCGGTCGATGTCGTTGAGCTCCTCGAGCGAAAGGCCCAGCTCGTCGATGTCGAGCTCGCCGGCCGGCGTCATGCGGCCCACCAGCGTGTCGCGCACGACGCGCGGCTGCTCGTGGATCTCCTTGAGCATAAAGTCGGGATAACCGCCCTTTTCTGCCATGTCCAGGTCCCAGTCGATGTGGGTGACCTTGGGCTCGATAACGTTGCCGGCCTCGTCGGTGTACTCGACGCCTGCGGGCGTAAGCTTGGCAAACTGACCGTCCTCGAGCACCACGACATCGCGGGTGGCGTCGATGAGCGCGATGACGTCGGAGGCGACATAGGCGCCGGTCTCGCCCGCGCCGACCACGATCGGGGAATCCTTGCGGGCCACGGCGATCACGCCGGGCTCGTCAGCGCACACGACGGCCAGACCATAGGCACCGACCACGTGGGCGCAAGCCTCGCGCACGGAGGCCATCAGGTCGTGCGTCTCGGCATAAGCCTCTTCGATCAGATGCGCGAAGACCTCGGTATCGGTCTCGCTCTTAAAGTGGTGGCCGCGGCCCTCCAGCTCTTCGCGCAGCTCGGCGAAGTTCTCGATGATGCCGTTGTGGACGATGGCGATACGACCGTCGCAGCTGGTGTGGGGGTGAGCGTTAACGACGGAGGGCTTGCCGTGGGTGGCCCAACGGGTGTGGCCGATACCGCAGGTAGCGTCGCTGTCGATGTTGGAAAGCTCGCTCTCCAAGCCCGCGACCTTGCCCACGCGGCGGATGACGTCGAGGTGCGCCGCGGCGCCCTCGCCCACCTCGAGCGCGACGCCCGAGGAGTCATAGCCGCGATACTCCATACGCTTGAGGCCCGTGACCAGGATGTTCTTTGCAATATCAGAGCCGGTGTAGCCGACAATTCCGCACATAGGATAAATCCCTTCGTCCGCTTGACTGCAAAACGTCCACGCACAGGGGGCGCTGAGACGCATAACGTTCGAGTATTGTACTCACGCAAACGCAAGCTGATATACCAGAAGTGGTATCTCAACTTGAATACCACTCGATACACACACCCCACCCCGAAGGGGGCAGGCACCTTCGTGGTGGTTTGGTCTGACAGCATCGTTTGCCCAGATAAAACCTGCCAAAATAAACCTGTCCCTAATAGGCGGGTTTTGACACCTCAGGGGCGGGCGATGCTACAATCTGGCTTGTACTTGAAACGCATCAAAGGGGCCGCTATGGCAAAGGTAAAAATCAGCGACGTCGCGCGCGAGGCCGGGGTTTCGCTGGGCACGGTTTCCAACGCGCTCAACCATCCCGAAAAGTTGCGCCCCGAGACCCTCAAGCTCATCAACGAGACCATCAGTCGCCTTGGCTACCTGCCCAACCAAAGCGCCCGTCAGCTCGCGGGCGGCGCCACCAAGTCCTTTGGCCTGGTGCTCCCCCGTCTCGATCACGGCTTTTCGCTCCAAATCGCCAGCGGCGCCCACAACGAGGCCCGCAAGCACGGCTACGACTTGCTCATCGCCAACGCCGATAACGACGATATTCTCGAGGACCATTACCTGCGCTACTTTATGGGCACCCAGATGTCCGGCGTCATGGTTCAGCCCATGGCATCCCCCGACTGGCACCCCGCCATGACCAAGATGCCCGTGCCGATCGTCCATCTGGACATCCATTGCTCCGAGCCCGGCTACTACGTAGCGGCCGACAATGAGGCCCAGGGTCGCATCATTGCCGAACTTGCCATCGCCCGCGGCGCGCACCATATTGTCGTCGTCGGCCGAGCAGCATTTATGCAACTCACCCTGCGCGTCCTTGGCATTCATAAGGCGCTCGCCCTGCACCCCGATATCAAGATCGAAGTCATCGACGCCGGCGAATGGAATACCGCTGCCGACGGCTACGGCATCGGTGCCCAAATCGCCGAGCGCCCCGCGGACGAACGTCCCGATTTTGTCGTCGGCCTGACCGATGTGTTGGCCTCGGGTGTCGTTTCGGCACTGGTCGACAAGGGCATCTCTGTCCCCGGGCAAGTACGCGTGGCCGGATGCGACGGCAACCCGCTCGCTTGGAGCGGATCGGTCCCGCTCACTACGGTAGCGCCCCCGGGCTACGAGATTGGCCGCAAGGGTGTCCAACTGCTGATGGAGCAAATCGAGAACAAGGCCCCGGCAAAGATCAAGCATATCCGTGTCGGCTCCGCAGTGCGTACCGTCACCGCAGTCGCCGCCGAGGATATCAACCGCCAAGAACTGGTACGTCCGTTCCTACTGGAACGCGCCAGCACCCAGGCAAGCAGCCAGACCGACGCCACGGCCATCAACCTCGGTGCGTATCTATAGCACGCCCGCAAGTATGCTAAGTCGCCGCTCAAGCAAAAGGGGCCCGACCATTGCCGGACCCCTTTTGCTTGAGCGCAAACGTGGGCAATTGCTCGTTTCAACGCCGCAATTGTCTAGCGCACGGCCTTGACCGCCGCCGCCAGGTCGAACAACGTATCGAGCACGGCCTCGCAGCCATCCACCACGTCCTGCGGCAGCGGCACAATATCGGGGACGGCAAAGACGTGGCAGCCGGCCGTGATGCCCGAGACGCAACCATTGCGCGAATCCTCGACCACGGCGCACTCCTCGGGGGCAAAGCCCGCACGCTCGCAGGCGAGCAGATACATCTCGGGGTCGGGCTTGCCGTGCACGACGTCCTCGCCACACGTTACCGTTTCAAACTTGTCAAAAAGACCGACCATCTTAAGGTTGCGCTCGGCCGTAACGAGGCGCGACGACGTCGCTAGGCCCACGTGATAGCCCGCAGCTAGCAACTCGTCTAGGCACTCGGCGGCGCCGGCCTTAAGTTCCAGTTCGGTCTTGACCATCTCGTCGCGAATCTCCTTGTGGCGACGATAGATCGCCTCGGTGGTTTCGTGGCTGCCATAATGCTTATCGAGGATGTCCATAACATCGGGCAGCGTGCGGCCGATAAACTGATGGATCAGCGCTTCATCAATCGCGAGCCCCAGCTCAGCGGCGCCTGCCTTCCAGGCCTTAATCCCCAAACGCTCGGTATCGACCAGCGTTCCATCCATGTCAAAAATAACAGCCTTGATCATATCGGTCCCCCATCGACTCTCGCTGTCGCGTTGCTGCAACTCTACCGCATTTGGCAACTTGTATATAACGTATATACCATATTGCACTTTCGTTACACAGATAGAAGTCTTATGGCAAGTAACGCATTAGGATTATAGTTTTCGATCGAGTACTCAACGATAAGGAACGTTTCATGATTTTAGACACCACGGCACCCGCAGAGGAGCTTCAAGACAAGCTATCGGCGCTCGAGCAGCTGCTTTTGGCATACGGGCGCGTGGCTATCGGGTTTTCCGGCGGCGTTGACAGCAGCTTTTTGGCCGCCGTATGCGCCCGCGTCATGCCTACCAATACTCTTCTCGTCCATCTCACCACGCCGCTCATCGGCACGCCCGAGCAGGCTTCGTTTGAGCAGTCCGTTGATGGGCAGGCCAATGAGGGGCCGCATTTTAAGCTCCCCGTGCTCAATCTTTCGGTGGATCAGCTGCAGCTCCCCCAAGTGGCCTGCAACGATGCTAATCGCTGCTACCACTGCAAGCACGCCGGCTTTACCGCCATCGTCAACCACGCCAAGTCGCTCGGCTTTCCCACCGTCATCGATGGCAGCAATGCAAGCGATCGCGGTGACTACCGCCCCGGCATGCGTGCGGCAGAAGAGCTCGGCGTACGCTCACCCCTTATGGAGGTCGGCTTTACCAAGGACGAAGAGCGCGAGCTGCTGCGCGCATGGGGCTATCCCGTTTGGAACCTGCCGGCGGGAGCATGTCTTGCCACCCGCGTCCCCACGGGCGAGGAGCTTACGCGCGAGAAGGTCGATTTAATCCGCGCCTGCGAGGATCACCTGCACGATCTTGATCTGGCACAGGTACGCGCGCGCTTGATCGGCGGCTGCATGCATATCGAGGCCGCACCCGCAGATGTCGCCAAGATTGCTGCCCTCGGTGGCAACGCCGTCGATGCCGAGGGCAAAACCCCGCTGCCCGCCGTTATCGAGTCCGCGCTGCGCGAGCTGGGCTGCGACCATATCTCCCCCGAGGTCACCCCCTACATTCACGGCAACATGAACCTTTAGATTACGCCGTTTTACAAACGGCGTAACTGCTCGGCGCTGCGCGGGCTCCGGGCACGGCAATCTGACGTTCAACTTCACGGGCGCGACCAAAAGGTCAGCGCCCGCTTGTTTCACGTCACCTTACCGCACCCGGAGCCCGCTCGCTCACATATGCTCAACCTGGACTGCGTTAACTGACCTGTCAATAAGGGACAGGTTTGTTTTGGCAGGTTTTATCTTGGGAAAATATCGCGAGGCAGTCGCCCCTCTAGCACCCATCAAACTTCGAGAGACGATAGAGGGGCAATTCGGCTGCATCTACTTCTTCCGATAGCGGCGGTTGCGGCTCGTCGATGAACCCATTACTTCGATGAGCCCTTTATCCGTCATTTTTGGCAGATGGTAGCTGACGGACGAATTTTGGCATTCCGTCTCTCTAAAACAAGGCGCTTATCTCTCTAACTTTAGAGAGATAAGCGCCTTGTTTTAGAGAGGCATTAAGAGAGATGTATCGAATTCGCTGCTAGATTGCCTAATGCTATCTCTCTAACCAACCTTCTCTTTAGAGAGACATTTAGAGAGATGAGCGCGACCTCTCTAATCAAGGGCTCCACTCTTTAAGGTGCACACTTCCTAACCGTGCCCTAAGTTGCGGTGAAATAACTCACGATTAGCCTGCCAAAAAGGGATAGGTTTATTTTGGCAGGTTTTATCTGGGGAAACGCAAACAGGGCCGCGACACCTATATGGCGTCGCGGCCCTTTTCCTTGGAGAAGGATCGATTGATTGAACGGGATGACCGTCCTAGTCTTCGAGTCCGCTATTGATGAGCTCCGCAATCTCAACGGGATCGGTGCTCGCGCGCACCTTGTCGCGGAAGCCGGCGTCCATCAGCATTACGGCAGCCTTGGAGAGCAGGCGCAGATGCGTGGTTCCAGCCTCGCCGGCAGGCACGTACAGCGCGAGCGCAACATCGACGGGCACCCCATCGAAGCTCGGCCATTCAACGGGCTCGGTCAGTTTAAGCACGGCTACGCCCGGCGTGTGGATCGCGTCGCTTTTGGCATGCGGAACGGCAAAACCGGCGACAAGGCCGGTCTCGGCCTCGTTCTCGCGAGCAATGAAGGCGGCCTCTACGGCAGATGCGTCATCGGCAAAGCCGAGCTCGATGGCCTGCTCGGACAAATAATGTAGGGCGTCCTCGCGCGAGGCGGCGGTATACCCGATTGTCACTTGGTTGGCAGATACAAATCCCATGGAAACCTTCCTTACAACACGGACCTGACCGCAGCTTCGATGCCGTCGGCGTCCAAACCGTACTTGTGCAGCAAATCGACCGCAGGGCCGGACTCGCCATACACATCGCGCACGCCGACGCGACGCATCGGCGCCGGATGCTGCTCCGCGAGCACCGAGGCCACGGCCTCGCCAAGACCACCGATAATCGAATGCTCCTCGGCAGTGACCACACGACCGGTCTTCTTGGCGCTGGCAACCACCAGGCGCTCATCAAGCGGCTTGATCGTGTGCATATTGATGACCTCGGCATCGATACCATCGGCAGCGAGCGCCTCGGCAGCCTCAAGCGCCTCGGCGACCATAAGGCCACAAGCGATGATGGTCACATCGGACCCCTCGCGCACGACCACGCCGCGACCAATCTTGAACTCATAGTCCTCGTGATCGTTAATGACCGGCGTTGCCAGGCGTCCGAAGCGCATGTAGACCGGTCCCTCAAACTCATAGGCGGCGCGCACGCAAGCGCGAGCCTCGATGTCATCGGCGGGAACGATTACCGTCATACCCGGGATCGTGCGCATGAGCGCGATGTCCTCGCAGCACTGATGCGTGGCGCCGTCTTCACCGACCGAGATACCCGCATGCGTGGCACCGATTTTGACGTTGAGGTGCGGATAGCCAATGGAATTACGCACTTGTTCGTACGCGCGGCCGGCGGCGAACATGGCAAAGGTGCTCGCAAAGGCGACGTGGCCCGTGGTCGCAATGCCGGCGGCGAGCCCCATCAAGTTGCTCTCGGCAATGCCGGCATCGTAGAAGCGCTCAGGGTGCGCAGCCTTAAACTTACCCGTCTGCGTAGCGGCAGCCAGGTCGGCATCGAGCACTACAAAGTCATCGTGCTCATTGCCCAGCTCGACGAGCGCCTCGCCGTAGCTTACGCGCGTGGCGACTTTTTTGACCTCTGCCATTAGAGCTCCTCTCCTGCTGCCGCAAGCTCGGCCATGGCCTGCTCAAACTGTTCATCGTTGGGCGCCTTGCCATGCCAGCCAACCTGGTTCTCCATAAAGGAGACGCCTTTGCCCTTCACCGTCTCGGCGATGATAGCGACGGGCACGCCGGTCACCTCACGAGCCTCGGCGAAAGCCGCCTCAATCTGTGTCATGTCGTTGCCATCGGCTAGCTCGATCACATGCCACTTAAAGGCGCGGAACTTGTCAGCGAGCGGCATGGCCGAGTTGACCTCATCGATCGTGCCGTCAATCTGCAAGCCGTTGTGGTCGACGACGGCAACAAGATTGTCGAGCGCATGGTTGCCGGCAAACATGGCCGCCTCCCACACCTGGCCCTCCTCGCACTCGCCGTCGCCCAGCAACGTGTAGACGCGGTAGCTGTCACCCCAGTGCTTTGCGGCGAGTGCCATTCCAACCGCGGCGGAGATACCCTGACCGAGCGATCCGGTGGACATATCGATGCCCGGGGTGTCGTTCATGTTGGGATGGCCCTGCAGTCGGCTGCCAATATGGCGGAGCGTCTCGAGCTCTTCGACGGGAAAATAGCCGCGATTTGCCAACACCGAATACAGGCCCGGCGCCGCGTGACCCTTGGAGAGCACAAAGCGATCGCGATCGGCCTTGTGAGGGTCAGCAGGATCGATATTCATTTCCTCAAAGTACAGATACGTCATGATGTCGGCAGCACCGAGCGATCCACCCGGATGTCCCGACTTGGCCGCGTGAACCGCAGTCACGACACCCTTCCTGACCTCATTGGCGACCTTCGCCAGCTCCTGGTTGGTCATACGAATTCCTCTCTTGAGAACAACCCCGGCACCGGATGACGCGATGCCGGGGCAATCCACTCGTTAAGCCCGAGCGACGACCTTCTGCCAATCAGCCTCAAAAGAGGCAAGGCCCTGGTCGGTCAGCGGGTGATGCAAGCATTTCTTAAGAGCGGCCATGGGGACGGTCGCAATGTCGGCACCAAGCAGCGCCGCCTGGGTCACATGGTTGGGCGTGCGGACCGAAGCGGTGATGATCTCAACGGTGTCGTCGACGTTCTTGCCGGTCCAGTCATAGTTCTTGATGCAAGTCACAACATTGTCGAGCTGCGAGATACCTTCCTCGGCGATGTCATCGAAGCGCCCCACAAACGGGCTGATGTAGCGAGCGCCGGCGTTGGCGGCCATCAAGGCCTGGGTCGGCGAGAAAACAAGCGTCATGTTGACGCGCACACCTGCGTCGGCCAGGGCGCGGCAGGCGGCAAGGCCGGCCTCGCACACGGGAAGCTTAACCACGATGTTGGGAGCGAGGGCGGCAAGACGCTTGCCCTCCTCGATCATGCCCTCGGCAGTAGTCGCGGTAGACTCGGCGGACACGGGCAGACCCTCGCAGAGCTCGGCAATCTTGAGCATATGGGGCTCAAAGTCGGCAAGCTTGCCGCCGGTCTTGGCGTACAGGGACGGGTTGGTGGTAACACCGGCCAGGCAGCCCCAGCTCTTGGCCTCGGCAATCTCGTCCAGATTGGCGGTATCGATAAAGAACTTCATGGTGAACCCCTTCAAAGGAAGCTAAAACTCAAAAGAATGGGACAAAGGGACCGCCCCTTTGTCCCATGTGCCGGGCCTGCAGCTGGGACATGCCCCAGGCCCGGCGTCGCGTAGGAAAAGCTACTTACTCGGCAAGAGCGGCCTCGATGCGGGTCGTGACGCCCTTGAGGTTAAGACCGACGACGTACTGCTTGATCGGGCGCTTGATGTGCTCGATCACAAAGCGCTTGCCGTCGATGTCCTGGGCAGCGAGGTTGCGATAGAGCTTCTCGACCTGCTCCTTGACCTCGGGATCGTTGAACGCATAGTGGCCGGAGACATCCAGGATCTTCAGGCTGAGCTCATCGTCGGCAAGGATGTCATCGACCTGCAGGTTGACGTCGTCGCCAGTCATCCACTTGCGCCAGCGCTCGGTCTTGATAGCCTTGACCAGCAGCGTGTGATACAGGTCGGAGGGGTCATCGCACAGACCGTTGTCGACCAGGATCTGCTCGGTGGCGCAGAGCTTGAGGTAGGCGCGGGTCTCCTCGGTGCCATACTGCGGAGCGACGTTGGAGGCGGTCACGTGTGCCGGGATGTGCTCGAGCAGCGTCGCGTCGTCCAGATAGTCGGCGTTGTGCTCCTTCAGGCCCACGCCATAGCGCTTGGCCATATCGGCAAGCTCGCGGGCGTTCTTGAAGTTGTAGTGACCGACCTGCTCCGTCCAGCGGGTAAGGGTGCCGGTCTGGCCGACGATAAAGGTGGGCATGGGGCAGCCGCGCTTCTCGAGCTCGGGCTGCAGCTGAGAAATGAACTCCTCGTACTTATCGGTAGAGGTCAAGCCGCCATTGGTCTCCTCGGTACCGACCTCATAGGCGACCTCGGGCAGGTTATGCTCGCGACGGTACTGCTCAAGGTAGTCGATAAGATCGATCGTGCGGCGAAGCACCACGTCGAGCGGAATAACCTTGCCGATCTGATAGGGATCCTTGGTGGGGTCGACCATCAGCAGGTCAAAGCCTGCCTCCATGTCGGCGACGAAGGACTTGCGGGCGAGCTCCATGGCCTCGTCCTCGGGCAGGTGGGCGTTACGCTCCTCGTCGCGCTGCCACGGACCGCCGTGATCTCGGCACAGGTAGTACGGACCGGTGTAACCCACCTCGTCGGCGACCTTCTTGATGTCGGCGGCAAAGCGCGTCTGGTCCCAACCGTTGACGTAGCCGGCGCCCA
>NZ_JBDMHA010000035.1:0-26619 GCF_039752985.1 Collinsella aerofaciens
GCGACGCGGAAATCGCGCGCCGTTGCCGCGCCCCGCAGTGCCCGCTTCCCCCGAGAACAATTATCAGTGCAGGTAGAAAGCTTGCCGATTTTCGAAAAGCCGGCTATGGTTGACCCCTGCGGCCTAAACGTAGTAGATGGGCCCTTTCTGTGGTGCGGCACCAAGCCGGTCATTTTGGGATCGGACTATTTTGACTACTCATTGGCTGCTCTGGCAATCGGGCTGCAAAAGTAGTCAAAAAAGCTCCGTCCCAAATTAGCTACCTTGCTCTGGCGGGCGGGAGCAGGTAAGATATACCGAGCGCCTAGCGCGTTCGATGGGTTCGGATGACGACATGTTCCGAATCTGGTCAGGTCCGGAAGGAAGCAGCCATAAGGAGCCTCTGTCGGGCATCCGAATCCATCGAGCGCACGGGCGTTTTTTGGTGCCGCGACATGGCCCGGCCGGCGGCGAGGTATTTGGTGTCTCGCTGGTCCTCGGCTTCGCCTGCGGGATCGCTCGACTACCAAACACCTCGCCGCCGGTCGGGCCCCGTCGTCCAAAAATCACCCGTAAAGGCGCGTTTATCTAATTAAATCTATCCCTTGTGGAATGCGGCTTGCTGGTGTTGTCTGGGCATTGAAGGCTATGTGGTTCAAGAGGCGGCGGTGCTGTTGTTTGAATTTTTGCAGTTAAAGAGGTCCGTTTCCCTAGGTGGGGAAACGGACCTCTTTTTGTCTCTGGGCTTGCGGATTGGCGAAGACAATAACCGCTGGCAGCTATTTTGAGTTCTTGATGCGGCGTGTGGCAGTGGCGGTTATTCCGAGGCCTGCGGCGGCGACTGCTACGAGTGCGATTGCGCTCGGTGCTGTGTCGCCCGTGTTTGCGAGCTTGCCGGCGGTCGTATTTGCTTGCTTGCCGCTGCTCGAGTTCGCCTGCTTGGTGGAGCTTGGTAGGGCGTCTTTGCCGGTTGCAGGTGAGGCAACGGGCGGTGTCGCCTCGGCGGGTTGCGTTGAGCCGGAGGGGGGCGTCGTCTCGGTCGGTTTCGTTATCTCGGGCGAGGTGGCCTTGTCTGCCGCGGCTTTCGCCTCTTCGTATGCTTTGCAGGCGTCATCATAGGCCGCTTGCGCCTTTTCCAAATCGCCGAGGAGCGCATTTCGCTTGGCTATGTCCTCGTCGATGTGGGCTTTAGCTTCCTCTGCCTCACTTTCGAAATGCTGAACCTGTTTTTCCTGGCTTTCGAGTCGGCGTTGGTAGGAGTGAAGATCATCTTCATAAGATTTTTCTCGCCTTTCTGCCGCCATGATCTCACTGCGCAACTGCTTAATATGCTCCTTAATAGCTGTGCTGGGCTCCTCGTCGCCGAGTGCTTCAAGTGCCTTATCTAATTCTGCCTGAAGGCCGCTTGTCCGGTTGTGGGCCTCATCGTATTTGGCTTGGGCTGCATCGACGTTCGCTTGCATGGCGGGAAGGGGTTCCCTCCGTTTGGCGGCTTCCGTCACCACCATGTCGTAGATCTCTTGAAAAGCGGCAATGTCATCATCGATTTCCGCAAGTTTCTCGGGACTTGCGGCGTCTTTTGCGGCCTCGAGGTTTTTGAGCGCTTCCTGCATGGCTGCATACGCTTTTTCTTTTGCGGCGGCCGCGTCTTCTGTCTGCGGGGCGCCCGAATTGCCGCTGGTGGCGCTCGTCTGCGAAACGGCCGCACCGGTGGGGGAACTGGTTTCTGCCGCGATCGCCGTTGCGGGGGCGATTCCCGCGACAAGTGCCGCGGAAAGGGCGATGCCCACAGTTGCTCGTCTTGCTCTTCTTGCGAGAATGTCGTTCATCTCGGCACCTCATTTCAAGGGTCGGCGACTAACTTGGTAGCACTAATGTAAGTATATCAGGCGGTTTGCCCGCCATTGATCGGGCGTGCGCGTATGCCCCTTGATTAACAGCCATTAAATCTATCCCTTAAGGAACGCGGCTTGCTGGTGTTGTCTGGGCATTGATGGCTGCGTGGTTCAAGAGACGGCGGCATTACCATTTGTTTTTTCAAGTAAAGAGGTCCGTTTCCCTGGGTTGGGGAAACGGGCCTCTTTTTGTCTCTGGGCTTGTGAATTGGCGGAGACAATAACCGTTGGCAGCTATTTTGAGTTCCTGATGCGGCGTGTGGCTGTGGCGGTTATTCCGAGGCCTGCGGCGGCGACTGCTGCGAGTGCGATTGCGCTCGGCGCTGTGTCGCCCGTGTTCGCGAGCTTGCCGGCGGTCGTATTTGCTTGCTTGCCGCTGCTCGAGTTCGCCTGCTTGGTGGAGCTTGGTAGGGCGTCTTTGCCGGTTGCAGGTGAGGCAACGGGCGGTGTCGCCTCGGCGGGTTGCGTTGAGCCGGAGGGAGGCGTCGTCTCGGTCGGTTGCGTTATCTCGGGCGAGGTGGCCTTGTCTGCCGCGGCCTTTGCCTCTTCGTATGCCTTGCAGGCGTCGTCATAGGCTATTTGCGCTCTTTTCAAATCGCCGAGGAGCGCATCCCGCCAGGCTATGAACTGGTCGGTATGGGCTTTATACTTCTCTGCAGCACGTTCACAGTCATTAACTTGTCTTTCCTGCCTTTCGAGGCGGCCCTTGACCTCGCGGAGCTCCATTTCGCAAAAGTCAACTCGCGCTTTTGCCGTTACGATCTCTTGGCGCAACTGCTTTATTTGCTGTTTAACAGTTTCGATAAGCTCCTCGTCGCCGAGCGCTTCGAGTGCCTTAAGCACCTCAAGTTTCTTGTCTAATTCTGCTTGGAGCTCGCTTACCCGGTTGATGGCCCCGTCGTATTTGGCTTGGGCTGCATCGATGTCCGCTTGCATGGTGGGAAGGAGTTCCCTCTCTTCGACGGCTTGCGCCGCCATCTTGTCGCGGAGCTCTTGAAAACGGGCAATGTCATCATTGAATCTCGCAATTTTCTCGGGACTTGCGGCGTCTTTTGCGGCCTCGAGGTTTTTGAGCGCTTCCTGCATGGCTGCATACGCTTTTTCTTTTGCGGCGGCCGCGTCTTCTGTCTGCGGGGCGCCCGAATTGCCGTTGGCGGCGCTCGTCTGCGAAACGGCCGCACCGGTGGGGGAACTGGTTTCTGCCGCGATCGCCGTTACGGGGGCGATTCCCGCGACAAGTGCCGCGGAAAGGGCGATGCCCACAGTTGCTCGTCTTGCTCTTCTTGCGAGAATGTCGTTCATCTCGGCACCTCATTTCAAGGGTCGGCGACTAACTTGGTAGCACTAATGTAAGTATACCAAGCGGTCGACCCGACACTGGCTGGGCATGCGCACCTCTCCGCTTCTTTGGAAACCGAACCCCATTAGAAATGACGAGTTGTTTACGCTTCTTTGGGGCGACAGTACTATCATGATTCGAATTGAGTGTGAATGATGATAGGGAGCGCCTATACATGATTGAGCTGCTCAGGCGTTTTGGTGGTAAGTTTCGCCGATATATGGTGATTGGCCCTGCGTGTAAGTTGATCGAAGTGATTTTTGACCTGCTGACGCCGCTGGTGATTGCCCAGATGATCGATAAGGGCATCGGCGCACACGATGTCAACGCCGTCGTCCGTTACGGCGCGGTGCTCGCCGCCATGGCTGTGATCGGCATCTCGTTTACGCTCGTCTGCCAAAAGATGGCGGCGCTCACCTCGCAGGGCATGGGCACCGATATCCGTGGTGCGCTCTACCAGCACATCAACAAGCTGAGCTATGCCGAGCTCGATCGCTTTGGCACGCCGTCGCTTATCACCCGCATCACCAACGACGTCAACCAGGTGCAACTTGCCGTGGCGCTGGGCGTGCGCATGCTTATCCGCTGGCCCTTCCTGGCGGTGGGCTCCATGTGCGCGGCCCTTGCCATCGACCTTAAGCTCGGCATCATCTTTTTGATCTGCACGCCCGCCATCGGCCTGGTGTTTTGGTTTGTCATGGCGCACTGTATCCCGTACTACAAGCAGCTGCAGGCAAAGCTTGACCGCATCGCGCTTATCTGCCGCGAGGGCCTTTCGGGCGCCCGCGTGGTTCGCGCCTTCGTGCGCGAGGACCATGAGCGCGAGCGCTTTGCCCAAGCCGCCGATGACCAGGCCAATACTGCCATCGCGGTGGGCAAGCTCTCGTCGATTCTCAACCCCGTCACGTTTCTTGTGATGAACCTGGGCGTGTGCGCCATCCTGTGGGTCGGCGGCATCCAGGTCAACGTGGGCGAGCTCACGCAGGGTCAGGTCATGGCGTTCGTCAACTACATGACGCAGACCCTCACCTCCATCGTGTATGTCGCCAACCTGGTCGTGGTCTTTACCAAGTCGAGCGCCAGCGCGTCGCGTATCAACGAGGTGCTCAATTGCGTGCCGAGCATTACCGATGAGGGCAACCAGCCGGTCGCACTGCCCGAGCCGGGCGAACTGGCGGGTGGCGCTGTTCCGGTCCCTGCGTTGAGCTTTGACCATGCGAGCTTTTCGTTTGGCGTGGGCGCGGCAAATGCCGTGAGCGATGTGACGCTGGAGCTGCCGCTGGGCAAAACGCTCGGCATTATCGGCGGCACGGGCAGCGGCAAGTCTACGCTCGTCTCGCTTATCCCGCGCCTGTACGATGCGGGCACCGGCAGCGTGAGCGTGATGGGTGCCGACGTGCGCACTTGGCCGCTCGACCAGCTGCGCCATGTGGTCGCGACCGTCCCGCAGCGCACGTCGCTGGTGAGCGGCACCATTCGCAGCAACCTGACCTGGCGTGACGAGTCGGCGACCGACGATGAGCTCTGGGCGGCGCTCGATATGGCGCAGGCGAGCGAGTTCGTGCGCAACAAGCCGCAGGGGCTCGACGCCCCGGTCGAGGCGGGCGGCAAGAACTTCAGTGGCGGTCAGCGCCAGCGCTTGACCATCGCGCGCGCCCTGGTGGGCTCGCCACAGGTCCTGATCATGGACGACTCCGCCTCGGCGCTCGACTTTAAGACCGACGCGGCGCTTCGCCGTGCCATTCGCGAGCGCAGCATGCGCGGTGCCGCCGAGGGCGGGCTGCCGCTCACGACGGTTATTGTGAGCCAGCGCGTCTCGACCGTGCGCGACGCCGATATGATCTGCGTACTCGACCACGGCTCGGTTGCGGGCCTGGGCACGCATGACGAGCTGTATGCAAGCTGCCAGCTCTATCGCGAGATTTGCCAGTCGCAGCTTCGCCGCGAGGAACTCGAGGGCCAGCAGGGGAGTGCGGCGCCCGCGTCCGCCCCAACCGTCCCCGCATCCGCCTGCGCAAAGGAGGGCTGCTAGATGAATCCGTATACTTCTTCCGGTTCGGTCGCCACGATGACGGCCAACGTGTCCGGTAACGATAACCTCAACGACCTGGGCGACGGTCCGCGCCAGCCCGGCGATCCCGAGCGCTATCCCGTGGGTGCGGTGACCCGCCGCCTGCTGGGCTATGTTCGCCCGCACCGCATTTCGTTTGTAGCGTCGTTTGTGAGTGCCGCCATCTCCGTGATTCTGCAGCTCTACACGCCCATCCTCATTGGCGAGGGCATCGACCTTATCGTCGCCGCCGGACAGGTGGACTTCGATGCGCTGCTGCCGCTTGTCACCAAGCTCGCGATTGTCGTCGTAGGTGCTGCGGCCTTTCAGTGGCTGCAGGGCTATTGCGTCAACCGCCTGTCCTACGAAACGGTGCGCGACATGCGCGTGGAGGCGAGCGACAAGCTCAGCCGCATGCCGCTCAGCTTTATCGACGGCCATGCCCACGGCGACCTCATGAGTCGCGTGGTCAACGACGTCGATCAGGTGGGCGACGGTCTGCTGCAGGGCTTTACACAGCTCTTCACCGGTGTTATTACCATCGTGGGTACGCTCGCGTTTATGCTTTCCATCAACCTGACCATGACGCTCGTGGTGGTACTCGTCACGCCGCTTTCCATTTTTGGAGCCGGTGCTATCGCCAAGCTTTCCAACAAAAGCTTTACGGCACAGCAGCGTATTCAAGGGCAGCTCGGTGGTCATATCGAGGAGTACGTAGGCGAGCAGAAACTTGTCGACGCCTTTGCCTATGGTCCCAACGCTCAGCAGCGCTTCGATGCCCTCAACGCCGAGCTCTATGCGGCAGGTGAGCGCGCGCAGTTTATGGGTTCGCTCTCCAACCCCGGCACGCGCTTTATCAACAACATCATCTATGCCGTGGTGGCCGTGATTGGCTGCGTGGGCGTGATCACGGGCGTGCCCGCGGCACTCACGGTGGGCGGCGTGCAGATCTTCCTGTCCTACGCCAACCAGTACACCAAGCCGTTCAACGAGGTCACCAACGTCATTACGCAGATCCAGACCGCGTACGCCTCGGCGCGCCGCATGTTTGCGCTGCTCGATGCGCGCGAGCAGGAGCTCGACGCGGAGGATGCCGTGGAACTTGCCGTCCCGCAGGGCGAGGTGACCTTTGAGCATGTGGACTTTAGCTACGTGCCCGACCGCAAGCTGCTGCAGGACATCTGCATCGAGGCCAAGCCCGGCATGCGCTTTGCCCTGGTCGGCCCCACGGGCTGCGGCAAGACAACGCTCATCAACTTGCTGCTGCGGTTTTACGATATCGATGCCGGACGCATCATGGTCGATGGCCGGTCTTCGCGTGACTACACGCGCGCAAGCCTTCGCCGTGCCTTTGGCATGGTGCTGCAGGACACTTGGCTGTTCGAGGGCACGGTGGCCCAGAACATTGCCTACGGCTGTCCCGACGCCACACGCGAGCAGGTTATCGAGGCTGCCAAGCGCGCGCATGCGCACAAGTTTATCGTGCAGCTGCCAGGCGGCTACGATACGGTCATCGGCGAGGACGGCGGCACGTTTAGCCAGGGTCAAAAACAGCTGCTGTGCATCGCGCGCGTCATGCTCACCGACCCGGCGATTTTGCTGCTGGACGAGGCGACCTCGAGTATCGATACGCGTACCGAGCTGCAGGTGCAGGCGGCGTTCGACGAGCTTATGGCCGGCCGCACAAGCTTTGTGGTGGCGCACCGCCTGTCGACGATCCGCAACGCCGACTGCATTCTGGTGATGCGCGACGGCCAGATTATCGAGCGCGGCACGCACGACGAGCTGCTAGCGGCAGGCGGCTTCTACGCCGAACTCTATCGCAGCCAGTTTGCCCAGTGAGCAAGCCCGTGGGGCAAATTAATCAATCGACAGACGGTGGTTTACATCTGTCACGTTAGTACTAAGATATTCATCTAATAAATTGCATTAGTGGCTTTAGTTTTGGGGGATACGAGGCAACGTGACTATGACGTGCTCTTTGGTGGTTAACAGCAAGAGCGGTAATACCAGGATGGTTTCGGGCGCGATCAAGCGCGCTCTGCAGGCTGCGGGTGTTGAGTTTGTCCATGCCGCGGCGTTGAGCGACGATGCGGATGCAGATCAGGTTGCGCTCGAGGCGCAGGGCGCCTGCGCGGCCGACACGGTGCTCGTCGGTTTTTGGTGCGACAAGGGCGCGTGCACGCCTTCGGTCGCGGCGTTGCTCTCCGCCTTGCACGGCAAGCGCGTCTTCCTGTTTGGCACCTGCGGTTTTGGGGCCGACCAGAGCTATTACCAGCAGATTATTGATCGCGTGACTTCCAATTTGGCTGGGGATGCCGAGCTTGCGGGCTGGGCGATGTGCCAGGGCAAGATGGGTCCCGCGGTCAAGCAGCGCTACGAGGCCATGCTCGAGCAAGATCCCGACAACGCCCGATTTAAGATGCTGCTCGACAACTGGGTCGCCGCAAAGGATCACCCCACCAAGGAAGATCTGGACAACATGGCCGCAGCCGCCAAAAAGGCCGTGCTGGGAGAGTAGCTTCGCCGTTCGCGGTCCTTCGTGCAAAGCAATACAAATGTGAAAGCCTCGATATTCTCGAGGCTTTTTTCTTGCCACTTGTGGGCGCAACCGTGGCAAGCGTTTGGGGTGACATTTTCCATCACCCCGATGACGAGGTCGTTCTGGACAACACGCTCGCATGCGTTCGCTGGATGTATTCAGAGTGGGACGGGGTTTCCGGATGGATGGGATTACCAGAAGGTATGGGCTGAGGGCTACGCGGGGTAGCCGTAGAGGCATGAATAAGGGGGTTGAAAATAAACGATACTAAATGCAGTATAAATTTAATGTGGGGGGGGGGGTACGATATCTGAGCTGTACAAAATATTAGACCCTCTATTGAGAAGTTGTGTAGGGGTTAGCCGCAGGCGTTGGATAAAGCAGACAAGTGCGGGGACAAATAACCACTTACGGCAAAAATAGTAGCATTTGGCGGAAAGACGTTGATAAAAACGCGGAAGTAGCTACGGTGATTGTTAGAAATAGATTTCAGATGGGGCTTTTTCGAACTCATCTATTAAACGTCTTAGAAAAGCGGCTAATCCTTGATGGGATCGAATATGGCCTCGATGGGGATGAAATAATCATGTTGGCAGCGCGCGGATTCAGACGATTTATTTCACTTCTTAGTGGCATGGCGCTTGCGCTTGTCATAGCCCTTGCCGTTGTTTCTTTTGCTCCCCGTGCATTTGGTTACATGCCCTTCGCCGTGCTCTCGGGCTCTATGGAACCCGAGCTCCCCGTCGGCTCCATGGTGTTTGTTCACCAGGTTGACCCAACGAATATTGCCGTGGGCGACAGTGCAACTTTTTACCGATCGGACGGCGCTGTGGTGACTCACCAGGTGTACGAGGTCGATCCTGTGGCGCAGACGATCAGCACGCAGGGAATCGCAAACAAAAATGCAGATGGAATCATCATGCACGACGCCGAGCAGACGCCTTTTTCACGCGTGATCGGCGTCGTCTCTTTTTGTGTCCCTTACCTGGGCTTCGTTAATGCATATTGCACGACGATGCCCGGTTTGTTTGTTGTGGTGGCCGTTCTGGCGCTGCTAGTCGCGGTGTCGATTGTGCTCGATCGGATGGTTCCCGACGAGCCTGCGGGCAATCATGCCCGCGCGCATGCGAAGGGGCGGCGTTCATAGCGGCAGGGGAGAGGCGCCGGCAACGGCAAGGGCCGTTGCCGGGGAAGTCGATTTTCGAAAGGAAGAGAACGATGGAAAACAAGAAGAAAAAGCGCTACGGCATCATTGCCGCCTTGCTGCTGCTGGTACTGGCTGCCGGCGTGGGCACCTACGCCTGGCTGTCGGCTACGCAGTCGCTGAAGAACGAATTTACGGTTGGCAGCATCGGCAAGCCCGAAGTGAAGCCCGACCCCGATCAACCGGACAAGCCCGGCACTGATCCCACGAACCCCTCAGTGGATGGTTACCTGTTTGAGACCAAGTGGGTGAAGGACTCCAAGATGATTCCCGACACCAACATCGATAAGAATCCCAACGTCGGTATCGGCAAGGATTCCGATAGCTCCTATGTGTTCGTCTACGTGAAGAACGCCATCGTGAAGGACGGTGAAGGCGCGCTTGCCAAGATCCCGTACTTCACCCTTAACAATGGCTGGAAGCCGGTTGCTACTGACCAGGTGAAGACCAACGGCAACGAAGGCCAGTACGTGAGCGGTCTGTTCATGTATACCGCTGACGGAACCAACGCTCCTGCAAAGCTTACCCCCGCTAATGACAAGGCTGCTTACACCGGCGAGCTGTTCAGCACCGTGCATATCCCGGCTACCATGAACAGCACGGATGTCGTTGAAAATCCTGCTATGACGGTCTCCTGCTACATCTTCGGCGCTGACCAGAAGGGCGACAAGACTGACGCTGCCGCCAACGCTGTCGAGCAGGCCAAGGCTTGGGCTAAGACTCAGGCTCAGGCTTAACCCCTCCCCACCGAGATCCCGGCCCGCTCCCCATCCCCATTTTCGGGTCGGGATCTCGATCCCCCTTTGATCGACGATTGGCGAACGTAATGCTCAACAATCTTTCCGACAATCAGAAACGCACCTTGGCGCTTGCGGCGATGGCGCTGTTGGCCCTGGCGTGCCTGTGCGGCACGCTGGCTTTTACCGTTGATATGGTCCCGGCGAACAACGTCCTATCGTTTGGCAGCGTGAAGGTACGAGTCTGCGAATACACCCTAAACGAGCAGGGCGAGGAGATTCCGTTTGAGGCCAACGAGCACGGGGACTATCCCGACACCAAGGCCGGGGGCTCTGACATCAGCCGCATCGTGCGCGTGGAGAACGCCGGCGCGCAGCCTGAGTACGTTCGCGCTCGTCTGCGCATGACGTCGGTGGCGCCCGACGGTTCGAGTGCGGATGCCTCGGGCAACGTTGCCTTTCACATGAACGCGGGCGAGGGGTCCCCGTGGATCGATGGCGGCGATGGGTGGTACTACTACCGCGGATTGGCCGGATGCGGGGGCGTGCTCGATTCCGGCGCCATGACGGAGAGTCTCATGGATTCGCTGCGCTTCGTGGGCGACTACAACGATGCCGCGCGCGGTGGCTCATTCAGGCTCGATATCGACGTCCAGGCCGTGCAGGCCAAAAACCAGCAGGCAAACGATACCGTCCTCGACGTGCTCGACGCCGCGGGCTGGCCGGAGGCGAACTAGCCCATGGAGATCAAGAACAGAAACCGAGGCGTGCTCGGCAGGCTGGTTGCCGTCGCGGCGATCGCCCTTTGCTGCGTTATGGTGCTGCCGGCGGCAGCGCATGCCGAGGAACAGACCGAATTCCATATCACAAACAGGAACGACTTCTTGGCGTGTGTCGCGCTGTCGCGTCAGCGCGACACATCGCAGTGGCGCGTCTATCTCGATAACGATATCGTTCTTAACGATGATGATATGAACGCCATTGTTGCGGATACGGTCAAGCACCTCTCCTTTGGCAACAAAGAGCATCCCTTTAAGGGCGTCTTTGACGGTCAAAACCATACCGTGAAGGGCCTGAACTACGAGAATAAGGTCTTGGACCCCGAGCGCGACACGGGCTTCTTTGCCGAGACCGACGGCGCCACCATCAAGAACTTCCTTGTCGAGGACGCCAACATCTGGGCGGACTTCCGCGGCGGCATCATCGTGGGCAAGGCCGTCAACACCAGCTTCGAAAACGTCATGGTCATGGAGAGCACCCTGCACGTGACTTGCGCCAACAACATGCTCAACGTGATTACCAACGCGGGCTTTGAGGGAGGCCTGATCGCCGGCGAGCTCGACGGCTGCAGCCTCTACAACTGCGAGGTCCGTGGCGGCCGCGCCGTCAACAACACGACCTCGGGCGTGCAGGCAATCGGTGGCGAGGGCCTGTATATGGCGGCGTTTGCCGGCTACGTCAAGAACTCGACCATCGAGTACTGCCGCGTGACGCCTACGCGCAACGAGGATGGCTCGATTGCCGAGAAGGGCATGACCGACGTCACCAATAAATACGATGTGGCCGTCGGCGCCCTGGGCGGCAACAACGTGTACGCCTCGGGCTTTGTGGGCTGCATGGCGGGCGACGCCAAGATCATCGACTGCTTCTCGACGGCGCAGTGCTACAGCTATGCCGCATCGTACGTGGGCGTTGTCGCCGTGACGCGCGCGTGGACGGGTGGCCTGGCGGGCCGTATTTTGACTGAAAAGGGCAACGAGCTCGTCCGCAGCCACTTTGCGGGCGACCTGAGCTCGCGTCAATACAACCCCATCGCCGTGATCCCCATCATCCAAAACGATGTGAACCTGGGCGGCATTGCTGCGCGCGCCAACAAGGGAGATGCGACGGTCACCGAGTGCTACTTTAAGCCGAGCGTGAGCCTGTCTGGCAATAGCCAGGGCAATCCTGCCAAAAAGAAGATCCCCTCGTTTGGCGGCGACGGTACCACCAAGGGCGACGGCTTTGGCCCGTGGGACGACGGGCGCTACACCACGCGCGAGCTGTGGGAGGAGCACGACTACGACTTCTGTGCCGGCACCATGCGCTCGACCGCTAACGATGAGGCCCTTGGCGGTTCGCATGCCAACGAGTGGGCGATGGATTACAGGCTGAATATCCCCGTGCATGGCCAGAGCGTTAAGGCGACGATTGATTTTCCCGGCGCGGGTACCGCGACAATCGAGAAGACCAAACTTGGCAAAGACCAGGCGACCACGGATCCGTACGCCTTTGCCGTGAGTGCCGTGCTGGCGGGAACTGCCCAGGGCTTGGCCCAGGGCGATACATCGGTGACGTTCAAGCAGGAGACCTCCGCAAAGCCTGAGGGGCTGAGCGAGGCGAACGACGGCTACCGCTTTATGGGCTGGTTCCGCGAGCCCGATGTGCGTGTGAACCGAATCGGACAAGACAACAGCTGGTTTGATGGCAAGACCGATGATGCTGCTGTGAGGGATGGCAAGCGCGTTCAGGACAACACGAAGCACGAGGCGACCTCTATCTACACTGCCGACAACGGCAAGGATCATGCCGAGAGTGAGGGCTTCAAGGGCAATGATCTCTTTATCGCTTCATACGAGGCGCAGGTGCTGTTCTATAACGTTAAGGGCGAGACGCTTGATTGGAAAGACGGCAAGGCACACGATCCGTCCACGGACTGGTACCGCTATGGCGCCGGTTTGACGCCGGCTGCCCCCGCAGATCGCGGCGGCTTGCCGCCTACCGCGACGTTTATTGGATGGACCACGCAGCCGAACGCCGATAAGAGCATGAATGGCGCCTATGCTGCCATTACCTCAGATCAGCTGGCTGATCTGAAAAACAAGGGAGTATTCTATCCCGCGGGCAGCGAGATTGCCGTGGTCGGCCCCACCGATTTCTATCCCGTGTACAGCGACTACGTGTCGAACATCATGACGGTGTTCGAGGGCAATGAGCAGGACAAAATCGACAATGAGACCCTACGTGACGGCGTTGGCAAAACCAAAGTCGACGTCCAGACTGCCGGGGACGGCACCAGCGTCTACACGGTACAGGTGCGCGACACGGACGGTACGCCCCTGTCCGAGGGCGGCAAGCTGCCCGATGGGTATCGCTTCCTGGGCTGGTACGAAAACAAGCAGGCCGCCGATGGGTCCACGGTTGAGGTCCGCGTAAGCCGTGACCCAGGCTATACACTCCCTGCCGATGTCGATCTAACCGTGCCGCACACCTATACGGCGCGCTTTGAGTACCGCGTGGATTATTACGTCTGCGCGTACGCGAACGATGAATACACGAATTCGGAACTCCTTTGCTCTGTATGGAACGAGTACAAAACACCGTTTAACGAGCAGGTCGGCACAAGCTATGTTCGAGAGAACGTGGTTCACTGGGGTTCCGAGCACGTTAATCATGGCGACAAGGATGCCTATAAGGGCGAATGCGCAGAGGGATACTACGACAGCAATACGCTAATCGTGGCCCCCATGAGCGCATATTCGCATAACGTGAGAAACGATACGGGGGCGGATACCCTAAAGAATGTCCTTGTGGATACAGATTTCCCGGGTTCTGGAACGTTTGACGAGGAAAAGGTTATTAATGCGTTGCAGTACACGTTTAAGCCATCTAGCGATCGTTATAGCTTGAAGTTTTGGACGCTTGAGAGAATCGGCGGTCGATGGACATATCTCAATACTCCTGAAAAGAAGGATACCGTAAAGGCTTCAATCAATTTCACTTCGAAATATCGCATGCGTGCGATGGTGACGACGCGCGTCGATTTTTATAAGAAAGATGGCACGGTCTGCAAGGAAACGACACGTCGCTACGAGAGTAATTTGCTCCAAAAGAAGAGTGGCGAAGAGGATCCTCATTACACGTACAAGTATCCATTCATCTATACGAATGATACGGTTGATAAGAATTCCGGCGGGGACAGCGACACAATTGAAAATCCAGATCTGACCCTCGAGTCCTCTCCGACTGATGCTGACATGGCCGTGCTGGGCTATAAGTTCCTGGGCTGGATTTCGACCGCCGAGGTCAAGAAGGATTCTGCCGTCTGGAAATATATCTATGATGTCGCCAACGACCCCTATGTGACGAGCAATTCGGAGAAGGCGGCGCCATACTTGGCGACGGATGACTCCAAGGTCACCCAGTGCCAGGATGCCTATCCCGTCTACGCAAAGTACGACGTCAACTACACCACCAACCTGCACCGCGCAGGTTTTGATGGCACGGACAAGGTTAATGTGCCTAGGTACGACATCGCTCCCGTTATCAACGCGGGCACCGACCCTGCTACGGCAACGGTGACCCCTGACGTTGCGACGCCGGTTTATAAAGCGGGCGGTAAGCTGTATGAGTTGCAGAAGGTTGAGATTGAGCTTCCGAATGGCGAAGTTAAAAAGCTCGAACCTAACGGCGATAACTCGTATTCCTATCAGGTGGAACCCGGCGGGGCCTATACATTTGTGGCGTACTATTCGCCGTTGGCGGTCGTGTACCATCTCAATGCCAAAGATGTGGATGGCAAAGTTGCTCAGAAAGGCGATATGCTCGGCAACCTTGATGGCGGCATCCCGAAGCCCACTTATGACGTCAGCACTATCGATGCGGATACAGGAGGTGCGTTCAACGTCTTCGTGGGCTGGACGGAAGCCCAGCCGGCACCTGGCAAGGGCTATGTCGCTTGGTCTGAGGGTATCCGTATGGTGAGTGCTTCTACCGTGGTCAAGGCCCCCATGGAGCTGTACCCGGTCTACCGTCCCAGCCTGGTTACCGTTCAATCGAACATCGACTCAAATCTCGCGAATCCTGCTCTTGTCCGCGGTCTCGGCCGTACTGATTCCGGCGACCAGATTTCTCTTGAGGTCAAGGCTGTCAAGGAGGTTGTGGGCATTGACGGCACCAAGTACGACTTTGTCGGCTGGTCGCGCGACTATGAATCCGATGGCAAATACACCCTGATGACCGATGACGAGAAGTATCCCCTCGAGGGCAGTGAGCCCTTTGAGAGCGTGACCTACACCGCGGTGTACAAGATCGCGCCGCATAAGGTGCGCTATCACGGTGTCGACGGGTCGGTCATCTTTACGGCGACGGTCGACTCGGACGACGAGCGAGCGACGGGCGCGGGTTTCGTTCATGACGTCGATGTTCCCAAGATGGATGAGGGTGGCAACCCGGTCTTTGATGACAAGGGCGATCCCGTGATGGAACAAAAGTCCGTCGCGTATGACCCGGACGCTTATTCCAAGATCGTTGCGCAGCTCGATGAGCGGGCGGCGACCAGCGGTGACGTGCGCGAACTCTTCCTGGAGTGGCGATATGTGGGTGTCGATGGCACTGCGAAGTCTTGGAATGGGTTTAAGGGCGAGCCGATCACGGGAGACATGGATCTGTATCCCGTGACGTATCGCGTGACCGCCAACGACACGTCCGATGCTGCGAACCCCGTAGCCATGACCGCGAAGCTCAAGTGGCTGCTCGATCCCACTGCTGCCAATACGGTCGATGACAATGCCGATAAGGCGCCGTTTAAGGTTTGCTTTGCCGAGCCGTTTATGGGAACGCAGTTGACTGTCACGGTTAAGCAGGCGAGCTATGGCCCCAATGCATCCGTGACGGAGGAGCCCGTAAACGGCAAGCTTGTCTCGCTCTACAGCCTGGGCTCGGGTAATGGTTCGTTCGACTTGGCCAACCGCCTGGATTCCAAGACGACGGGCGAAGGGGAGCAAGGCGACGGCAATGCTGTGTTCAACTTTGACCAGACTCATGCGCTGACGGTCGTTAAAAAGACTACCGATGCCAGCGCCATGGGACAAACGTTCCGCTTTAAGGTGACACGCAAGGCGTCGGAGGATTCTCCTGCCGAGACGCGCATGGTCGAGGTAAAGGTCGATGGGACGCAGCAAGAAAACGGCAAGACCTGGTATGTCGGCAGCGTGCAATTTGCCGCGTCGACGGGCATCTATACCGTCGAGGAAGATACGGCTTGGGCATGGCGCTACGAGGGTGAACTGAGCACGCCGGGCAAGGCGCCCGGTAAATCTGCCGAGCTGACCATCTCGTCCGCCTCGAGCGCGGGCGACACCGTGGTGACGTGCGTCAACACGCGCGCGAAGGACAAATGGGTCGATGGTGGCTCGCGTGCCAAGAATGTTTGGGAAAACGGCACGCTGAGGAGGGAGGACTAGGATGACTAAGCGCAAGCGGATCGTCGCCCTCCTTGTCGGCGTTCTCCTTTTGGCCGGCGCTGCCGGCACCTTTGCGTGGCTTTCGGTTACGGGCGTGCTGGTCAACGAGTTTGGCTTTGGCTCGGTGTCGCCTTCAGTGGACGAGACGCTCAAGGACAACGTGAAAAGGGATGTCTCGGTTAAAAACACGGGATCGGCTCCGGCATACCTGCGTGTTGCGGTGGATATCTACTGGCAGGATCAGGATGGCGCGCGCCTGTGGGATGAGCCGGTTGCCGACGCCGACTACACCATTGAGTGGGGCGATAAAGGCGATGCCGCTGCCGCTAACAGCCCTTCATCTTGGGTTCTTGCGAGCGACGGGTTCTACTACTGGACGTCTCCTGTTGCGCCGCTCGGCAAGACGGACGTGCTCATCAAGAGCGTGACCGAGCGGAAGGCAGCTGGTAAGAACCTGGTCGTCGACATTTCGACCCAGGCAATTCAATCCACGCCCGACGATGCGGTTACAGAGGCATGGGGTTGCACGGTCAAGGATGGCGTGCTGGTGCCGCCGCATGGAGGTGCGTAAGTATGGCGTTCCCGATTCGCAAAGGCGTTGCGCGCTCCTTGCGTTGCGTGGTCGCGGCCATTCTCTGCGTGGTCGCGCTCGCCGTTCCCGCCCGTGCGTTCGCCGATACTCCCGCGATTGCGTATGACGGAAATGCGCGCCAGCTGACGGTCTCGGGGGCGACGATGTCCTCGGGGGAGCCCGACCTGTTTCCAGCTTTTAAAGATCTAATGCCGGGCGATGAGCGCGAGCAGCAGATCGAGATTCGCGCCACAGGCGTAAAGTCCCAGGTGCGCGTATTTGTGCGCGCCGTTGTCGATCACGAGACGACACACCTGCTGTCGCCCATCACATTAACGGCAGCGGTCAGCGATGCGTCCGCAGACTGGCTCCAGGCAGGAACGCCGGGCAGCGTGTTCGCCCACCCTACGCAGGTCGCAACGTTTACGAGCGATGGCAGCACAGTGCTCAATTTGCAACTAAGTGTCCCGACGTCGGTAGGCAATGAGCTTGCCGACGCAAACAAGACCATTCGCTGGGAAATCACTGCCGAGGACGATGGCGAAACAATTCCTGCGCAGCCCGCTGGCCCCAAAAAGCCCGGCCTGTTTGGCCTGGCTGCGACGGGCGACAACTCGCTCGCTCTGCTTTTGACGCTGCTAACGCTAGCGATTATCGCTTTTATGGTCGCGCTGTTCTTGTCTCAAAGGAATAAGCGCTAGGTCCATCTTCTAAATGCAACGCCCTCCCGGGTGGCGGGCACGAAGTTCCCTGCTCTACAGTCCTGCGCAAGTTGAAGGCCACAAGACGTGGCCTTCAACTTATATATGTTCAGCAGATGTCCCCATGACAAGCCGCGCTTCAACACCGAGGCGTCTGCCCGGCGACGCGGAATGTAAGGTTCATCGCGAGTTCCGCACGAGCCGGAGAGCACTTAATGTGCTCTCCGTGCGAGCAGGACTGTCCGAGCAGGGAACCTTACGTTCCGTGCCGCCGGGCAGACGAACCAGTTAAGACGCGCCGCTACTTGATCTTGGTTGTACCCGGTGCCAAGTTGGGGTCGGTCTCGTTGGCCTCGGTCTGGAAGTGCTCGGTATACACGTTCTTGCCGTCGCGGAACATCTCGTAGTACTGCATCTTGGCGTAATCCTCGCGCGCCTTGGTGGCAGCCGCGGCCTCGGCGTCGTCACCAGTGACGTTGGAGGAGAGCGCCCAGCGCAGGCTGGCGTCCTCGTAGCCCACCGAGTTGATGGCGGGCAGCGACTCGCGCAGCGTCATATGCGCCTTCTGGTAGTCGGTCAGCGGTGCGCCGATCAGTTGCATCAGCTGGGTGGACAGGTAGTTGGTGGACAGGTCATCGACCTCGCTCGTCTGGTCGCAGCCGGCAACGTCGTAATTGGCCCAGATGATGTAGTCGGTCTGCCACAGACGTTCCTGGTGCGTGGCATCGTCTTCGCCGGTAAACCACTTATCGTTGAACTTGGACGGGAAGAACGGCTGATGGTCGCCCCAGAACACCACGACCACCTTGCGATCGAGCTTGCTCAGGGCGTTGAGGAAGTAACGCAGCGCCTGGTCGGACTGCTCGATGCACGAGACATACTCGTCGACATCGGAGAGCGTACCGTCCTCGACGGTCTTGGCGTCCAGGTCGGTCGTGTCGATGTTCAGGTGCATTTGCTTGTCGACCGGCAGCAGGCCCGTGTCGTAGCCCGAGTGGTTCTGCATGGTCACGTCGAAGATAAACTGCGGATCGGCGTTCTGGTTGAGTAGCTCAAGAATCTTGTCGTAGGTAGCCTGGTCGGTCACCATGCCGCGCAGGGTGTCGGCTCCCTGGAAATCGTTGATGGACAGGAACTGGTCAAAGCCAAAGTCCTTGTAGACGTTCTCGCGGTTCCAGTTGGTCGCGTGGTTGGGGTGCATGGCTGTGGTGGAATAGCCGAGCGATTTGAACTGCTCTGCCAGGTTCCCGGTCGTCTCCATGTTGTAGATGGTGTAGGGGTACACGCCCGAGCCCAGGTTGGCCATGGAGTTGCCGGTCATAAACTCAAACTCGGTATTGGCGGTACCGCCGCCGTAGGCGCTCACGTAGAGCTTGCCGCGGCTGAGGCAGTTGGACAGGTTCTTAAAGTACTGCGGGCCCTCGTAGCCGGCGCGCATCTCCTGATAGATCGAAAGATCCGAGAAGGTCTCGTTCATGATGGCGATGACCGTGGGCTTCTCGCTGTCGAATTGCTCCTGGGCGGCGGCGCGCTCGTCGCTCTTAGCCGCGTCGGACTTGTCGTAGGCCTTGGCGTACTTTTTGAGCGTGGCCCTGGCATCGTCGACGGAGTAGTCGGCGGGTTTGGGCGGCTTGATGGACTGCGCCGCACTAATAAAGGCGGGCAGGTAGCCCTCGCGCCAGTAGCTCTCGAGCGGGCGCCAGGTGTAGACGGTGATGCCGAGGGTGTTGTAGTAGTCGATGAGCGTGACATGCGCGGTTACGCCGCCCAGGCACAGCACTGCCACGAGCAGGTTGGTGAGCAGCATGCGCTTGGCGTTGGCGGCACCCTTCTGACGGTGCGGTGCCACCAGGCCGGCGTACTCGCACAGCAGCATGGCGATGGCGGTAAAGCCCATGGACAGCACACAGAACAGCGAGATCGAGAAGGTGTAGCCGGTGCCGGCGACCGCGGCGGCGGTGGAGATGGCCGAAAGGTCGCCCGGCTGGATGGGCATGGATTTAAACGTGATGACGAAGAACTCGGCAATGCCCAGGATAAAGAGGGCGAAGGCCAGGACGGCCGGAGCTGCGCCGTGGCGCTGGAACAGGAAGAACAAGCCGGTCATGAGCACGGTGATGATGGCCCACTCGAGCAGGATGCACAGGGGGTAGACCCAGGTAAAGTCGTGGTTGGACGAGACCTCCATGCCCAGCAGCGCAAAGACGCCGGCGAGCAGCAGGCACAGGACGGCGGCGACGAGTGGTTTGCCCACAAAGGCGCCGCGCAGGCGGGCGAGCTTGCCGGTGGGGGCGGGGGCGTCGGGCTTGGCGAACGCAAAGACGCGCGGGGCGATGCGATCGCGGGCGATGCTGGCCCAGGCGCATCCGGTGAGGATGGCGTTGGTCAGGATGAGCATCACAAAGGCGAGCGGCTCGTTTTGGGCGACGAGGCCAATGGCGCCCCAAATAGTCAAAAAGACCTGGAACAGGCCGAAGACGACGCTCCACCCAAGAGCGCTTTTGGCAACGGTGCCCGACTGAGCGCGAATGGCCTTGGCCTCGCGCAAGACAAGGTAGACGGTCGCCGCAAGACCGACGAGCGAGATGGCGGCAGCGAACATGCTGAGACTCCTCACAAACTAAAACGTACGAAAGCGGGGGTTTACCCGATTGTTACCAAGATATGCGCTGCAATTGGTGGCTGCGCACAACAACCAGCCATATTAACGCGCACGTGTGGCGGTGTGGCGCAATGTAGTGGCGACCTGCGCGATAATGGACGGGAATTACACGGAAACGTAAAGGCTTCTTAAAGAATTGGCGAGGATAGAGCTATGGGTGAGCAGGTTTGTATGACGGGCGTCGAGTGCTGCGGCGGAGCTGAGGGCGTGGATACGAACGGCTACCCGGTCGAGACCACGGGCAATGCGGTGCTGGACATTTTGGAGCATCGCTCGTCTACGCGTGCCTTCGCGCGCGATGACGACGACCGTCCCGTGGCGGTGACCGACGAGCAGCGTGCGGCGATTCTGCATGCGGCGAGCCGCGCGCCGTCGGCGGGTGCCATGATGATGTATTCCATCGTGAGCATTCGTGAGCAGGCTACGCTCGACCGCCTGGCCGACCTGTGCGACCACCAGCCCATGATCGCTAAGGCGCCCTGGGCACTAATATTTGTGGTCGATTATGCCAAGTGGATCGATCTGTTTGAGCACGTGGGCTGCTTTGAGCCAGAGTTTGTAGAGCGTACGGGCAAGTCGCCCCGTCGTGCACCGGGTCTGGGCGACTTTGCCATTGCGGCGCAGGACGCCGTGATCGCCGCGCAAAACGCCGTGGTTGCCGCCGAGGCCCTGGGGCTGGGGAGCTGCTATATCGGTGATATCGTCGAGAATGCCGAGGAAGTTGCCGAGCTGCTCGATCTGCCGCCCTATACCATGCCGCTGTCGATGCTCATCATCGGCACGCCCCGTAAGGAGCGTCCGGCCATTGCGCATCCCGTGGTGAACCTGGTGCACGAGGAGCGCTACTGCCGCGCCGATGCCGCGACTATGGATGCTCAGGTGGCCGAGATGGATGCGATGTTCCGTCCGCATGCCCGCGAGGTGGGCGAGCGCGTGGTGGATATCTACACCCGCAAACACACCAGTCCCTTTATGGCCGAGATGAGTCGCTCCATGGAGTGGTGGTTCAAAAACTGGCTCGGAAAATGACGAATGTGACAAGGGAACAGTCCCTTTGTCACATTCCATATCGCCGCGGTAGCCTAAAGACTGTATAAATCTTTATCTAGCTGGGAAAACAGTGCATTAAAACATGGGCCGATTACCTATAATCCCCTCGAACGTTAAAGTTGGGAGGAAACCGGCTTATGGAACAAAAGGCCAAGGAGGCAGCCTCGCACGCTGCGATTCCTGTGAGCATCTCGGCGATGCTCGTCACGCTGGGCGTGGTGTATGGCGATATCGGCACCAGCCCCATGTATGTAACCAAGGCACTCGTTGCCGGCAACGGCGGCATCGGAAGCGTCACGGAGGAGTTCGTGCTCGGCGCGCTCTCGCTCGTCGTATGGACGGTCACGCTGCTGACGACCGTCAAGTACGTGCTCATCTCGCTGCGCGCCGACAACCACGGCGAGGGTGGCATCTTTGCTCTGTACAGCTTGGTTAAGCGCTGCGGCAAATGGCTCATCATCCCCGCCATGCTGGGCGGCGCGGCACTGCTCGCCGATGGCATCCTCACGCCCGCCGTTACCGTGACTACGGCTATCGAGGGCCTGCGCACCATTCCGGCAGTCCATGCTGTGTTGGGCGACGATCAGGGCCGCGTCGTGGCCATCACACTTGCCATCATCATTGTGCTCTTCTTGGTGCAGCGCATCGGCACGGCCAAGATCGGCCGTGCCTTTGGCCCCATCATGACGCTGTGGTTTCTGTTCCTGGGCGGTACGGGTCTGTTCTTTGTCTTCCAGCACCCCGCGGTGCTGCTGTGCCTCAACCCGCTGCGCGGCATCGGCTTTTTGTTGAGCCCCAACAACCATGCAGGCATCATGATTCTGGGCAGCTGCTTCCTTGCCACCACCGGTGCCGAGGCGCTCTATTCCGACATGGGCCACGTGGGCCGCGGCAACATCTACGCAACCTGGCCGTTCGTTAAGTGCTGCCTGCTGCTGTCCTATATGGGGCAGGGCGCTTGGCTTATGAACAACGCTGCCAACCCCGAGCTCATGGGCATTGCCGACCTCAACCCGTTCTACCAGATGCTCGCCCCGGGCCTGCGCCCGTTTGCCGTCGGCCTTTCCACCGTCGCGGCCATCATTGCCTCGCAGGCGCTCATCACCGGCGCATTCTCGCTGGTGTCTGAGGCCAGCCGCCTGGACCTCATGCCGCACATGCAGGTTTTCTATCCTGCCGAGACCAAGGGCCAGCTCTATATTCCCATGGTCAACAACGTCATGCTTGTGGGCTGCGTCATCGTGGTGCTGCTGTTCCAGAGCTCGGCGCACATGGAGGCCGCTTACGGCTTGGCGATCACCCTGACCATGATGTGCACGACGCTGCTGCTCTTCTTCTACTTGCATGTCGATCGCGGCCTTAAGGTCGCCCCGTATATCTTCGTTGCGTTCTTCCTTATGCTCGAGGGCTTCTTCTTTGTGAGTTCGCTCACCAAGTTCTTCCACGGCGGCTACTTCACCATCCTCATGGCTGCACTCATCATGGGCATTATGGTGTGCTGGTACAACGGCACGGCGGTCGAGCAGCGCCAGTTTACGCTGCTGCCGCTGCGCAGCTACCTGCCGCAGCTCAAGCGCCTGCGCGACGACGACCGTTACGAGCGCATGAGCGACAACGTCGTGTACCTGACCAAGGACACCCATACCGACTACATCGACCGCGATATCGTCTATTCGATCTTGGACAAGCATCCCAAGCGCGCCCGCGCCTGGTGGTTTGTGAATGTCGAGACCATGGACGAACCGCACACCTTTGCCTATTCGGTCGAGACGTTCGGCACCGACTACGTGTTCCGCGTGCATCTGTACCTGGGCTACAAGATCAACCAGCGCGTTAATGCCTACCTGCGTCAGGTTGTTCAGGACCTGGCTGCCACCGGCGAGCTGCCGCCGCAGACGCATGACTACTCGGTCTACAAGGATCCGGGTAACATCGGCACGTTCAAGTTCATCCTGATTCGTAAGCTTCTGGCGCCCGAAAGCGATGTGGAGCCGAGCGAGCGTACGGCCATCACGCTCAAGTACATCATCCGCCGCGCCGCCGGCACGCCTGCACGCTGGTATGGCCTGGAGAACTCCAACGTGAGCTTTGAGTACGTGCCGCTGTTCACCAAGTTCAAGGCCGTGAACAAGATGCATCGCCTGGCCCCCAACGAGCGCCCGTAGGCGCCGACAGGTTGCATGGAGTTGGTTTTCGATGGACAAGGTTGAGACCGGGGAGGCAAACATGGATGCAAAGATGCTTGATGGCCACGAGGTGGTTGCCGAGATGGTGCGTGAGGCACGCGCCGACGCCGCCGAAGATCGGTTTTTGACGAACCGTGCCAACATGGACATGGCCGATCGCGTAATTTCGATCGTGGCACTGGTATTTGGAGCGGTGTGCGTGTGTGCCCTGCTCGCGCACGTGCTGTTTGTCTAGCGACTGCCGGTCGTAGAAGGCTTTACACTTGGAACCACCACAAGGGAAACCACCACAAAGGTGCCTGTCCCCTTTGTGGTGGTTTTTGTTTATGAGAGAGGGGCGGGGCGCTGATGGACGTCCGTACGGACGGCGATATTGCCGATAGCTTTTGGTGGCGGCGCACAACGCTGACGCGCCGCACTCCTCTGTATGACGCCTGCGTATCGGCGGGGCTGCTGGTCGCGGCGACGATTGTGGGCGCGCTGCTCGACCATCCGGGTCTCGCGCCGAGCATCATGATCGTCTATGTGCTTGCCGTGCAGCTGTGTGCCTTTTTCACCTGGAGCCGCCTGTATTGCCTGTTGAGTGCGGCTGCCGCCGCGGCGCTCTACAACTTCTTGTTTGTCGATCCGCGCTACTCGCTGTCGTTTATCGACCGCGCCTATCCCGGCATGTTCTTCATCATGTTTGTGGTCTCGCTTGTGTCGAGCTCGATTGCGTTGGCCCTGCGCCGCGCCTTGGCACAGGCTGCCGCCAGCGACCGTCGCACGCATATGGTGCTCGAGACCAACCGCATGCTGCAGCGGTGCGCCGATCAGCAGCAGATTGTCCATGCCATGGCAACGCAGCTGGCGCGTCTTTCGGGCTGTCCGGTCGTATGGTACAGCGCCGATGCCGACGATGATGACCTGCTGCCGCGTGCGACATACACGGCCGTGGGCGATGCCGCGCCGGTGCACGAGCTGGCGCCGCAGATGCCGCCGCGTCTCTCGGCGTCCGCCTATGTGGGAATGCCGCTCGACGCCACTTATGGCGGCTCGGCGTTTTATGGCATCTACCTGACGGTTCGCACGGGTGACGGCTTCGTGCGCTCGGGCGACCCTGCCTCGGTGGTGGGCGTGCTGGCTATCGTTGCCGAGCCCGACGTGCTGACGCACGAGGAGCGGACACTTGCCGATGCCATCGTGAGCGAAGGCGAGCTGGCACTCGATCGCGCCCGCGCCATGGAGGCCCGCGAGGAGGCGGCGGTGCTTGCCAAAAATGAGCAGCTGCGCGCCAACCTGCTGCGCTCCATCTCGCACGACCTGCGCACGCCGCTCACCAGTATTTCGGGCAATGCCGATGTGCTGCTCGACCAGGGCTCGACCGGCACCGCCGTGCTCGACGCCCAGACGCGCCGCGGCCTGCTCCTGTCCATTCGCTCGGATGCGCAATGGCTCAACGTCACCGTCGAGAACCTGCTCGCCATCACCAAGCTCGAGGGCGGCGGCATGCGACTGTCGACCACGCTCGAGCTCATGGACGATATCGTCGAGGAGGCGCTGCGCCACGTGAACCCTGCCGTGCGCGAGCACGACCTTAAGGTGGTGGCGTGCGATGAGCCGGCGCTCGTCAACGTCGATGCGCGCCTGATGGTGCAGCTGGTGGTCAATCTGGTGAACAACGCCATCACCTATACGCCCGCAGGCTCGCATATCATGATTTCGATTGGCGTCGACGATGGACGCGTGGCGTGCTCGGTGGCCGATGATGGTCCGGGCATCGCACCCGAGGACCGCGAGCGGATTTTTGAGTCGTTCTATACCGCCAACCATGGTCTGGCCGACAGCCACCGCAGCGTGGGCTTGGGTCTTTCACTCTGCCGTTCCATTGCGTTGGCGCATGGCGGTAGCATAGAGGTTGCCGCGGCGGACCCGCACGGTTCGGTCTTTACGATTGAACTTCCCGCCGCCGACGTTTCGTTTGATAAGGAGTAGCGCCGTGTCGAACTCTGCCGTAAAACCGCTCATCTTGGTCGTTGAGGACGACCCAGCTGTTCGCAACCTTATCGTTGCTGCGCTCGAGGCGCACGGCTTGCGCCATATGGCCGTGGAGACCGCCCATGCCGCCATCGCCGCCGCCTCGTCGCAGGCGCCGAGCATTGTGCTGCTCGATCTGGGCCTGCCCGATATGGACGGCGTCAAGGTGGTGGAGTCGGTGCGCGCATGGTCGGGCATGCCGATTATCGTGGTCTCGGCGCGCAGCGAGGATGCGGACAAAATCCGCGCGCTCGATGCCGGTGCCGACGACTATCTGACCAAGCCGTTTTCGGTTGAGGAACTGCTCGCGCGCATTCGCACGACGCTCAGGCGCCTTTCGTATGCGCAGACGGGCGGCGTTGTCTCCGAGGGCTCGTTCGATACCGGTGAGCTGCATATCGATTTTGATGCCGGCATCGCCACGATGGATGGCGAGGAGCTGCACCTGACGCCGATCGAGTACAAGTTGCTCTGCTTGCTGGCGCATAACGCCGACAAGGTACTGACGCACCAGTTTATCCTGCACGAGATTTGGGGCACGGCAACTAAGAGCGACCTGGCGAGCCTGCGCGTCTTTATGGGCACGCTGCGCAAGAAGATCGAGTCCGACCCCGCGCATCCGCGCTATATCCAAACACACGTGGGTATCGGCTATCGCCTGGTCACCCAAGGCTAGATCGCCAACCACCATCCCATTATGAGTTGCGGTGAAATACGGTCTAAATTTGCCTAATTCCAGGCAAAACAGTCCGTATTCCACCGCAACTTTGTCTATTTGCCCTTGGGCTTGCTGGCGTAGAACTTCTTCTTTTTGGGCTTGCCTGAGCAGGCAGGCTTGTCGTCGCAGTGCGGTCCTCGGTCACCGGTCTGCGCGCGCGGGCGCCGTTGCGCGAGGCTTGCGCGCCTCGGGGTTGCGCAGCTCCTCGGTTCGCTCGGCAATCTCCTCGGCGCTAAAGCCGACCTCGGCCATGGCGTCCTCGATGGGCAGGCGGCGCACGATGTAGCAATGGTGCACCTTCTGGTTGCGCGCGAAATCCTCGGGGATGGTCTGCGCCGTAATGTCCTCCAGCACGACGCCCGCGCGTGCGAGCTTGCGCGTCTCGGGGCGGAAGCCGCGCAGGTTGCAGCTAAAGATGGCATGTCCGCCCTGTGCGAGCAGGCGCGATACACCGGCCAAAAGCTCAACGTGGTCGCGCTGAACATCCCAGGTGCGGCGGCCCATCTTGGACGAGTTCGAAAACGTGGGCGGATCGACAAAGATCAGGTCCCAGCGGTTGCGCGTCTGGCGCTGATCGCGAATCCAGGCGAGCACGTCGTCGCGCACAAAATGATGCTGCGGACCCACAAAGCCGTTCTGGCGCATATTGCGCTCGGCCCAGTCCAGGTAGGTGTTGGAAAGGTCGACCGTCACAGTTTCCTCGACGCCGCCGTCTGCCGCATAGCAGGTGGCGGTGCCGGTGTAG
>NZ_JBDMHA010000036.1:0-25482 GCF_039752985.1 Collinsella aerofaciens
TCAAACAGTGCGTCTACCTGCGTATTTGCGAACCTAAACTCTCGGCAATAAGAAATCTTATATGAATTGACTTAGATTTTGTATATTCCGGCCCATAAGGGGATACACTACATCCTGAAAGACAAGCCGAAACACCGCTCGGCAGACCGCCGAGTCGGTGCAAACGCACAAGAGAGAGGGAATTTCTAATGGGCAAGATTCTTGGTATCGACCTTGGTACTACTAACTCCGCAATGGCCGTCCTCGAGGGCGGTTCTCCGACCATTATCGTGAACGCCGAGGGCGACCGCACCACCCCGTCCGTTGTGGGCTTCCGTGCCGACGGCGACCGCGTCGTGGGTAAGGCCGCTAAGAACCAGGCTGTCACCAACCCCAAGAACACCGTGTTCTCCATCAAGCGCTTCATGGGCCGCAAGTACTCCGAGTGCACCTCCGAGATCAAGACCGTGCCGTATGAGGTCAAGGAGGGCCAGGGTGGCCGTGCCGTCGTCGACATCGAGGGCAAGGATTACACCGCCGAGCAGGTGAGCGCCATGACGCTCGCCAAGATGAAGGCCGACGCCGAGAAGTATCTGGGCGAGACCGTCACCGACGCCGTCATCACCGTCCCGGCCTACTTCAACGACGCCCAGCGTCAGGCCACCAAGGACGCCGGTAAGATCGCCGGCCTCAACGTCAAGCGTATCGTCAACGAGCCGACCGCTGCTGCTCTTGCCTATGGCCTGGACAAGCAGGGCACCGACCAGCGCATCCTGGTCTTCGACCTGGGCGGCGGCACCTTCGACGTCTCCATCCTCGACCTCGCCGACGGCGTGTTTGAGGTTCTGTCCACCTCGGGCGACAACCACCTGGGCGGCGACGACTGGGATCAGCGCGTCATCGACTGGATGGCCGATAAGTTCCAGCAGGAGAACGGTGTCGACCTGCGTCAGGACCCCATGGCCCTGCAGCGTCTGAAGGAGGCCGCCGAGAACGCCAAGAAGGAGCTCTCCGCCGCCCAGCAGACCACCATCAACCTGCCGTTCATTACCATGAACCAGTCCGGCCCGCTGCACCTCAACTACACGCTGACCCGCGCCGAGTTCGAGAAGATCACCCGCGACCTGCTCGAGCGCTGCAAGCAGCCTGTCACCAACGCCCTGCGCGACGCCAAGCTTAAGCTCTCCGATCTGACCGAGGTCATCCTCGTCGGCGGCTCCACCCGTATGCCCGCCGTCCAGGAGCTCGTCAAGACCATGACCGGCAAGCAGCCCAACATGTCCGTGAACCCCGACGAGGTCGTTGCCGACGGCGCTGCCGTCCAGGGCGGCGTGCTCACCGGCGACGTCGAGGGCATCCTGCTGCTCGACGTTACCCCGCTGTCGCTGGGCGTCGAGACCATGGGCGGCATCATGACCAAGATGATCGACCGCAACACCACGATCCCGACCTCCAAGACCGAGGTCTACTCCACCGCTGCCGACAACCAGACCAGCGTCGAGATTAACGTGCTCCAGGGCGAGCGCGAGCTTGCCCGCGACAACAAGTCGCTCGGTAAGTTCCAGCTGACCGGTATCCCGGCTGCCCGCCGCGGCGTGCCGCAGATCGAGGTCACCTTCGACATCGACGCCAACGGTATCGTCAAGGTCTCCGCTAAGGACAAGGGCACCGGCAAGGAGCAGCAGATCACCATTTCCGGCTCCACTGCTCTGTCCGACGACGAAGTCGATCGTATGGTCAAGGACGCCGAGGCTCATGCCGAGGAGGACAAGAAGCAGAAGGAAGAGGTCGAGGTCCGCAACCAGACCGACAGTCTGTGCTACTCCACCGAGCAGACCCTCAACGAGCTGGGCGACAAGGTTTCCGCCGACGTGAAGTCCAAGGCCGAGGCCGCTATCGCCGACGCCAAGAAGGCGCTCGAGGGCTCTGACGTCGAGGCCATCAAGGCCGCCGGCGAGTCCCTGCAGTCCGTGGCCTACGAGCTGGCCCAGGTTGTCTATGCCGACGCTCAGCAGCAGACCGACGGTGCCGCTGGCGCCCAGCCTGCCGACGATGACGTTGTCGACGCCGACTACGAGGTTGTGGACGACGAGGACAAATAATCATGTCCGCCCGTAAAGCTCGCACGGAGGCGGCCGCCGTTGGTGCCGCCCCCGTTGACTCTGAGGAGAAGGACGTGAAGATTCCCGTAGAGGCCGCAGACGTTACCGAGGCCAACGAGGCCCCGGCCGCCGAGGCTGCCGAGAACCAAGTAGAGGATTCCAACAAGGAGGCGACGATGACCGAGGACGAGATGGTGGAAGCCGCTATCCGCGCCGGTGAGGAAGCCGCCGACAACGACTTTAAGCTCAAGTTCGAGCAGGCTCAGAAAGAGCTTGCCGACGTGCGCAATGAGCTCGATGCTGCGGCAGAGGCTCAGAAGGCCGCCGAGGACAAGGCAAAGGACGCCACCGAGCGTACCGCCCGTCTGCAGGCCGACTGGGAGAACTTCCGTCGCCGCACCGCCAACGAGCGCATCGCCGAGCGCGAGCGCGCGACCGAGAAGCTCGTCACTGCGCTGCTGCCGGTGGTTGACGATATCGAGCGTGCAATTGACCATGCCCGTGGCCAGGAGCTTTCCGACGATTTTAAGCAGTTCGTCGATGGCGTTGACGCGGTGCATGCCAAGCTGCTCGATGTGTTTGCGCACGAGGGCGTTGAGCCCATAGACCCCAAGGGCGAGGCGTTCGATCCGCTCGAGCACCAGGCTGTGGGGCGTGTCGAGGACGCATCGCAGTACGACGAGACCGTCAACGATGTGTACCAGAAGGGCTACCGCATGGCGGATCGCATCCTGCGTTCCGCCATGGTGACGGTGACCTACGGTGGCGAGAAGCGCCCCGCACCGGAGCCCGAAGCGGCGCCCGAGGATGCTACGGCCGATACGGCCGAGAGCACCGAGGAGTAATTGAGAAGGGCCCCGGGGCAACACCCGGGGCCCTTTCTGGCCAAGTGCCATGTGACAGCATGAGCCGCCGTCCGCAGGGACGGCGGATGTAACAGGAGAGGAGCTACGATGGCTGCAGGCAAAACCTTCTATGACATCCTGGGCGTATCCAAGAGCGCCTCCGACAAAGAGATCAAGAGCGCGTTTCGCAAGCTCGCGCAAAAATATCACCCCGATGCCGGCGGCGACGAGGCCAAGTTCAAGGAGATCAGCGAGGCCTACGAGACGCTTTCGGACGAGAAGAAGCGCAAAGAGTACGACCAGATGCTCATGTTTGGCGGCATGCCGGGCGCGGGCGGCGCGTATGGCGGTGGCTACGGTGCCGGCGCGGGCGCCAGTGGCTGGGGCGATATCTTCGACAGCATCTTTAGCGGCAACGGCGCTTGGGGCAGCGATTGGGGCTCGGGCTTTGCCGGGGCTGCGGGCGCTGCCGGTGCCGGTGCGGGTCGCAACCGCGCGCGCAAGGGCGGCGACCTGTCGCTGACCGTCGATGTGACGGCCGAGGACGCGTTTCGCGGCGTGACGCACAAAGTCACCTATCGCATTCCCTCGACAGGCGAGCAGCAGACCATTACGGTCTCGGTGCCCGCGGGCGCGGTCGACGGCGGCAAGCTACGCTACAAGCGTCGCGGCGAGTACGGAGTTGCGGGTGGCGAGCGTGGCGACCTGGTCGTGACCACGCATGTGGAGGAGCACCCGCTGTTTAAGCGCAAAGGTGCCGACGTGACCATGGAGGTACCGGTCTCGGTCTACGAGGCGGCGCTCGGCTGCACGGTGGACGTGCCGACGCCCGCTGGTGCGACGGTTCGTCTGAAGGTGCCCGCGGGTACCCAGACGGGCAAGAAGTTCCGCTTTAAGGAGATGGGCGCGCCCGACGTTAAACACCGTGGCCGTACGGGCGCGCTGCTCGTCGAGATCAAGGTGCAGGTTCCCACGAACTTGTCTGATGACGAGCGCGATGCCATGACCAAACTGCGCGAGGCCGACACACGCGACTATCGCGAGAAGGTCAACCGTTACAAGGCGACGTACTAGGGCGGTCGCGGCACACGCCCGCGCCTGCGGGCTTATGATGGACGATAACGAGACGGAAAGGGGTCAGGTAGCATGGCCGAGGACAATAGGAATAAACCGCTGTACATGATCAGCGTGGCGGCCGAGTTGACCGGCATGCATCCGCAGACTCTGCGCGTCTACGAGTCCAAGGGCCTGGTGAACCCCCAGCGCTCGGGCGGCAACACGCGTCTGTATTCGCGTGCCGATATCGAGCGCCTGGAGCTCATCAACCAGCTGACCGACGAGGGCATCAACCTTGCCGGTGTGGTGCGCATTCTCGATATGAAGGAGCGTGCCGAGGAGCGCGAGCGCGAGAACGAAAAGCTCCGTGCCCGCGTGCGCCAGCTCGAGGACGAGCTGCACGAGTACAAGATGCAGAAGAAGATCACCGCCTTGGCCCCGCGCGATGGCTCGGTCAACCCCGAACAGGTCATGCGCAAACTTTTGGGCGCGGGCGGGGATCTCTAGGTTACGGCGTTTTACCAAACGCCGTAACCGGCCGACGCTGCGCGCCGCCCAGGGCGACAATTTGTCATTCAAAAGGCGAGGCATGACCAGAAGGTCAATGCCTCGCCTTTTTCATGCCAACTTGTTCGCCCTGGACGTCGCTCGCTGTCCGTCCTCTACCTGCGGCGTTGCCTTGCTCCGGATGCGGTAGTCATTGGGGACGTTCTTAAATGAGTGGTCAAGGGGGACACTCTTGCGGTATTTGGCACTTGGGGACGTTCCTTATGTGCCGGCACTTTGGGACACTCCTTGTCAAGAGATTGGCGAAAGATGCTTGTCATGTACTTTACTGAGATAAAGTGAACGTGCAGATTCGTAACCCACTTGCAACTGTTCTATGGCACGATATTGAATGAATGTATGCTATGCGCCCGAGCCTTTCGGGCAGAGTGGGAGACAGTATGGTCAAGCTGTACGAGGACGGCATCTACCTGCGTAACGGCAGCGAGGTTGTGCCTGAGGCCGAGGCTGCCGAGCGCGGTATTACGCAGACGCCCGAGGATGCCAAGCGCGGCACCATCGCGTATTCGATCCTCCAGGCACACAATACGTCCGGCGACCCCGAGGCGCTCAAGATTCGCTTCGACGCCATGGCGAGCCACGACATCACCTTTGTCGGCATCATCCAGACGGCGCGCGCCTCGGGCATGGAGCAGTTCCCGCTGCCCTACGTGCTCACCAACTGCCACAACTCGCTGTGCGCCGTGGGCGGCACCATCAACGAGGACGACCACGTCTTTGGTCTCTCGGCTGCCAAGAAGTACGGCGGCATCTTCGTCCCGCCGCACATCGCCGTCATCCACTCCTTTATGCGTGAGAATTTCGCCGGCTGTGGCAAGATGATCCTGGGCTCCGACTCGCACACCCGCTACGGCGCTCTGGGCACCATGGCCGTGGGCGAGGGCGGTGGCGAGCTGGCAAAGCAGCTGCTGCGCGACACCTACGATGTCACCTATCCCGGTGTCGTTGCCATCTACCTCACGGGCGCCCCGCGCCCCGGCGTCGGCCCGCACGACGTGGCGCTCGCCATCATCCGCGCCGTCTTTGCCAAGGGCTACGTCAAGAACAAGGTCATGGAGTTTGTGGGCCCGGGCATCGCAAGCATGACGACCGATTACCGCAACGGCGTCGACGTCATGACCACCGAGACCACCTGCCTGTCGAGCATCTGGGCCACCGACGAGGACACGCACGCATTCCTGACCATACACGGCCGCGGCGACGACTACCGCGAGCTCAAGCCCGCCGATGTCGCCTACTACGACGGTTGCGTCGAGGTTGACCTGTCGAGCATCAAGCCCATGATCGCGCTGCCGTTCCATCCTTCCAACGGCTTTGAGATTGACGAGCTCAACGAGAACCTCGAGGACATCCTGCATGAGGTGGAGCTCGAGGCCGCCAAGATCGGCGAGGGCAAGACGCACTTTAGCCTGCTCGACAAGATCGTCGACGGCAAGCTGCACGTGCAGCAGGGCGTTATCGCTGGCTGCTCGGGCGGCAACTACGACTCCGTGGTCCAGGCTGCCCGCGTGCTCAAGGGCGCCAACACCGGCTGCGGCGAGTTTTCGCTGTCGGTCTATCCCACGAGCCAGCCCGTGGCGCTCGAGCTCACGCGTCGCGGCTACATCTACGACCTTATGGAGGCCGGCGCGATCGTGCGCACGGCGTTCTGCGGCCCGTGCTTCGGTGCCGGCGACACGCCCGCTAACAACGGCCTGTCCATCCGCCACACCACGCGCAACTTCCCCAACCGCGAGGGTTCCAAGCCGGGTAATGGCCAGCTGAGCGCCGTGGCCCTGATGGACGCCCGCTCCATTGCGGCGACGGCTGCCAACGGCGGCGTCCTGACGCCGGCGACCGACCTGCCCGAGGAGACTTGGGACGAGGCCTGCGAGTACACCTTTGACGACGCGCCGTACAAGAAGCGCGTGTACTGGGGCTTTGGCAAGGCGGAGCCTGCCGACGAGCTGGTCGAGGGCCCCAACATCAAGCCGTGGCCCGCGATGGAGCCCCTCGGCGACGACATTCTGCTCAAGGTGTGCTCCAAGATCATGGACCCGGTCACCACGACCGACGAGCTCATTCCTTCGGGCGAGACGAGCTCCTTCCGCTCCAATCCGCTGGGGCTGGCCGAGTTTACGCTCAGCCGCCGCGACCCTGCCTATGTGGGCCGTTCCAAGGAGGTCGACGCCGTGGAGAAGCGTCGCGTCGCCGGTGAAGCCGCGGGCGACCTGGCGGCGCTCGATGCCGAGCTTGCCGGCGTGTTTGAGGCACTGGCCGGCGCCGGCGTCGCGGCCGATGCCAAGGCGACCGAGTACGGCTCCATGCTCTATGCCAAGAAGCCCGGCGACGGTTCTGCCCGCGAGCAGGCCGCGAGCTGCCAGCGCGTCATCGGCGGCCTGGCAAACATCGTCCACGAGTACGCCACCAAGCGCTATCGCTCCAACGTGATGAACTGGGGCATGGTGCCCTTCCAGATGGAGGCCGAGCCCAACTTTGAGGTGGGCGACTACGTCTTTGTGCCGGGTATCCGCGCCGCGCTCGATGGCGACCTGAAGGACATCGCTGCCTACGTGGTGCGTGCCGACGGTGCGGTCGAGCAGATTGAGCTCTACATTGCCGACATGACGGCCGAGGAGCGCGCTATCGTCAAGGCCGGCTGCCTGATCAACTACAACAAGTTCAAGGCCGCTGCCGAGTAACGCACTTAATTGTCCGCCCGGGGCTTACCCTTTCCCGCCCGCTCACGCGCTTCGCGAGGGTCGCGTTCGGGAAAGGGTAAGCCCCGGGCTACATTTCTGCGTTCTCGTTGGGTCTTGAGGGACGCTAAAAATAGACTTGCTTGAAGCCGCTCCTGTTATCGGGGCGGCTTCTTTTTTGTCGAAAACCGCCACAAAGGGGACAGGCACCTTTGTGGCGGTCGCGGTTTGTCTCGTTCTGTAATAGGTAGACCCTTATTTGCCGAGTAGTTGTTACAGATCTAGATAAACGGGCACTGCTGAACAATTCATCTCGATCCGTAACATCTGGACCCAAAAACGGCCGCTAGATGTTACAGATTGAGATGGTGAACGCCGGGACCGAAGATCACCACAAAGGCTCCTGTCTCCTTTATGGTGGTGGGGGCGAGCTCGATGTTGCCGTGCTCGTTGAACGACATTCTAATGAGCGTCTCTACAGAATTTCATCTGGGCTGGCGGGTTTGGTTGTTTTGGGGATGCCGAGTTTGGATGACGCGAAATCGTCAACACCGTCCTTGATTCCATCTTCGGTGTAGACGGTGACCGTATAGGTGCTGTGCCCGAATTCGCTCTTGTCGCGTGTCGCCCAGGCCTGCCAGTAGGCAGCCCCGTTTCGCCCTTTGATTTTTCCGACACGGCGGAGTTCTGTTCGCTTTAATTGCTGGTTGCTATAGATGGTTCGACCGGCCTCCTCGGTGAGCCCGCACTGTCCAAGCATCTTGTCGAGGACTTGGTTCATGTGGCGCTCATCGGTGTTTGGTGCGTAGTCGTAGGCGAGGGTGATGGAGTCGAGGGGCTGGTCGTCGATCAGATAGTTTAGCGCCTGAGGTTCAAGGCAGAAATAGGGGGAGCATCCGTCGACCTTGCCGAGCAACGGTAACTTGGACTGCCAACTTCCGGTGGGAATTGCATATTCGTAGAACACGCCACGGCAGACAAAGGAGAGCGAGGTGGCACGCGAGCCGGCGTCGATCATCCCGCAAAGATCGAAGGGCGAGGCGATACCAAGGGAAAAGGGCGTGGCGACGATAAGGAAGAGCATCACGATGGGTATGGCGAGAATGGCGATGACGTTGCGACCGGTGGAATGAGACGGCTTCATATGCGCTCCTCGAGACAAAGATCTGTTGAGGATAGGCAGAAATGGATATGTTCAGAGAACAATTCAAGTTTAATCTCATGGCGCGAGATGGTCGACCGTTAGCGTCGAAAACCACCACAAAGGTGCCTGTCCCCTTTGTGGTGGTGAGGAGCGCGCGGCTTCTTTTGGTAATAGTGTTAGCTGGCGGTATCATTAGTGCAGGTGGCGAAGGTTTGCATTGTGGGGTGTTTTGCCGTGAGCCGTTCTGCCCGTATTGGATTGATTGTCTTGGCGCTTGCGATCGCTGTGGTTGGCGCGGGCGCTGTCGGTATGGCATTTCTACCTGCTGCGGTGACGGAGCCGTTGGTCAAGCCTGTGGCTCAATCTGTCGAACTTCTGACCGGCGACGACAAGCCCGAGACCATTACCGTTGATTTTGATGAGCAGCCGGCTGTGCTGGGTATTAGCAATTATCCGAGTATTCAGCTTGGGGCCATGCGCTATACCACGGATACAAGCCTGATCGATAGGGCGTCCGAGCTACTCAAGGGCAAAACATTTAAGCGTTGGTACGGATATGCGTCCTATCGGGCAAAAGCGAACGACATGGTTGGCGGATGTCACTCTTCCATCGAGCTGGACACTGCAAACGGCGCAAAGTTATGTGATGTCTCGTACGATCCGGGTTACGAGGGCAATGAGGGTCCGGGTATTTACATCATGGCCGGCGATGCAGCCTATGTCATGGAGGGCGACCAGGCCGAGCTCAACGATTTTATGGGTCAGTGTATCCAAGATGCCTATGAACAGACCTGCTTGCCCGACCCGCAGACTGCACGCGATAGTGGGTCTGCCCGTATATGGCTCTTCGAGGATGAGATGCCCTGGAGCGGCGAATCGGGAAGCACGGGTTCGGCAAGTAAATAGAGACTGCAACCACCACAAAGGTACCCGTCCCCTTTGTGGTGGTTTTCGGTCTGTCTCGATCTGTAACATCTTGGCCGCTAAAAGTGGGCCTGGTGTTACAGATTTAGATTTTTGATCCGGGTGTTTTCTGTTCGTCTCGATTTGTAACAGATAGAGCTCTATTTGCTGACTAGATGTTACAGATTTAGATAAACGGGTGCCGCTGGTCATTTCATCTCGATCTGTAACATCTAGAGCCATAAACAGCCGCTAGATGTTACAGATTGAGATAGTAAGGGGACGAGGCCGTAGCGGGTGAGCGCACCTGCTCCCTATCTTTCAATCACTCAGAAAATCTTATATATAGAGACTTAGATTTATGTATAAGATCGTACAAAGCTGGCAACAATACTTCTCGAACAACGTGAAGCCGCCCCGTAGGGCGGCCACCCCAAGAGAGGTGATTCCATGAGAATCGATAAGCTAGCAATGACGTCGCGCGAGGCGCTGCAGACCGCCATGAGCACGGCTGCCGACGCGCAGGCCGGCGCGGTGGAGCCGATTCACCTGCTGTCTGCCCTGCTTGGTGCCGGCGAGCGCAATATCTCCGTGATCATCGAGCGCATCGGTGCCGACCCGGCTCAGCTTGCACGCTCCACGCAGGATGCCATTGACCACGCGCCCAAGGTTTCCGGCGAGGGCCAGCAGATGGGTCTTTCCAACGAGCTCGTCCGCGTCATCGAGAAGGCCGAGAAGAAGGCCACCAAGATGGGCGACAGCTTTGTGGTGACTGAACATCTGCTGATGGCACTTGCCGAAGACAAGGGCGAGGCGGGCCGCGTGCTGCGCGATGCCGGCGTGACCAAGGAGCGCATTGAGCAGGTCTACGAGGAGCTGCGTGGCGATGACCGCGTGACGTCTGCCGAGGACAAGACTCAGTTTGAGGCGCTGGAGCAGTACGGACGCAACATCTGCGACCTTGCCCGCGCCGGCAAGCTCGATCCGGTCATCGGCCGTACCGACGAGATTCGCCGTACCATCCAGGTCCTGTCCCGTCGCACCAAGAACAACCCCGTGCTCATCGGCGAGCCGGGCGTCGGCAAGACGGCCATCGTCGAGGGCATCGCCCAACGTATCGTGGCCGGCGACGTGCCGAGCACCCTGCGCGACCGCGACCTCATCGAGCTCGACATGAGCGCGTTGGTCGCCGGCGCCAAGTACCGTGGTGAGTTCGAGGACCGCTTAAAGGCCGTGCTCAAAGAAGTGCAAAAATCCGAAGGCAAGGTCATCCTGTTCATCGATGAGCTCCACACCATCGTGGGCGCGGGTGCCACCGAGGGCTCCATGGACGCCGGCAACATCCTCAAACCGGCGCTTGCCCGTGGCGACTTGCACGCGATCGGCGCGACCACGCTCGACGAGTACCGCAAGTACATCGAGAAGGACGCGGCGCTCGCCCGTCGTTTCCAGACCGTTATGGTGAGCGAGCCTACCGTCGAGGACACCATCTCGATCCTGCGTGGCCTCAAGGAGAAGTACGAGATCTTCCACGGCGTGCATATCACCGATAGCGCGCTCGTGGCGGCTGCCGACCTCTCCGATCGCTACATCGCCGACCGTTTCCTGCCCGACAAGGCCATCGACCTGGTCGATGAGGCCGCAAGCCGCCTGCGCATGGAGCTCGACAGCATGCCGGTCGAGATTGACGCCACCACGCGTCAGCTCACCCAGCTGCAGATCGAGGAGCAGGCACTCATGAAGGAGACCGACGACGCCTCCAAGGAGCGTCTGGAGGCCCTGCGCCAGGAGATCGCCGAGGTCCAGGAAAAGCTCAACGTGCAAAAGGCTGGCTGGCTCAACCAAAAGAACGCCATCGACCACGTGCAGGAGCTCAAAGGGCAGCTCGACGAGGCCAAGAGCGAAGAGGAGCGAGCGACGCGCAACGGCGACCTGGGCCGTGCGTCCGAGCTGCGCTTCTCCGTGATTCCGGGCCTGCAGCAGCAGATTCAGGATTCCGAGGCCGCGCTCGAGGCACAAAAGCAGCAGAACGGCGAGGGCCTCAACGAACAGGTGACCTCCGATGAGATCGCCGAGGTCGTGAGCGCCTGGACCGGCGTGCCCGTCTCCAAGATGATGCAGGGCGAGCTCGACAAGTTGAAGGGCTTGGAGGGCGAGCTGCATAAGCGCGTCATCGGTCAGGACGAGGCCGTCTCCGCCGTTGCCGCGGCCGTGCGCCGCAGCCGTGCGGGTCTCTCCGACCCGGACAAGCCCATCGGCAGCTTCTTCTTCCTGGGCCCCACCGGCGTGGGCAAGACCGAGCTCGCCAAGGCGCTTGCCGAGTGCCTGTTCGACGACGAGCGCGCGCTCGTGCGTATCGACATGTCCGAGTACATGGAGAAGTTCAGCGTCCAGCGTCTGATCGGTGCGCCCCCGGGATACGTGGGTTACGACGAGGGCGGCCAGCTCACCGAGGCCGTGCGCCGTCGTCCGTATTCCGTGATCTTGCTCGACGAGATGGAGAAGGCTCACCCGGATGTCTTCAACGTGCTGCTGCAGGTGCTTGACGACGGCCGTCTGACCGACGGTCAGGGTCGCCAGGTATCCTTCAAGAACACGATCATCATCATGACGTCTAACGTGGGCTCCAAGGCTATCGCTGAGCTTTCCGGCAAGAACGAGGAGGAGATGCGCCATCAGGTCGACGCGGCCATGGCTCAGACCTTCCGTCCCGAGTTCCTCAACCGTATCGACGATATCGTGGTGTTCCATCCGCTTGGCATGGCGCAGATCGAGAAGATCGTCGATATTCAGCTCGCCGACGTCCGTGCACGTCTGGCCAAGGAGCGCATGACGCTTGCCATCACCCCGGCGGCCAAGCAGATGCTCGCCGTGGGCGGCTTGGACCCGGTCTTTGGCGCCCGTCCGCTCAAGCGTCTGGTTCAGCGCGAGGTCGTGGATGCCATCGCCGCCGCTATCATCGATGGCACGGTGCGTGAGGGCGATCAGGTGACGGTCGATGTCGACAAGGACGGCGGCTTTACCGTCGTGTGCGACAACACGCCGGCGGCCACCTATGAGGTCCCCGACGCCGAATAGATTTATGGGACATGCCTTAAAATCTGCCAGCCGTCTCTAAACGCCAAGGGCGGCGGATCCAATTGGGTCCGCCGCCCTTTTTCGTGCGACAATCGATAATGTTGAACGGATGCGATGCAAGGAGCTATGCAGATGAAAGACGAGAACAAGACGAACGCACCGGCGGCTGAGATAGCGTCCGCCGCACCAAGGCCCGCGCCGAAACCGGCGCCCAAGCCGTGCGACCCCTGCATCCGTGCCGAGAACGAGGACGATGACGGCTACGATCCCTACAGCGATCGCCGCCCCGAGCGCGAGCCGCTGTTCGAAGCCGACCCCTGGCGCTAGTTGCATCAAGTAGCTAATTTGGCGATGATTTTCTGGGACGGGTAGTCAAAAAAGCCCCGTCCCAAATCGACTGTCCAGGGAGTCGCATTCGAGCTTGGTTGTCCTCTCAGCCACTCGGCATCCTTCGAGCAGTAATAGTGAAAAAACTTGCTTAAGTGTTAATCAAGCTACACACAATCTTGCTCTCTAATTAATCAAGAATCAGTATAATTTTGATTAGCTAGAGAGCAAGATTGGAGAATCATGGCATTCAACGACTTGATCGCCCAGAAAATAAAGGACTTTGAACAGCAGGGGGTTCCGCAGGTCTTTGAGCGAGACCTTGATCTAGGAAACCCACAGGAGCCAAAGCGCGACAACATCGTAAATGTGATTGTGGGGGCCCGCCGTTGTGGAAAGACGTATCGCCTGTATCAGGAGATGCGGCGGCTTCAGAGCCGGGGCGTCGAGCTTGACCGGATGCTTTACTTCAATTTTGAGGATGAGCGCTTGCGCCCGTATGAGCCATCGCTGCTGGCGGACGTGCTCGACACGTTCTATGCGCTGTATCCTGTTGCTCGAATCGAGGGCGCTTACATTTTCTTTGACGAGATCCAGGAAATCCCCGAATGGGGTGCGTTTCTGCGGCGTGTAGTCGATACGGAGAAAGCGACCGTCTATGTGACGGGATCTTCTTCTAAGATGCTGTCCTCAGAACTTAAGAGCGAGTTCAGGGGTCGTTCCCTTGTGCGAGAGCTTTTTCCGTTGAGTTTTTCGGAATACGTTCGATATAAGACGGGGAGCGTTCCCGAGCCAGATGCGACCTTTTCCCCGAGCGATGCAGCGCTGCTTCGACATCATCTGATCGGGTATCTTGAACAAGGGGGATTCATCGCGACACTTGAGCAGACGCCTGCAGACGCGATTCAGCTGCTACAGGAATATGCTTCGCGAACGGTCGCCATGGACGTCGTTGAACGTTACGACGTCAAGAACCCTCGCCTGGCATCGCTGTTCTTGACGCGGTGTATGGCATCTTCGGGACGAGAGCTGTCAGTGAACAAAGTGTACAACGAGTTCAAGAGCAGACAGATACCCGTCAGTCGTAATTCGCTCAGCGATTTACTTGAGTATTATGAGGATGCCTACCTGTTATTTTCTGTGCCGGAGTTCACGCGTTCATTGGCAAGTAACATGCGGTCTGCGTCTAAGGTCTACGCTGTCGACCCTGCGATGTTTGGAGCATTCTCTCCCGCATCAGCATTGGACCAGGGCCAGAGGCTCGAGACCGCAGTGTTCAATGCGCTAAGAAGAAGGACTCCCGCGGTGAGGACCGGCTCGGTCTGCCGCCTGCTGATCAAAGAGAAGAGCAAAAGCCATGAGGTGGACTTTGTGGCTGGGGACGCACTTCTCATGCGGGCTTATAGCCTGATTCAGGTGAGTGTGGATATGGCAAGTGAGAAAACGCGCGAGCGCGAAATTGCCGCGCTTGATGCCTCGATGGCCCAGTTCGATCTTGGCGAGTCGGCAATCGTTACCATGGATGAGCAGGCCGATATTCCATGCGAGCACGGTGCGGTACACGTTGTGCCCGCATGGAAGTGGCTCCTTGCCTAATCATCTATGGACCTGTGGGATCAGGACCTCCTGGCTCCTTCATCACGGTTGGGGAGCACCTTGCTGCGCCAGGCTAGTCCTGGGCTTTGATGCTCGGCAGGAGAATCTGGGCGAGGTAGTCGGTCTCGAGTTTGGTCGCGGTGTCTGCCTTGCCGTCTTTGCCGACCAACACGTTCTTGATCTGGCTATACGTATAGCGGTTGCCGGTCGTAAGCTCGACAAGCTCAATGGCCGTGTCCATGGGGTAGGTTGACACGGGGTTCTGCGTCCGTCCGTTGATGGTCTGGGGCACCACGTACGGATAGACGGGGCCGCTGGCGTAGACGGTATAACCGTTGCCTAGATTGGCCGCACCCAAAACCGTATCGCCTTCATCGGGCGTAAAGCTCTCGCCCTCGCGCACCGCGACGAGCGTCACGAGCGGCGTATTGGCGTCGTCGCCCAGATAGATGCATAGCGTGCTTCCGTTTTGCCAAGTTGCGACCTTGCCGTACCACTCGACGGGAATATCGAGCTGGTAGAGGTCGGTTGCCTTGTGGCGAGCGTCAGCATCACGGGACGCCTGTGCCTTTTGCGCGCTCACGGCATTGACGGCGGCGTCGCGCCGCGCGGTTGCTGCCTGCTGGAGCACTTTGGCAGCCGCGGCGGAGCTCGCACCGCCCTCCTCGGCGTACTTGGCGGCGGCATCGATCTGGTCGTCGGTCACCGTGTCGGCTGAGGGCACCTTAAGCTTAAAGGTGGCTTGAGCGCGCAGATCCTGCCCGTCATTCTTGACCGTAACCTGGGCCTTGGTGGTCGGGACGGTGTAGATGGTGCCGTCGGCCGCGATGGGGGAGGCGGCGATGGAGAACGTGTAATCGCCGGGCAGCAGCTTAATGCCGCGACCGTGCTCGTCAACGTAGAGCGTTTCGCTCACGGAAGAACCGTCGGAATCCTGACCGCTCACCTGCACGGGAATCTTGGAGCCAGTTGAGCAGTCGAGCCCCGCGGCATGTACGCCAATTTGCACCGACATCATGGTACGGGCGTTTGCGGCAACCACGGCGGCCTGCTCTTGCCGGTATCCATTCCAAGCGGCATAGCCTGCGCCGCCGGCGACAAGCGCGACGGCTACGACGCCTGCCACCATCAGGTTGCGGCGCTTGGGCGACATCTTACGGTGACGAACCTCGGCTTCGCGTGCCGAAGGAACGGACGGTAGGGGAATATCGCCCATGGCGATGGTCTCGTCCACGGCAGGCGCAGAGCCTAAGCCAGGGAGCTCGCGGGTCAGCGAATCTTCGGCCGGCAAGTTGTCGAGCAAGATGGTTTCCTCGCTCGTGTCGGATCCGGGCTGGTCGTCGGCCTCGCTTTCGGTGTCTTCGTGATCTGCCTCATCCTCGGCAGGCTCAACGTCGCCTGTATCCTGATCATCGGGCTGCGCCTCGATTTCCGGCTCATCCTGCACATCAACGCTCGAATCGTCAAACGCAACATCGTCAAGCGAAATCCGGTCTAGGCTCTCCAGGGCCTCGGCACACGCTTCTGCATCTTGGGCCGCATCCTCTTGGCCCATCGTCTCATCATTCATACATCCCCCAAGCTCAATATCGGGACAACACTGTACCCAAAAACGGGACCCCATAGAGCCGCCTCATGATTTGAAATCCGATTTTATATATGCGCATGTTTTTGAATAGATGAATAGAGACGCAACGACAAAAGCCCCCGAAAAGCGAGCGAAACGCTTTCCGGGGGCTCTGCGAGGCATTGGATGAAAAACCTGGCGGGCGGGCCTATGCCCAGGCGCCAACAGCGACCAACATGTTACTCGGCGTGCGCGTAATCAACCTTGGCGCGGCGGGCAGTGGCCTTCTCCCAATCGCTGGTGCCCTCAAAGACATCCTGCTTGTAGGGATTGCGGCCGAGCTTCTTGGCACGGTAGGCGACGTAGATGATCGCGGCGACGTTGGCGACCAGCGCGGCGACCGAGACCGCGGTGGCGGCGCCGGGATCGAGCGTGGAGTGCGTCACAAAGATGGACTCCTCCTGGAAGTACGGGAACACCTGGGCAAACATGCACCAAATGGCCAGCGTAAAGGCGCGGTTCTGAATCCAGCCGCCCTTGTTCCAGATAAAGGCGGCGACGGTGGGCGCCAGCAGCAGCGCAAAGCCGCAGAACCAGGAGTGGGTGGGCAGGCAGTTGTAGGTGTAGCAGAAGTTCCAGATATCGTAGGCGATGATGTAGACCCAGGTCATGTCGGGCCACAGCATGTCGGTCTTGTCCTCGGAGGCGTAGACGCTCCACCAACCGGTCATGCAGAAGATGTTGATGATGCCCGCGATACCGTTGAACACGTTGTTCCAGCCGGCCAGCTGCGTGGCGCCCTCGGAGGTGACCCAGGTGGACTCGCCCAGGACAAAGAAGTGATAGGCGCTCTCAAAGTCAGACACGACGGCGATCATGATGTTGATGGCGACGATCACAAACGGCCACGCGCGGAACCAATGCGCCTTGCCGATCTTGCCCCACTGGTACTTAATGGCAATGAAGCCCCAGCAACCGGCCAGCGCCGCGTACACCTTGGCGTAGTGGAACCAGCTGTTCTGGTACACATGGGTGGGGTTGGTGAGCGCCCACTCGGCACCCTGCGAAACGCCGACGGCGATGGCGACGCAGTAGATGGTCATGGCCAGCGGAGCCACGCCAAAGATGATTGCCGCGCCCAGCTTGGTGCGGCGGCCGACCTCGTTGAGCACGATCAGGCCGATAAAGACCATGGCCCAGCCGGCCCAGTGGATAAGGGTATCGCTACCCCAAACATCGAACAGCATGCTGCTCTCCTTTCACACGCCCGCGGCCCCTCTTCTGATCGCGGGCAGTTTGGCCAAATGTCGTCAGTTCTGGGGCTTGCGCTCCGGATACTTGGCGGTATAGCCCTCGATGTGGAGTGTCGAGGCGATGATTTCCTTGACCGTCTCGTCGGGCACATCGGGGTGCGTGCGGATATACATCAACAACCCCATGATGAGGGTGTAGAACGTCTCGTAGACATGGTCGATGCGTAGCTCATGATGGGCGACAAAATCCACCACGGTGGTGTCGCAGATATACTGCGCCACGCGCTGGACCACGTTGTGCAAAAAGCCGCCGTAGAGCGCGCCGCTGCTTGAGGTGAGCGTACTCGGCAGCTCGTGGCCGCTGGCGACCAGGCGCTTAAAGAGCGGGGCGACGGTGTCGAGCGCGCCTTCGATATCGCCGACGGTGCGGTCGGCGTTCCACTGCTCGAGTTCGGAGATAAAGCCGTCGATCGCCTCGTCCATGACGGCGGTGACGGCGGCGTCCATATCGGCAAAGTAGTGGTAGAACAATGAACGCGTGCAGCCGGCTCGCTTGGTCACGGCCGATACCGATAGGTGGGACACGCCCAGCTCGGAGCTTACGGTGCGCACGGCATCGAGGATCTCGCGACGGCGTTCGTCGCCCGTCAGGCGCTTTGCCGCGCTATCGGATGCGGGAACGGCATTGACTACAGAGGTATCTGCTGTGTTGTTGCCCATGTTTTGCCGCCTTTCATCCTCTTTTGCCTGACCGTTCGCCTAACAGTCTTGAATATTGTTGACGGTTCGTCAATACTATTTTTGACACAATGTCAACTAATGGCGGGTGAACGGCATGGGGGCATGCCCGGCCTGCAAAAAAGAGGGGTGCCGCGGTCTCGCCGGGCTGTGGCAAGAGAAGGGACAACCATGATTCTCAACGGACCGGGGATTAGCTACACCGAGCCCGACATCGGTTCGGAGTTCGTGCCGCCGCTGCCGGAGCATCCGCGCGAGGCCATCGTCAAGCTGTGCGAGCACTGCACCAACCGTCTGCTGCATCGCGATGAGCTGCTGGGCTACGAGTACTGGTCGTTTGCCGAGGCCGCGACTGACGAGCAGGCCGAAGTGCTCTGCAAGATGAAGATGCGCCGTCCCTATACGCTGCCCGAGATGGTCAAGCTCACCGGCATGCCCGAAGCCGATATCGAGAAGATGCTCGACGATATGAGCTACACGGGCCTGCTCGAGTACAACTGGGAAAACCCCGAGCGCGCCAAGCAGTGGGTGCTGCCCATGCTGGTGCCGGGTTCCGCCGAGTTCCTCAACATGCGCGTGAGCCAGCTCGAGGAGCACCCGGTCTATGCCAAGTTCTTTGAGCAGGCGTCCAAGGGACCGCTGTCCAAGGCCACTCCGATGGTGCCGCCCGGTGGTGCCGGCATCGGCATGCATGTCATTCCGGTCGAGAAGGCTATCGATGCCGCAAGCACGTCGGTGCCGATCGAGCATATCGAGCATTGGCTCGACAAATACGATGGCAAATATGCCGCTAGCACCTGCAGCTGCCGCGCGAGCCGTCGCGTGATGGGTGAGGGCTGCGCCGACGACCCGGCCGATTGGTGCATCGCCGTGGGCGATATGGCCGACTACGTGGTCGAGACCGACCGTGGCCACTATGTGACGCGCGACGAGGTCTACGACATCCTGCGCCAGGCCGAGGACAACGGCTTTGTGCACCAGATCACCAATATCGACGGCGAGAACAAGATCTTCGCTATCTGCAACTGCAACATCAACGTGTGCTACGCCCTGCGCACCTCTCAGCTGTTCAACACACCCAACCTGTCGCGCTCGGCCTATGTCGCCAAGGTCGAGAAGGACAAGTGCGTTGCCTGCGGTCGCTGCGTTGAGGTGTGCCCGGCCGGCGCCGCCAAACTGGGCCAGAAGCTCTGCAGTAAAAAGGCCGGCGGACAGGTGCCCGAGTATCCGCGCCAGGAGCTGCCCGATGCCACCAAGTGGGATCACACCAAGTGGTCGCCCAACTACCGCAACGACAACCGCATCGAGACGCATGAGTCCGGCACCGCTCCCTGCAAGACGGCCTGCCCCGCGCACGTTGCCGTTCAGGGCTATTTGAAGCTCGCGGCTCAGGGTCGCTATGACGAGGCGTTGGCGCTCATTAAGCGCGAGAACCCGCTGCCCGCCATCTGCGGCCGCGTGTGCAACCGCCGCTGCGAGGATGCCTGCACTCGCGGCCGTGTGGACGCCGCCGTGGCTATCGACGAGGTCAAGAAGTTCATCGCCCAGCGCGATTTGGATGCCGCGACCCGCTACGTCCCGCCCGTGGTTACGCCGACGCGCGCCGGCGGCTTCGATCAGAAGATCGCCATCATCGGTGCCGGTCCGGCCGGCCTGTCCTGCGCCTTCTATCTGGCCGAGAAGGGCTACAAGCCCGTCGTGTTCGAGAAGAACGAGCGCCCGGGCGGCATGCTCACCTACGGCATTCCCAGCTTTAAGCTGGAGAAGGACGTTATCGAGGCCGAGGTCGAGATCATTCGCCTGATGGGTGCCGAGTTCCGCTATGGCGTGGAGGTCGGTCGTGATGTGACGCTCGACGAGCTGCGCGCGCAGGGCTTTAAGGCCTTTTACGTGGCCATCGGCTGCCAGGGCGGCCGCCTTGCCGGTATTCCGGGCGAGGATGCCGAGGACGTGACCGTGGCCGTCGACTTCCTTCGCGAGGTTAACAGCGGCAAGATCGATACCCTGTCCGGCCGCACCATTGTGGTGGGCGGCGGCAACGTGGCCATCGACGTTGCCCGCAACGCCTGCCGTTTGGGCTCTGAGCACGTTGAGATGTTCTGCCTGGAGAGCGAGGTCCAGATGCCCGCCAGCGAGGAGGAACGTCGCGAGGCCGTTGAGGACGGCGCTCACATCAGCTGCGGCTGGGGCCCCAAGGAGATTCACCTGGACGAGGCCGGTCGTGTGTGCGGTATCACCTTCAAGCGCTGCACGCGTGTCTTTGACGACGAGGGCCGTTTTGCGCCCGAGTACGACGAGAACGATCTGCGCCGTGTCGATGCCGACCGTGTCGTCATGTCGATTGGCCAGTCCATTGTGTGGGGCGACCTGCTGGCTGGCTCCAAGGTGGAGCTCGGCCGCGGCCAGGGCGCCCTGGCCGATCCCCAGACTTACCAGACCGCCGAACCCGACATCTTTGTGGGCGGCGACGTCTACACCGGCCCCAGCTTTGCCATCGATGCCATTGCCGCCGGCCACGAGGCTGCCGTGTCCATCCATCGCTTTGTGCAGCCGGGCTCCACGCTCACCATCGGCCGCAACCAGCGCCGCTACACCGCGCTCGACCGCGACGATGTCGTGATCGAGAGCTACGACAACGCGAGCCGCGAGGTTGCGCATGTGGACCGCGAACGCGAGAAGGCTGCGCCGTTTAGCGAGTACGTCGAGACCTTTACCGAAGAGCAGGTGCGCGCCGAGACCGCCCGTTGCCTGGGCTGCGGTGCCTCGATCGTCGACCCCAACAAGTGCATCGGCTGCGGCCTGTGCACCACCAAGTGCGCGTTCGACGCCATCCATCTGGATCGCGACCGCCCCGAGTGCTCCACGATGGTCAAATACGAGCAAAAGCTTCCAAGCCTGGGCAAGTACGCGCTCAAGCGCGCCATCAAGATTAAATTCGGGAAGAAGTAAGAAACGCAACAAGCAGGAGAACGGCGCAGAGAGCGGTTGGACAGCGAGCGAGTCCCAGGCGTGGCGAGGTGCCTTGAAAGAGGAGGGCATAGGGCTTTTGCCCATGCCCGACGATTGAAAGGCAGATCGCCCGTCTGGGGCTCGCGCAGCGTCAAGCCGACCGCCGTTCGGTAGAACGGCGGAAGGAATTAAAAGTGCACGAGCTCGGAATCGTCTATCACATCATTCGCGATGTTGAGAATGTGGCGCGCGCTCATGGCGTGCGTCGCGTTTCGAGCGTCACGCTGCTGCTGGGCGAGGTCTCGGGCGTCGTCCCCGATCTACTACTCGACGCTTGGCGCTGGGCGGCGGATAAAAAGCCTATCACGCAGGGCGCGGAGCTTATCGTGGAGCCTGTCGAGGCCGTGACGCATTGCGAGGCGTGCGGCCGCGACTACGCGACGGTCGAGCACGGCAAGACCTGTCCCCATTGCGGTAGCGGCGAGACCTATTTGCTGCAGGGCCAAGAGGTCATGATCAAACAGATCGAGACCCCCGACGAGGACCCGGCAGACGCTGTCCCCGACGGTCCTTCCGACGCCCCCGATGCCGTCGACGCCGCCAACCCTCTCCACATCGCCTAACATCCAATGACTACATGGGCTAGAGTTCTAAACATATTTGCTTCGGTTAGTCAAGTCATGTCTGTTTAAACAAAATGGTGGCACGCAGACGCATTGGGATCCACCTAAAAGCGGTCTTAACGAACAGTGCACCTTTATATGTCTTTGAAAGCAATCAGCAAATCACGTTTTAGCAGGCAATAAGCTGTAAACCGGCAACGTAATCAATTTGTAACAAACTTAGACGTTTAAACAAATAATCCAACCTTTTGCGAATTTAGCTATAATTCCACAAACCAAACAGGTATACTTCCTTCATGTCGTGTAGGAAATACGTAGACAAAAAGGAGGTTATGTGATGGTAAGTATTGTTCTTGCTAGCCACGGGGACTTGGCAGCTGGAATCAAGCAGACGGGCTCGATGGTCTTTGGCGATCAGCCGTCTGTTGCCGTGGTCTCGCTCGAGCCGAGCATGGGCCCCGACGACTTCCGTGCCAAGGTCGAGGAAGCAATCGCTTCCTTCGAGGACCAGGAGCAGGTGCTCTTCCTCGTTGATCTGTGGGGCGGCACGCCGTTCAACCAGATCAGCGGGCTCATCGAGGGCCATGATTCCTGGGCTATCGTCACCGGTGTCAACCTGCCTATGCTCATCGAGGCATATTCGCAGCGCTTTGACGCAAAGAACACTGCACATGCGATCGCAAAACATCTCGTGACTGAGGCTAAGGCTGGCGTGCGCGTCAAGCCCGAGTCTCTGGAGCCCGAGGAGAAGAAGCCGGCTGCGGCCGCCGCTGCTCCTGCAGGCGCCATCCCTCCGGGAACGGTCATCGGCGACGGGCACATCAAGATTGCCCACGTCCGTATCGACACCCGTCTGCTTCATGGTCAGGTGGCCACCACGTGGACCAAGCAGATCAACCCCAACCGCATCATCGTGGTTTCCGACGGCGTTGCTCACGACGAGCTCCGCAAGACCATGATCGAGCAGGCTGCCCCTCCGGGAGTCCATGCCAACGTCGTGCCCATCAAGAAGATGGCCGAGGTCGTCAAGGACACGCGCTTTGGTGACACCAAGGCCATGCTGCTCTTCGAGAACCCGCAGGATCTGCTCAAGGCCATCGAGGCCGGCGTCGACATCAAGGAAGTCAACATCGGTTCCATGGCTCACTCCAAGGGCAAGGTCGTCGTCACCAACGCCGTCGCCATGGGCGATGACGACGTTAAGACTCTCGAGGCCCTCAAGGCCAAGGGCGTCAAGTTCGAGGTCCGCAAGGTTCCTTCGGATTCCTCCGAGGATCTCGACGCCATGTTGAAGAAAGCTAAGGCCGAACTGGCCGCTCAAGCATAGTAAAGGAGGGTCCGATACATGTCTGCAATCACTATTCTGCTTGTTGCGATTGTCGCGTTGCTTGCCGGTATGGAAGGCATTCTGGATGAGTTCCAGTTCCATCAGCCGCTCGTGGCATGCACGCTTATCGGTCTCGTAACCGGTCACCTTCAGGAGGGCATCCTCCTGGGCGGTTCGCTCCAGATGATGGCCCTTGGCTGGGCTAACGTCGGCGCCGCCGTCGCGCCTGACGCCGCTCTGGCCTCGGTCGCTTCTTCGATCATCATGGTGCTCGCCCTCAACGGTGGCGCCACTGATTCGGCCAAGGCCGTTACCGCGGCCATCGCCGTCGCCGTCCCGCTGTCGGTCGCTGGTCTGTTCCTGACCATGATCTGCCGTACCATTGCTACCGCTATCGCTCACGCCATGGACGGTTGCGCCGAGAAGGGCGACTTCTCCGGCATCGAGCGCTGGCAGTACGCTGCCATCCTCATGCAGGGCCTTCGTATCGCCATCCCGGCAGTACTTCTGTGCGTTATCCCGGCCGAGGCTGTTACCAACGCGCTTAACGCTATGCCCGACTGGCTGTCCGGCGGCATGGCCGTCGGCGGCGGCATGGTCGCTTCCGTCGGTTACGCCATGGTCATCAACATGATGGCCACCAAGGAGACCTGGCCGTTCTTCATCCTCGGCTTTGTCCTTGCTGCCATCCCTCAGCTCACGCTGATCGCCCTTGGCCTCATCGGCATCTCCCTTGCCCTCATCTACCTTGGCCTTAAGGATCTGGCCAAGCAGGGTGGCGGCACGGGCGGTGGCTCCGGCGACCCGCTCGGCGACATTCTGAACGATTACGAGTAGGAGGGGAGTGATACATATGGCAGAGAACAAGATTCAGCTCACCAAGGCTGACCGTAAGAAGGTTTGCTTCCGTCATCAGTTCCTTCAGGGCTCGTGGAACTACGAGCGTATGCAGAACGGCGGCTGGTGCTTCGCAATGATCCCTGCGATCAAGAAGCTCTACACCAGCAAGGATGACCAGATTGCCGCGCTTAAGCGCCACCTGGAGTTCTATAACACCCACCCCTATGTTTCCGCCCCCGTCATTGGCGTTACCCTCGCCCTCGAGGAGGAGCGCGCCAACGGTGCTCCGATCGATGACGTCGCCATCCAGGGCGTCAAGGTCGGTATGATGGGTCCGCTCGCCGGCGTCGGTGACCCCGTCTTCTGGTTCACCCTTCGCCCGATTCTGGGCGCTCTGGGCGCTTCCCTGGCCATGTCCGGCAGCATCGTCGGTCCGCTGCTGTTCTTCTTCGCGTGGAACATCATCCGTTACGCTTTCCTGTGGTACACGCAGGAGTTTGGCTACAAGGTCGGCTCCTCTATCGCCAAGGACCTCTCCGGCGGTCTGATGGGCAAGGTCACCGAGGGCGCTTCCATCCTGGGTATGTTCATCATCGGCGCCCTGGTCGAGCGCTGGGTGTCCATTTCCTTCACCCCGATCGTCTCCACGGTCAAGCAGTCTGCTGGCGCCTTTATCGACTGGGCTAGCCTGCCTTCCGGTTCCGAGGGTATCAAGGAAGCGCTGACGATGTACAACTCCGTCGGTGCTACCGCCCTTGATCAGATGAAGGTCACCACGCTTCAGGCCAACCTCGATCAGCTCATCCCCGGCCTTGCCGCCGTGTGCCTGACCCTGCTGGTCTGCAAGCTCCTCAAGAAGAAGGTTAGCCCGATCGTCATCATCCTGGCTCTCTTCGCCGTCGGCATCATCGGTCGCTTCTGCGGCTTCATGTAAGCACGCTTCGGCTTAAGACCGAGAGTTGCTAGGTAAGGGCTTTTGAGCCATTGAAACGGACCGCACCCGGTGGGTACACTGGATGCGGTCCGATTGTTTTAATTGGAGGGCGAGGCGCGTATGGCGCAATCTCAGAACAGCACGGTCGATCTGGCAACGCCGGCAACCTGCCTGATGGGGCTTACCAGCCACGGTAACGTGATGGTGGGCAATAAGGCGTTCGAGTACTATAACGAGCGCAATCCCGAGGATTATATTCAAATCCCGTGGGACGAGGTCGACTATATTGCCGCCGAGGTTTTGCGCGGCACCAAGAAGATCACGCGTTTTGCCATCTTTACCAAGGATAACGGCCACTTTACGTTTACGACGCGCGATGACAAAGAGACGCTTCGTGCGGTCCGTAAGTACGTCGATGAGGATAAGCTCGTGCGTTCGCCCGATTTTATCGACGTAACGACCAAGGGCGCCAAGAGCATCCCCGCTGCCATCAAGAGCCTTTTCCACAGAGACAGCTAATCGTTGGCGATAGATGGCGGAAAATGCATCCCGGAATTTGTTCTCATTCCGGGATGCATTTTCCTTTTGAGGGCCAGTTGGGAAAGCTTGTCCCATTATTTCGCGTTATTCCGGGTTATTCTTTCCGATATTGAGGATTGCCCTCGGAAACTATTCGCTATAGAGCCTTCTCGATGAGTGGCCATGCGCTACATGGCAAAGGGGTAAATCTGCTACACTAGTACAACATGCCTCCGTAGCTCAGGGGATAGAGCACCGCTCTCCTAAAGCGGGTGTCGACGGTTCGAATCCGCCCGGGGGCACCAGGGAATATGACGGCGTCGCGGGAGCGGCGCCGTTTCTGGTTTCAAGACTTTAGTCCGCTGGCCGCGCAGCGGCCAGCTTTAAACCACCCGCTACGCGGGTGGAGACAAACGGCTTTACAAAGCCACCCCTCCGACCGATATTGACGATTGTT
>NZ_JBDMHA010000037.1:0-24482 GCF_039752985.1 Collinsella aerofaciens
TGAGCAGCGTACCGTCGATATCGCAGAACACAGCTTTGATGTGGCTGAAGGTGGCGTCCATGGGGGCCTTTCTGGGTTGTGCGGCGGTGTGGGGTGTGGTCGTTAACGGCGTACATGGTATACCAAGGCACAGGCGCGGCCCCTCAAAGCAAAAACCACCACAAAGGTGCCTGGCCCCTTTGTGGTGACCAGACCCGAAGGGTGGCCTGGCCCGGGGCGCAAACCATCACAACATTCGATGTTTTTCGGCACAATCGCGATTTTCATCGAATGTTGTGATGGTTTTTACTGCTTTGCGGCACGATCCAAATGCCGGCGTCCAAACAGCAGCAGCGCCGCGGGAACCGCCGTCACGACCATGCCTGCCCCCACGAGCGTCCGTTGTACGCCAAATGTTGCCGCCAGCCACGGTGCAACCGCCAGAGGGGCCACGCCGGCGAACATGTTGCCAAAGCCCATGACCGAGTTGACGCGACCGAGCTGCTCGAGCGGAGCCGTCGTTTGCACGATGGTGTTGTGGAGCGGGTTGACGACACCCCAAGCTATGCCCAGGGCGACCTGGCCGACAAAGGCCACACCCACGTACGGTGTCCCCACATAGAGCAGGCTTCCCAGACCCACAGACATAAGCGCCACGAGCAGCGTTTTAAGATTGACCAGGTGCGGCGGCAAGCGGAGCGCGACCACGGCGCCCAGCACCGCGCCCACGCCCGAGGCCGACGAGAGCCAGCCCATCCACTCAACGCCGACGCGTAGGACATCGCGATAGAAAAACGACTCGAGCGGATCGAAGGCCCCGTAGCCAAAGTTCGAAAGAAAAATGATGCAGAAAAGTAGCGCGAGGACGCTGTTGGTGAAGACTGTCTTGATGCTGGCTGCGAAGGTGGCGCGGGTGGATGTACTGGGGTTGGAGCTTTGTCCCGCACGCTCCCCTTCCTCTGCCGAATCGGCATCCGCATCTCCGGCGACATGGCTGGTCTGCGGCCTAAAGCCCCAACCGGCGACGAGCGCCAGTACGGTAAAGATCATCATGAGCACGAACACCGCGCGCGACGACGCAGCCGCCGCGACAAAGCCGCCCAGCGTGGGGCCAACGATGATACTCACGTTTGAAAACATGGCGATGGCGGAGTTGATGTCTTTGAGCTCAACGGGATCATCGGTGAGGTAGGCCGGATAGGATGTGGCAATAGGCTGGGCGAATCCCATCACAAAGCCCAGGAGCACCGCGCCGGCAAGGACTGTTCCGGTCGCGCTGCCAAAAACGAGGATCGCCGCGTCGGTTGCCAGCGTGCCCACGATGCTCAGCAAGAAATGGCGGCGCGGGCCCCAGGCGTCAAGCGCCGCGCCACCCGCAAAGGATCCCAGGATCACGAATACATTCATAAACAGGACGGCCAGCGATGTCGCGACGACCGAAGCGTCGTCCGCATAGGTGAGCGTTCCGATGACGCCGATAAAGTAGCTGGTCTGGAAGCCGGTGTAGATGAGAAAGCGCATCGCCACCAGGCGCTTGGCCTGCACGGACAGCGATGATTGAGGCTTTGAGAAAAGAGAGGCGAGCATGGAGACTCCTTGTTTCATACGAATGCGGACGGTGGGCATTCGCCACCGTCTGTCAAATCAATCTATTCGCAAGAAACACTAAGGACGCATCAAGCCCCTTCTCTCCGTTTTTCGCCCGTCATGAACTACTTGGTAGATTGTAAGGCATGCCCCACACATCTACCAAAGCAAAATCCACCACAAAGGAGCCTGGCCCCTTTGTGGTGGATATGACGTTTGCCAAGATAAAACCTGCCAAAATAAACCTGTCCCCTTTTGACAGGCTTTAGGCCAGATAATCTTGGATGAGGTCGCAGATGGCTCGGGCGTCGTTGATGTTGATGGTTCGGGTCGCAAAGCCGGCGTCGAAGGCCTGGCGTGCCAGAGCCTCGTTGCAGGCAAGGGCCAGCGTGTGACCGTCGACCAGGTCGAGCGAGCTCTTGCCGCGCAGACGGTCGACACCGGAGCGCGCGACCACGATGTTGTCGAAGCCCTCGGTCTTGTAGCCCTCGATGATCACCACGTCAACATCGTTGTAGCGCGACAGCAGCTCACGCGCGGGCATCTCGTCCTCCTCGCGCGTGTCGGCGTACTCCGCCCAGCGCGTGGCGCAGATGAGGCCCACGTGCTTGGATCCGGCCTGGTGATGGCGCCAGGTATCCTTAGCGGGCACATCGATATCAAAGCCATGATGCCCATGATGCTTGAGCGAACCCACGCGCAGGCCGCGGCGGGTGAGCTCGGCGATAACCTTCTCGACGAGCGTGGTCTTGCCCGAGTTTTGGTAGCCGATAAACGCGATCGCGGGGACGGCCGGAGCTGGAACTGTGGGCGCGACGGCGACGGGTGCGCTTGCGGGCACGGCACCGTCAGCGGCCACGGCCTCAACGGCAGCGGCCTGACGCTCTGCACGATCCCACACGCCCGAGCGGCCGCCCTCCTTGTGCAGCAGGCGCACGTCGACGATCTCCATGCCGCGATCGACGGCCTTGCACATGTCGTAGATGGTTAGGCACGCGGCACTCGCGCCGGTCAACGCCTCCATCTCGATACCCGTCTTGCCCGTCACGCCGGCCGTAACCAGTACGTGAAAGCCAACCTGCCCGTCCGCGCGCGCCGGCGCCCAGCCCTCGGGCACGTCATCGACAGGCGTTCCCGCCGGAGCGATGGGCGCAATGTCGCACTTGCTCTTGGTAATGAGCAGCGGATGGCACATGGGGATGATGTCACTCGTGCGCTTGATGGCCATAATGCCCGCCACGCGCGCGCAGGCAAGCACGTCGCCCTTCTTGGCGCGGTCCTGCAGCACCATGGCCTGCGTCTCGGGATGCATGAGGATAGTGCCCTCGGCGATAGCAATGCGATGGGTCTCGGCCTTGTCGGACACGTCGACCATGCGCACCTCGCCCTTGGCGTCCACGTGCGTCAGCTCGTCGCGACGGGCGTCGCGGGCGGGCTCGGTAGCAGCACTGGCAGACGGCTGCGCACCTGTAACGACATCGCTGGCCGCAGCCGTGACTTTGTGGGCAGACATCGCGGCCCTGCGAGCGGCCTTGGTGGCATCGGCGTACCTGCTCTTGGCCATATGATCATCCTCCGATTTGGGACATAAATCGTTGCGTGCCCTCAATTATCGCGTGTTCCTGCGGTTTGTGGGCCACGGCATCGCGCCAAATCGAAAGCACCTGCATATCATCACCACGGCGCAGGGCGTCGCGCACCGAATACTCGGCATCACTGAACAGGCACGGACGCACGTTGCCGTCTGCCGTCAGGCGCAGACGGTTGCAGTTCGCGCAAAAATGATTGGACATGGCGCTGATAAAGCCGACCGTTCCCGCCGCGGCCGGAAAGTGCCAATAGCGCGCAGGACCCGCGCCGGCAGGAGCGTCGTTGATGTCGAGCGGCTCGAGCTCGCCCAGTCCCGTCGCGGCGGCCCAGGCATTGATGCGCGCCCGCAGCTCGTCGCTCGGCACGGTATCGCCCGCGTCCCACAGCTCGGGATTGAGCGCGGGCGCATGCGGGTCCACAGCGCAATGCGAGCTCGTGTGTTCGTCACCAATGGGCATGTACTCGATAAAGCGCAGATGGATGGGGCGGTCAAGCGTAAGCCGCGCGAGGGCTGCCACATCCTGGTTGAGCCGGCGCACAACAACGCAGTTGACCTTAACGGGCTCAAAGCCCCAAGCCAGCGCCGCGTCGATGCCAGCCATGGTCTGTTCGAGCCGGCCCAGACGCGTGATCTTTCCAAACAGCGTAGGGTCGAGCGTGTCGAGCGAGATGTTGACGCGGTTAAGACCGGCGTCTTTGAGCTGCGGCGCCAGCTTGGGCAGCAGGGCGCCATTGGTGGTGAGCGAAATGTCCTCGATCTGCGGAATCGCGCGGATGTCGCGAATGAGCGGAATAATACGGCGGCTGACCAGCGGCTCACCACCCGTCAGGCGCACGCGGCGAATGCCCTCCCCCGCCACCAGGCGCACAAAGCGGGCGATTTCCTCGGCGCTGAGCAGCTCGTCGTGCGCACGGGGCGCCACGCCATCGGCTGGCATGCAGTAAATGCAGCGGAAATTGCACTTGTCGGTAACGGCAATGCGCAGGTAATTAATGTCGCGGCCAAAACCGTCATGTTGCACGTGCCCGCCCACGCAGCCCTCCCCTCACGCGGCGTTTTATTCTTCGGAAAACATAATACCCCACGAGAGAATCATGCCGACACCCGTACGACAGGACAGGTCGCCTCGAACAAAACGGACCTTCCGAGCCCATCCTCAACACACAGACCATCACAACAATCGATGCTTTTTCCGTTTTTGGCAAAAAACGTCGAATGTTGTGATGCTTTGCCTGCCCACGGCACCCCGCAGAAGGACCGGAACGTCCCTAAAGGCCGCCGTCCCAGTGCCGAATCACGAATTCTCGTAGGTCGTTCTGACGTTTCTGGAACGCTTCGCTTCGGTCGCACTTAAGGCCCATAGCGAGCGCGATGGCATTCATTGCCCGATGCAATTGCAGTTGATGGGCAAACTGAGTCCCGGTGAGGACGATCATCCTAAAGCCCAGCGCGCTCAGCACGGTCATACGCTCCGCATCCGACGCGCTGCGCTGTTTATCAAGATGGTCAGAGCCGTTGTATTCAATCCCCGTACCGCTCGCAGGCGCATATACGTCGATCTCGAAATACCCGGCCTTTGCGAGATACTTGAACTCGTTGGGGACATCGACCCGATGGTTGAGCTCGATCTTGGCGTATCCCAGCCCTCCCTGAGAACGTTTTGCTACGACCATGATTGCGGTGGCCGTCTCCATGGGCGACCGCGCGCCATCGTGCACGCGCTTGAGCACGGCGGCCGCGCGTATAGCCCCCTGACGAGATCGGTTCCCATTGCAATAAGTAATCAAGTCGGCAACGGTATACCTCTGCCCCATCTCGATATAATCGCCTGTCGACAGATGATTCAAATGGTATCGGGCGCAGATTTCGTAGCCATATTCCAGCTGCTCGGGCTCACTCATCCACAAACCCGCTTGGACAAAGCACATGACCTCATCAACCACCAGAAGGCCCTCTGCCACCTCGATAAGATGGTCTGGAGGTATCGGCGCCCCAAACACGTGGCACCTAAATCCAGCCGGCGTCGAGCGCTCAAAATCGAAGTTGACGAGCGTGTCGATATGATCGAGCTCTTCTCGTGGAATACCAAGAGAAACCAGATGGTCGGCAACGATCCCAACCGCCGTTGAAGCCCTCAGCCCCTTGGCATCGAGTCCCAATTTGGGCAGGCTCGCGGTCGGTTCCGCCTCGTTAGCAAGCGAGTCCTCATCGTATAGACTGCTTGCTCGCGAGAGCGACTCGGACGGGCGCGCCACGTTGTGGTACAGCCAGGCAGTCTTATGGGACAGGACGATCGGCAGGTCCATGAGCCCTCCAATGGAGTCGGATAACCAACCTTATTCCCCTGCTCACGGGTCCGCACACCTTCGTGCGCAAGAAAGCGATTCCACCCGGTCGAGTGGCAGAAAAACCATCACAACATTCGATGCTTTTCCCGTTTTTGGCGAAAAACGTCGAATGTTGTGATGGTTTGAGGCGAGGTAAGAGGCACGGAGGGGTCAAAGCATCGTGCTCGAACGGGTTAATCCAGCTCTTTTAAGCCATGCGCCAGCTGCCAGTACTCGCCGTGCTGGGCGAGCAGCTCTTCGTGCGTGCCGCGCTCGATGATGCGGCCGTGTTCGAGGACCATGATGGCGTCGGCGTCGCGGACAGTGGACAGGCGGTGCGCGATCATAAACGTGGTGCGACCGCGCATGATGCGGTCCATACCGCGCTCGATGAGCTTTTCGGTACGCGTGTCGATGGAACTCGTGGCCTCGTCCAGGATGAGCACCGGCGGATCGGCGACGGCCACGCGCGCGATGGCGAGCAGCTGACGCTGACCCTGCGACAGGTTGGCGCCGTCGGCCGTGACCGGTGTGTCGTAGCCCCGCGGCAGGCGGCGGATAAACGAGTCGGCGCAGGCGGCCTCGGCAGCGGCGCGCACTTCCTCGTCGGTCGCGTCGAGCTTGCCAAAGCGGATGTTCTGCGCAATGGTGCCGCTAAACAGGTGCGTGTCCTGCAGCACAATGCCGAGCGACCCGCGCAGGCTGGCCTTGGCAATGTGCTTGACGTCGATGCCGTCGTACGTGATCTCGCCGTCATCGACCTCGTAGAAGCGGTTGATGAGGTTGGTGATGGTCGTCTTGCCGGCGCCCGTGGAGCCCACAAACGCAATCTTTTGCCCCGGCTTGGCAAACAGGTTGAGGTCCGTGAGCACGCGGGCGCCCGGCACGTAGGAAAAGTCCACGGCATGGAAGCGCACGTCGCCGGCAAGCGGGACCAAGCCGCACGTGAGCTCGATGCCGTCGGCGGCCACCGCGCGGCCCGACTCATCAACGGCTGCCACGTCATGCAAGTGCCCGTACGCGCCCACGCCCTGGCCCTCGGGAATCTTCCACGCCCACGCGGCGTCGCCCGTCTGCACCAGCTCCACGCAGCCCTCGTCCACCTCGGGCTCAAGGTCCATAGCCGCAAACAGGCGCTCGGCACCGGCCAACGCGTTGAGCAAGAAGTTGCCCAGCTGCGTAAACTGGTTGATGGGCATGGCCGCCTGGCGCACAAAGACCAGGTAGCTCGCGAGCGCGCCCACGTCGGCGAGTCCCTTGATGCAGAGCATGCCGCCCGCCACGGCGACGATGGCATAGTTGACGTAGCCAATCACCACGGTCATGGGCACCATGGAGTTGGCATAGCTCACGGCGGCGGTGCCGGTGCGGCGAAGCTCGTCGTTGCGGCAGGTGAAGCCGGCGACATTCGCCGCCTCGCGGTTAAAGACCTTGATGACCTTTTGGCCCGAGACCATCTCTTCGACGTATCCGTCCAGGTCGCCAAGCGATGCCTGCTGGGCAGCAAAGAAACGCTTAGAGCGCGCGCCCGAGTAGCGCGCATACAGCACAATGGCCGCATCGCACACGAGTGTGATAATCGTGAGCTGCCAGTTAAGGATGATGAGCATAGCCGTGGTGCCCACAACCTGAATGGCGGCCTGAATCACGTTGGCAAAGCTGTTGTTGAGCGCCTCGGAGACGGTGTCGACGTCATTGGTGAAAAAGCTCATGATGTCGCCCGAGCGCGTGCTGTCAAAATAACTGAGCGGCAGCGTCTGGATGTGCGCGAACAGGTCGCGGCGAATATCGGACACCACGCGTTGGGCCGCGCGCACCATGATCTGCGAGTAGCCCAGGGCCGAAAGCACGCCCGCGGCGTAGATGATCGCCGTCAGGATGACCTGCTTGGCGAGCAGTTCCTCCCCGCCCGTAGCCAAACCGTTAACGATGGGGCGCACCATGTAGGTGCCGGCGAGGCTCGCGATGGCGGCGACGGAGGCGAGCACGCCCACCGCGAGCAACGAGAACTTGGCATGCCCCATGTAGGAGAGCAGGCGGCGCACCGTGCGCTTGAGGTCGGCCGGGCGTGCTTGGGCTGCGGTCTTAGGCATGGCGCTCACCCCCTTCCAAGGGCGATCCGCTGGGAACGGAGGAAAACGGATCATTCGCGCAGCCATCGTCGCCGCCGTCGCTGGCGTCCGTGTTCCCCGCAAACTCCATCTGCGAGGCGTAAATCTCCTGGTATATGTTGTCGCCCGCCAGCAGTTCCTCGTGCGTGCCCACGCCGTGGACACGACCGTCATCCAACACCACAATGCGATCGGCATCCATGACGCTCGCGATGCGCTGGGCGATGATGAGCACGGTCGTATTGGGAATCCGAGCGATGTGCTCGCGAATCTTAGCGTCGGTCGCCATATCGACCGCGCTGGTGGAGTCATCAAAAATGAGCACGCGCGGATGCTTGAGCAGTGTGCGTGCGATGCACAGGCGCTGCTTCTGGCCACCCGAGACACCGGCGCCGCCTTGGCCCAACTCGCCGTCGAGTCCGCCGATGCGATCAAGGAACTCGTCCACGCACGCCGCGCGGCAAGCCGCGAGGAGCTCATCGTCCGACGCCTGCGGATTACCCCACTGCAGGTTCTCGCGCACGGTGCCCGTGAACAGCACATTCTTTTGCAGCACAATGCCCACGGCATCGCGTAAGGTCGCGAGGTCGTAGTCGCGCACGTCGTGTCCGCCCACAAGCACGGTGCCCTCAGTGGCGTCGTACAGGCGCGCAATCAGCTGCACAAGCGAACTCTTGCCCGAGCCCGTGCCGCCGAGGATGCCCACCGTCGAGCCGCTCTCGATGCGAAGGTCGATATGCTCGAGCACATCCTCGGCTGCATCCGCGCGGTATTTAAAGGAAACGTCGCGAAACTCGATACTGCCGTCCGCTGGCGCCGCAATCGCGAGGTCTCCCGCGGGGTTGGCGATAAAGGGCTCCTCATCGAGCACCTCGGCGATACGGCCCACACTCGTAAGAGCGCGCGTGAGCAGCAAAAACACGTTGGAAATCATCATGAGCGAATTCATGATCAGCAGCACGTAGCTCATAAAGCCCGTGAGAGAGCCTACACCCAACTTGCCGGCGAGAATCATGCGGCCGCCAATCCACAGGATGGAGAGCGCAGCCACGTACATCGACAGCTGAAACACCGGCAGGTTGAGCACCGCGCTGCCAAAGGTCTTTGTCGCAGTGCGCGCGAGCTCGGTATTGACGGTGTCGAACTTGGCCTCCTCGTGCTCGGTACGAACGTAGGCCTTGACGGCACGCACGGCGGTGAGGTCTTCCTGTACCACGCCGTTGAGGTGATCCATCGAGGTCTGGAGTTGGCGGTAGAGCGGGCTCACGCGATAGGTGATGACGCCCAGCACGATTGCCAGCACGGGCAAGATGATCGCAAAGACGGTGGCGAGCGGGCGCGACAGCATCAGCGCGTAGATAAGGCCGACGATAAGCGTCACCGGGCCGCGCACCATAGGGCGAAAGCCGTTGCCCACAGCATTTTGGATAACGGTGATGTCCGTGGTCATGCGGGTGACGAGTGAGCTGGCGTCGTAGTTGTCCAGGTTACCAAAAGCGAGCGTCTGAATCTTTTTGTACTCAGCCTCGCGCAGGTTAGCGCCTAGGCCCGAGGCAACGCGGGCGGACGTGTGTGCATAACCCAAGCCCAGTACCAGCGAAAGCGCAGCGCACACCAACATGTACGACCCCTGCAGCAGCATGTAGCTGATATCACCCGCAGGCACGCCCACATCGATGATGTTGGCCATGATGACCGGGATAAACAGCTCGAGCACCGTCTCGACCGACACAAAGAACACGCCGAGGATGGCATCGCGACGGTATGCCCCTAGATAGGAAAACAGTATTTTGAGATTGCGCACGCAGGTTCAACCCCCATCAAACGTTGTTCGCAAACGCACGTATTATTGCGCGCCGAATAATGGTGTCAAGTATTCCGAAATCGTTTTCTGCAAGGTTAGCGCCGGCGGCGAGTTCTCGTGATGTGTGTCCATATTCACTCGGAATAATGGTGCGCGAGACTTTTTCGCTCCGGCGTCATCACAAACCTTGACTCTACAATCGTTGTAGGGTTTTCACTACACTGGTACGTAAACAAACCCAGCCAGAAAGCCCCGCCCATGGAACACGACCTCACACGCGGCAATATCCTCAAGACCATCGCGGTCTTTGCCCTGCCCTATATGCTCTCGTACTTTTTGCAGATGCTCTACGGTATGGCCGACCTGTACATGATGGGGCAGTTTAGCGGTGCCGCCGGCATCACCGCCGTGGGCAATGGCGCGCAGACGCTCTATATCATTACCGTGACGCTTGTGGGCCTGGCCATGGGAACGACGGTCATCGTTGGCCACGCCGTGGGCTCGCGCCGCTTCGACCGCGCCGAGGCCGCCATCGGCAACACCATCACACTCTTTATGGGCGTCTCGGTGGTGCTGGCCGCTATCCTGCTCGCACTGTGCCCGCAAATCGTGGCACTCATTGGCACGCCGGCCGAGGCGGTCGAAGGAACCGCCGCCTACCTGCGTATCTGCTTTGTCGGCATTCCCTTTATCGCCGCGTACAACATTCTTTCGGCCATCTTTCGCGGGCTGGGAGATTCGCGCTCGCCCATGTACGTGATCGGCGTGGCATGCATCATCAACATCGCGCTCGACTTTCTATTTATCGGCCACATGGGACTCGGCCCCGTGGGTGCGGCGCTCGGCACGGTAACCGCCCAGACGGCAAGCGTTGCCCTCGCGCTCGTGTGGCTCAAGAGCCGTCGCACGAACATCCACGTTAAGCGTAGCGACCTGCGCCCCCAGCCCGAGGTGCTCGGCAGCATTCTTAAGATCGGCGTGCCCGTGGCCGTGCAGGACGGCTGCATCCAGGTGGCGTTTATGTTCATCACCGTCATTGCCAACCACCGAGGGCTCGTCGACGCTGCCGCCGTGGGCCTGGTCGAAAAGATGATCAGCTTTTTGTTCATTGTGCCGAGTTCCATGGGTGCCACCGTCAGCGCGCTCACGGCGCAAAACGCCGGCGCGGGCAAGGGCGATCGCGCGCGTCAGGTGCTCAAAGACGCCATGACGATCTCGGTGGTGTATGGCTGCCTGATCACGGTGCTGATGTGGCTGGTGGCACCGGCGTTTATCGGCTTTTTTGCCAAGGACTCCGCGGTCGTCGCGGCCGGTACCGGCTATATGCGCAGCTACATTTTCGACGCGATTTTTGCCGGCATCCACATTTGCTTTAGTGGCTTTTTCGCTGCATACGGCAAGAGTTACATCGGCTTTGCGCACAACGTGCTGGCCGTGGCACTCATTCGCGTGCCGGGCGCGTGGCTGCTGTCGAACGCCTATTCCGACACGCTGTTTCCCATGGGCATCGCTTCGCCATGCGGCTCGATTTTGTCGGCAGTCATCTGTGTTGTCGCGTTTACCGTGCTCAACCGGCGTGGGGCTTTTGACAAGTTGGCAGCGTAGCGGGGCAACGCGAAATCGCCCCCATCGACGACATCATCAGCGACGACCCGGCGACCTACGTGACGCAGATCACGGTGCCGGTTGTCCCGGCAAAGTAAGAACCGCCCGGAAGGCATCGTGCTTCCGGGCGGTTCTTACTAATCATTATCCAGCAACTCGAATCGATTTCTAGATATCACCAATGCGGCATAATCTTGGCTTTGGTGAAAAACATGGGCAACCACAACGTCCTCGTTATCGTAGTAATAAAGCATTACATAAGAATTGACGAGGCAAGCATGGTAGCCAAGCGCTGCAAGCTCGGGTAACTTCGATAAGCCGTAGTCAACTACACCACTTTGAAGAAGCTGGAGCTGACTACGGTATTTATCAAGAAAATGCCGGGCGGTAAAAATACCATGCCCTAATAGATAATCAACGATATCGTCAACCTCTTGTTCAGCTGTAGGCAGAATCTTGACGTTATAGGCCATATTTTGCCTCAAGGTCATCGAGGGCCTCAAAGGCATCACGCGCCGTGCCGGCAGCACGCTCCCGCTCGGCCACAGCTATACGAGCCATCAGGCGAGCCTTAGCCTGTTCCTGAACCATGAGGTCATAGTCTTCAGATCGAAGTACAACAAATTTGCTATAGCCGTTTTTTGTAACAGTCACTGGGCCCGTAGTAGTTTCAACGAGCTCAGAAAACTTTGCGGTGTCCCGCATATCTTTAATTGGAACGCAAACGGGCATGGCACACTCCTAACATAATTGTGTACACAATTATGTTACACCAAAACGACCCCGCTAAAGTCCTAAAGCATCTTCACTGACAATCTGAATGTCATCGCCCTTGGACTGGAGTTCCAAGGCTTTCTTTACCTTACTCCCGTAGTTCTTTGTAGTCCAAGCATCGCTGCCTTCATCGCCCACAACCACGTAGTCGCATTTCTTTGACACGCCACTCAGTACCTGGCCGCCATTCTGCAAAATAAACTGCTTGATACACTCTTTTGAACCATGATAGAAAGTACCAGAGAGGCAGAATTTCTTTCCTTCAATTTGAACCTGTCGATGCGCTACGCCATCGGAGCAGGGATTGATTACCCCCTGCAATAAACCAACCAATTGATTGGATTCGCGCTCATCTATATCACCATCCGCCAAAGCGGCAGTTAGAAGCGAGCAAACTTTGTCGAGCAAAGGGTCGCCTTGCAACTTATCATGTTCTTCGACATACTGCAGTACTGACATTGCCTCCAAGGCATCAACTCGGCCATTGGCGACTATCATTTCGCACAAACTTAGAAAGTCGCAGTAATCGGCAGTCTTTTCCGACTTCACTCTCTGTGCCGAAGCACGGGAAGCCCCTTCATTTGAACGTCGTTTGCAACTAGCACCAAGACTATACGGTGCAAACGTGGGGACACGCCCCTCGTCTTCCATAACCAACGAGTGGAAAATACGCCTGCAAGCATCCGCATCGTCCAAGGCTCGATGATGGTTCCCCATCTCAAGATCTAGGCATCGGCAAACCGTTGGAAGCTTATAGTCTGGGTATTCTGGATGCCACTGCTTGGCAAGCTCTTTAGTGCAGGCGTAATTCCACTCGGGCCTGTCAAGTTCATAGGCGTCGAATAGCTTCCACAGAACCGCCAAATCAAATGAAGCGTTGTGAGCAACCAGAGCGGCTCCGTCAAACAAGCTTTTCAATGAGCGTGACCATATTTCCGGAAATGTAGGAGCACCGGCAACATCAGCGTGGGAAATGCCCGTTAGCCTCATGTTTATTTCCGAAAACGGCTCCTCAGGATCAACCAAATAGGAATCCTCTGCAAGGACGGCACCATTGCAGTCACATCGAATTAGTCCAATTGAGCTAATTCGATCATTGTGTCCATTTGGAGTTTCAACATCCAAAAACAGTACGTCTGCCGCCATGACAGTCTCCCTACTCCACAGGAACTTCGCCCGTTTCGATAATTTCCTCAAGTTGGTCTTCGTCCAGTACGGGCACACCAAGTGCTTGGGCCTTAGTGAGCTTTGAGCCCGCATTCGCCCCCGCAACTACATAGGAGGTTTTCTTCGAAACCGACCCCGTCACCTTAGCCCCCAGAAGTTTCAACACATCCCCAGCCTCGGAACGAGAACGTTTCTCGAGTGTACCGGTCAGAACAAAAGTCAATCCTGTTAGTGGTTGCTCTGAAGCGAGATTGGCGGAAATACCAGCTTTTTCAGACTTTGCCTGCATTGCGCCCATAAGGTCTTCCTCGAGAGAGAAACCGCATTCACGAAGTCGCTGAAGCACATCGAGATTTTCCGGAACAGAGAAGAACTCCTTTATGCTATTTGCGATTTCCGGTCCAACCCCTTCGATCTGGGCTATATCTTCCTCGTCAGCTATAACAAGTGCATCAATTGAAAGGTAACGCCGGGCTATAAGCTCGGCGACGCTCTTCCCCACCAAGCGAATCCCCAAAGCAAACAGAATCCTTGGGAGCGGCAACTGCCGAGATTTATTGAGCTCATCGACTATCTTTTCAGCCGTCTTCACACCCACCGGTATGGGCTCGCCCGCATTTTTAACGATTCGATCGGCTTTGTAAAGCCTTGGAGTACCGTCCTCGTTGAGCATCGGCTTTCCATGCTTATCGAGCATGGGGTCGCCCTTACGATGCCCCCCTTTTACCACGCGGCCCGTGTCCAGGCCTGCGATGTCATCGATCGTGAGCTGGTAGAAGTCCGCGACATCGTGGACCAGGCCGGCGGCGATCATCTTGTCGACGATCTCGTCGCCTAGGCCGTCGACGTCCATGCAGCCGCGGCTCACCCAGTGGAGCAGACGCTCCTTGAGCTGCGCGGGGCAGTCGATGGAGACGCAGCGGTAAGCGACCTCGCCATCCTCGTGGACCACAGGGCTGCCGCACACGGGGCAGACCTCGGGCATCTGCCAGTCAACGCTGTCGGCCGGGCGCTTATCGAGCACCGGGCCCACGACCTCGGGGATCACGTCGCCTGCCTTGTGCACGATGATAGTGTCACCCTCGCGCACGTTTTTGCGGCGAATCTCGTCGATGTTATGCAGCGTGGCGCGCGCGATGGTGGAGCCGGCGACCGTCACCGGGTCGAACTCGGCGACCGGCGTGAGCACACCGGTGCGACCCACCTGGATGCGTATCTCGCGCAGGACGGTCTGCTTTTCCTCGGGCGGGAACTTAAAGGCGATGGCCCAGCGCGGCGCGCGGGCGGTAAAGCCCAAGTCGAGCTGCTGTTGGAAGCTATCGACCTTTACAACCACGCCGTCGATGTCGTAGTCCAGGTCACCGCGATGCTCGAGCGCCTGGGCACAGAACTCGTGGACATCGGCCGGCGTGGCGCAACGAGCCACGTTGGGGTTGACGCTAAAGCCGGCGCTACGCAGCCAGTCCAGAAACTCGCGCTGGCTGTGGACGTGCAACGGATCGGTATCGGCAATGGCATAGATAAAGGTGGCCAGGTCACGGCGTGCCGTGACCTTGGGATCCTTTTGGCGCAGGCTGCCGGCGGCGGCGTTGCGCGGGTTGGCGAAGGGGTCGCGACCCTCGGCATCGGCCTCGTCGTTCAGACGAACAAAGCTGCCCTTGGGCATATAGACCTCGCCGCGTACTTCGATGGTGCGCTCGCGATCGGCGGCCATGTGGGCGAGCGCCGGCTCGGACAGATGCATGGGCACATCCTTGATAGTGCGCACGTTGAGCGATACGTCCTCGCCCGTGGTGCCGTCGCCGCGCGTGGCGGCGCGCACAAAGGTGCCGTTTTGGTAGGTAAGCGCCACGCCCAGACCGTCGATCTTAAGCTCGCAGGTATAAGTGACGCTACCGGCACCAAGCGCATCCTCAGTGCGCTGGAGCCACGCGTCGAGTTCGTCCAAATCCATGGCATCGTCCATAGAATACATGCGTGCCATGTGCGTGACCGGCGTAAACTGCTCACTCACGTAGCCGCCCACGCGCTGGGTATAGCTGTCGGGCGTTACCAGATCGGGGTAGGTGGCCTCGATCTCCTGCAGCTCAACGAGCATTTTGTCAAAGGCGGCGTCCGTGATCTCGGGCGCGTCGAGCATGTAGTAGCGATAGGCGTGATAGTCGAGCTCGTGGCGCAGCTCGGCCGCGCGCGCTGCCACCTGGGCACGGGCATCGACCGGTGCAGCGGTATCCGTGCTCGCTAGCGTTTCGGTATCGATGTCCACGCCGTCACCAAACAGGCTCGATTGCTCCATAGCGGCACTCCTTCGCTCGATTTCAAACGGATACAAGAGTACCACCGGTCACCATGGGGCCGAATAACCCTTTCGAACCGCACCGAATCGGCAGCCGCCAGACTGGGGTGGACAGTTAGTTCAGATACGTATAAATCCTAGAGCTGGATCAGGCACGAACACCCCTGTTTCAACTAATTTGGGCTCCTCGAGACCATGTAAACGTCCCGCTCTCCCTTCCAAACACCCATTCGAGCCCCATCCCAATCAAAAATTGCTCAAAACGCATCCCAAGCTGCCCCAGATTTATACGTATCTGAACTAACTGTCCAGACCATTCCGAACCAGGCCTCTTGTCAGCCCCAAGTGATCCATTTTCCTCCGTCCCCAACGGATCAATAAGAAAAGAGGGGACTGCCCCACGTTGATGGGACAGCCCCCTCTGGCCTCGATATACGCGATACGGCTCGCTAGTAGCCCTGACCGTAGCCTTGACCCTGGCCCTGCTGGCCTAGCAGCTCCTCCAGGTACTGGCGCAGCTGCTCGTCGGTAATACCGCCGTTGCCGGTGTCGGTCGCGCTGTCGTCCTGCTGCTGGTTCTGCAACTCTTCATCGGAGCCCAGCTCGACGGTGACCTTCTTCTCTTCCTTGCCGCGCATGAGCGTGATTTCGACTTTCTCGCCCACCTCGTGGCTGCGCAGCGCAATGATCAGGCCATCGGCGCTCGTAATCTCATCGTCGTCCAGCTTGGTAATGACATCGCCCTCTTGGATGCCAGCCTTGGCGGCAGGACCATCCTCAACGACGCTCGCCACATACGCGCCGCTATCGGTGCTCAGCTTGTTGGTGCGGGCGTTGAGCGCGTTGACGCTCGAAAGCGTGGCGCCCATGTACGGATGCACCGGCGTCTTGCCGTCGATGATCTGGTCGGCAATGTTCTTGGCATAGTTGACCGGAATGGCAAAACCCACGCCCGAGCTGGAGCCCGAATAGCTCTCGATGAGCGAGTTGATACCCACGAGCTCGCCATTGTCGTTGACGAGCGCGCCGCCGGAGTTGCCCGGGTTGATGGCGGCATCGGTCTGAATCATGTTGGCATAGATGGTGTTACCGCTGGTAGAGCTCATGGCCGTGGAACGATAGAGCGCCGACACGATACCCGTGGAGACAGACTGCTCGTTGCCGAACGGCGAGCCGATCGCCATAACCCACTCGCCAACGTTGAGCTTGGAGGAGTCGCCAATTTCGATCGGCGTAAGCTTGGAGGCGTCGGCGTCCTTGAGCTTGATGACGGCCAGGTCGCTCGAGGCGTCGTTGCCCACGAACTCGGCCTCGTAGGTGGTGCCGTCGTCCATGGTAACCACGTACTGGTCATAGCCATCGACCACGTGGTTGTTGGTGAGGATGTGGCCCTCGGTATCGAGCACCACGCCCGAGCCGACGCTGCCCGAGCTGTCCGACTCGTCGGCAGACTGCGAAAGCGAGCCATTCTGGCTACCGCTCGAAGTGGCGGTGATGGAAACGACGGAGGGCAACGCCTTGGCAGAGACGGCCTCGGCCAGCGTGGTATCCTCGGAGTCGATGGTGATCTTTTGCGCCGATGAACCCGAAGCACCCGCCGTCACGGCGTTCCTGCCGCCGCCGATATCGAGCGTGCCGCTCATAATGAGCGCGATGACCAGCAGGGCGCCACAGGCACAGCCGGCAAGCGCCGTAATAAAGATCGGCAGTTTTTTGGTCTTGGTCTTGACCACCGTGTGCTTGTTTACAACCTGCTGGCCGCCCAGCGGCTTGCCGGTCTGCGTGTCGTAGGCTTGCACGTAGGGAATGTTGCCGTCGGCAGGCGTCGACTCCACCTGTACGCGCGGCTGCTGCTGAGTATCGCCGGCATTGCCCGGATCCTGGGGGAGCTGGGAATCGTTCTCGCTCATAGCTGCAATCCTTTCGTCAAATAACCAAAGGCCCGCCAAACATGTGGCGGGCCATCATTGTTCACGTTGAGTTGTACCCCAATATGCGGGCGAACGTGTATGAGAACGCAATCTTTTAGGAAGGCTTAAGTTCTGCTGCAAACTCGAGAGGAATCCACGCATGCGGCAAAACCACCACAAAGTTGCCTGTCCCCTTTGCGGTGAAAAGCTAGTCCTTAAACAGATAACCCACGCCGCGGACGGTGGTGATATGAGCCGCGATCTGCGGACCCACCTTGGAGCGGATGCGTCGGATGTGCACGTCGACGGTGCGCGTGCCGCCGCAGTACTCAAAGCCCCACACGCGGTGCAGCAGCACCTCGCGGCTGTAGGCGCGGTTGGGGTGCGTCGCCAAAAAGCTCAACAGCGAGTACTCCATCAGCGTCAGATCGATGGGTTCATCATCGAGCGTCACCTGGTAGGTGGCCAGGTTGATCTCGAGGTTGTCGATGTTGAGCACATCGTCGGCGGCGACGGTCTCCTCCTCGCCCATCAGGCGCTGTGCGCGAGCCTTGAGCTCGTTGGGCGTCGCCGTGGGGCATACAAAGTCGGCATGCGCGTGATTCGGCAGGCGCAGGGTGCCGAGCGCCTCGTCGTCGACAATCACCAACATGGGGACGCCGCCGCGATCGTCAAGCCACTTGGCAATCTGATCGATGCGGTCGCTGCGAATGCCGTCGGAATCGAGGATCAGCAGGTCAAAGTCGTGCGCCGCAGTCGGCGAATCGGGTGTGGCAAGGCTCACCTCGACACCCAGGGTGGTCGTCAAGCTGCGGGCAAACTCGTGGAAGCGCGTCGTGCGCGCCATGAACAGGGCACTCTTTTCGGACATATCGGCCTCCAAAGAAATGAGCTCAATCGTACTGGAACAAGCCAGCGCGATTAGGAGTTCGCCAGGTAGTGCTTGATCTCCCACTCGGTGATCGTGGACTCAAACTTATGCCACTCGTCGCGCTTCTTTTTGAGGAAGAAGCTGTGGATGTGCTCGCCGAGGGCATCCTTCATAAACTGCGAGTCCTCAAACACGTCGAGCGCCTCTTTGAGCGAGCGCGGCAGCGGCGTGTAGCCGGCCTCGAGCATCTGGCGGTCGGTGAGCTTGAGCGTCTCGGCCGTTGCCTCGGGCGGGAGCTCCAGCTTGCGCTCGATGCCGTCCAGACCAGCCGCCAGCGTGACGGCGTTGACCAGGTACGGATTGGCCATGGGGTCGGGGCTGCGAAGCTCGATGCGCGTGGACAGCTGCTTGCCGGGCTTGTAGACCGGGATGCGGACCATGCTCGCACGGTTGCGCAGGCCCCACGTGGCGTACTGCGGCACGGAGTCGCCACCCGTGGTGATGCGCTTGTACGAATTGACCGTGGGGTTGGTGATGGCGCTGATCTCGCGCGCGTGTGCCAGAATGCCGGCCATGTAGTGCTTGGCAATATCGGAGAGGTGGTACTTCTCGTCATCCTCGCCCCAAAAGACGTTGTTGCCGTCGTGGTCGAACAGCGACTGATGCAAAAACATGGCGCTGCCGTCCTCGCCCGCCAACGGCTTGGGCATAAAAGAGGCATGGCAGCCGCTCTCGTAGGCCTGCTGCTTAATGATGAGCTTGGCCGTGGTGATGGCGTCGGACATGCTCAGGGCCTCGGCGTGGCGCAGGCTCATGCCGTGCTGCGAGCGGCCGGCGGCGTGGAAGGTGTACTCCACGGGCACGGACATCTTCTCGAGCGTGAGGACCGTGTTGCGGCGCAGGTCGCGGGCGGCATCGCTCACCGAAAGATCGAAGTAGCCCACGTTGTCGAGCGGCTCGGGGGTGTGCTCGTCGGGGAAGTAGTAATACTCCAGCTCGGCGCCCACGTTGAGCAGATAGCCGGCCTTCTCGGCCTTGCGGAACATGCGGCGCAGGGCATCGCGCGGGTCGCCGGCAAAGGGCTTGCAATCGGGAGTGCACACGTCGCAGAACACGCGGGCGACGCCGTTGTGGCTCGGGCGCCACGGCAGGATCTGGAAGGTCGAAGCATCGGGAAACGCCAGCATATCGGCTTCCTCGGGCGTGGCAAAGCCCTCGATGGCAGAGCCGTCAAAGCCAATACCCTCCTCAAAAGCGACCTCGAGGTCCTCGGGGCTAATGGCAAAGTTCTTGAGGCGGCCGAGAATGTCGACAAACCACAGACGCACAAAGCGGATGTCACGCTGCTCTACGGAGCGGAGTACGTAATCGATGTTCTGCTGGTTCATGTCGCTCCCCTTTCTTTCGGGCGGGTTTCGACTGGTCTATATCGCAGATACTATCGCAGAAAAATGTTTCCGCAGGGTTAAAGCGTATCAAGCGCTCAAAAAACGTTCGCGTAGGCGGGTATGACCAGCAACTATCGCTCGGATTCGGAGACAATTTGCCTACAGGCTCGTTCCAGCGCAGGGAACTCCATCGTCACTGCATCCCAAACAACCGAGCGGTCGACATTGCCGTAATCATGCGCAAGATAATTTCTCATGCCGATAATTCCACGCCACTCAATTTCGGGATGAAGCCGCTGCGAGCGTTCCGACAACTTGCCCGCTTCTTCCGTCACCCTAAGCGCACACATCAAAAGGGAGTCCGCCAACGCCCTCGTCCGCACGTCATTCGCATGCAGAAACTGGTCCTCGGTGATATCAAAAGCCTTGATGCGCTCGTTCGTTTCAGAGATGGCTTCCAAAACCTCTTGAGCGCGGAGACCGTCTGACTTACGCGCGATCATAAAGGATCACTCCTTCGCGCTCGATTACCGCGGCAAGATCGTCATCAAGATGGTCGCTCGAGACGAGATCAACCTGCCTCCCGGTTTCTTTGCGCACCGCCTCGCCAAATGCCGACAGCGCGAAAAGACCAAAGCCCTGCTCGCGATCGACTTCGAGACGCAAGTCAATATCACTATCGACATGCGCCTCGCCCCGGGCATACGAACCAAAAAGAATCACGGTTTTGATGGCGGGAATCGAGCTGGCCGCCTCGCAGACGGCGGACTCAATCTGGGCAGTATCCAAAATGCCCGCCGCGGCGCTTTCGCTCGCAGAGTTTTTACCAAGTGAAGGAACAAACGGCAGCGAGCGCTCGCGCAACATCTGCCTCATGAACATATTGACCGCAACGGACGAAGTCATGCCGAGTTCTTCGCACAGCTCCGCAAATGAATCTTTAATTGACGAGTCCACTCGCACACTCAACACAGACGCAGCCATGGATACCTCCTGTATGACATTGTCTATATATTATCATACATGCTAGCGCGAGGTCGAGGCGCGGTGTTCGATGTGGCCGGGGATCTCGATGCGCTTGGGGGCGAGCTTTGCGGCATCGCCCACGGTGGTGGTAACAACATCGATGCGCTCGGACAGGCGCTCGACCACACACTCGGCAATGGTGAGGGTGTCCTGCGCGGCCGTGGTCACGCCGCCAAAGAGCACGTGGTTCCAGGGGTAGTCGTCAAACGTCGCGATCTTGAGCCCCGCCGGCAGCGAGGGACCAAGCTGCGCCAGTGCCTCGGTCAGACGCAGGAAAACCAGGCCGTTGACAGCAATGAGGCCGAGCTTTTTGCCGGCATAGCCGCGGATGGTCTCGTCCAAGCGGCCGACGCCCGTGGCACCGCCGTCGGCCAGGGTGACGACCTCGCCCGCAAGGCCGCGTCGCGAAAGCTCGTCGGCAAAGGCCTCGGCGCGCTCTCGACGCACGGGGCTGTCGTCGCTTGCCTCGGTGAGCAGGCACAGGCGCTCACTGCCAGCGGCGGCCAAGGCGTCTACCAGGCCGGCGACCAGCTCACGGTTGTTAGATGTCACCAGATCGACACCACCGTCGGCAACATCGCGGTCGAGCAGCACAACGGGCAGACGTCCCGCTGCCGCGGCAATCGCCTCGTCATTGCCTCCGCAGGTGTTGACGACCAGGCCGTCCACGCCGGCATCGATAAGTCTGGTGAGCGACTCGGCCTCCTTGGCGGAATCGTTGCCGCTAATGGCAGTCATAAGTGAGCAGCCGCGCGCGGCGGCGCTGGCGGAAAGTCCTTCGAGCATGGCGCTCGAGAACGGGTTGGCGATGTCGGCCAGGATCACGCCGATGAGGTTGGTGCGTGAGCTGCGCAGATTGCGTGCGGCGGCACGCGGGCGATAGCCGGTGCGCTCGATAACCGCCGCGATGCGAGCGCGGGTCTCCTCGGTCATCTGCCCGGGGCGGTTGTTGAGATAGCGCGAGACCGTGGCCGGGCTCACGCCCGCCTCGGCGGCAATGTCCTTGATTCTCATCTGCGCCATGGCGCACCCCGTTTCCCAATTGTCGGCGGTCTGAGCCATTTTAGGCATTTTTAAAAATCTCGGTTGCAAAACGCTGTAGGTGAGCCGCATCGTTTTTGCGTCTCGAGCAGATGCGATGATGGGCTAGATAGACGAGTCTTTAGGCAGCTCAAAGTAGTCGGGATGCAAGGCGATAACCGGGCCCTGCTCTTCGGGCATCAGGTGCAAGTGCGTCTCTGCCAGATAACTCGCCGCATCGGTATCGCCCCTCTTAATGGCCTCGAGAATCCGGCGATGCTGCCGACGAATCGGCTCCCAATCCAGATCCTGCGACACCATACGCAACCAGTTGTATCGCTCAAAATGCGTGTTGATGCTCTTCATCCAATCCCACAACATGTGACGATCGGCAATCTCAAAACATGTCTCATGGAACAAGTTGTCCAGATCGAAAAAGCGACGTGTTTCGCTATGGTCGAGTGACTCGGACTCGGCAAGAATCTGCTCAAGCCGCTGCTTTTGCTCGGGCGTAGCAGCCGAACAACATTTAATGAGCACGCTTCTCTCGAGCTTCTCGCGCAAGAAACAGGCGTTCTCGGCGCGCTCCATGCTGATTTTTGAGACATAAGTGCCGCTTTTGGGACGCGTTTCCACCAGCTCCTGCTCACGCAGGCGCACAAAGGACTCGCGAATGGGCGTGCGCCCGATTCCCGTCTCCTTTTCCAGACCAATCGCCGAAAGGCGCGTGCCAGGCTTGAGCTCGGCATAGATGATCTTGGAGCGCAATGCGTTGTATGCCTGGTCTTGCAGGCTCTGATAATGCTGGTGTTGTTCCATAAAGCCCTCGGATGAAGCCCACGGTTTGTCGAATATCACCACGTAATACTATCGCATCCCCCGCCCCCTCATAAGTTGCGGTGGAATAGTTCCTGCTCAAAGCCTTCAGCAGCAAAAACAGGAACTATTCCACCGCAACTTCCAACAGTCTTTTTGGGACGGGGCTTTTTTGGCTACCCTGAGCCGCAGGTCGGCCCCTTGCCACAAAAGGGGCCCATCTACTACGTTAACGCGGAGAGCCCAGACCATGCTGAAAAGTGCAAAAACAAAACCGCTGGTAGAAAACTTATCGATTTTCAAAATAGCCGGCTATGGTTGACCTCTGCGGCTTAAACGTAGTAGATAGGCCCTATTCGTGGCACAGCACTACTCCATCCCAAATTGGCACCCCGAGCCCTCGTGAGTTGCCAACAAGCTGTTCGCCCAGCGCTTTATCCGCGCGGCATTTGGAAAATAGCACCACCGCAAAACCCGCGAGTAGCGCTTACTTTGCTATATCTTGCTATACTTTGCTATATCTTGCTATACTTTGCTATATCTTGCTATATCTTGAGCAAAGGTGGCTCACATGCAAACAAACCCTTTTAAGCCCACAGCAGGTAAAACACCTCCCACGATTATCGGCCGCGAAGATGTGCTCGAAGAATTCAATGAGGGCCTCGTCAACGGGCCTGGTGCCCCGGGGCGCCTAATGCGCATAGCCGGCGTCCGTGGAACGGGCAAGACGGTCCTCCTTGACGAGTGCTCACGTTTGGCGCAAAGCCGTGGCTGGACGGTCATAAAAGAGGTCGCAACCGAGGGACTTTGCCAGCGCATTCTCGAACAGCTGCAGCCCAAATTCCAGGCCAAACACGCCAGATTTGAGCCCACCGTAGCTGGCATATCCATCGGCAGCATAGATATTGAGCGAATCGGCCCATCGCTACGCGACGCCATGAGACAGACAATATCTAAGAATGGAAATGGCCTGCTCATCACTCTCGACGAGGTTCAAGACGCAGAGCTCGATGAGGTCCGAACGCTCTCCATTGCGATTCAGCAGGTTATCGGCGAAGACCTTGATATCGCCTTTGTTTTTGCTGGGCTGCCTTCGATGATTGAAGGCATCATCAACGGAAAGACACTTACGTTTTTGCGCCGTGCCCTCCCCTTTGATCTGAAGGCTGTAGCAGTAACCGAAGTGTCGTACTCCCTCGAGGAAACCATTGAAGCGTCTGGCATGGAGTTGCAGCCAGGTATTGCCGGCCAACTTGCCGAGGCAACGCAAGGCTATCCTTTCATGATCCAACTCGTTGGATACTACGCATGGCAGTTGGCAAGACGTGCACATACAGCGATTATTGGAGAAGAAGAAGCCGAGCGTGGCATTGCAACGGCACGCGAACGCTTCTGCGCCATGGTGATTGAGCCCGCGCTGCAGCGCATTCCGCCCACGTGCATCGCTTATCTGCTGAGCATGGCGTCTTTGGGGCAGACGAGCTCGACCAGCATGGTTGCCGATGCCCTAAACAAAACGCCTCAACAGGTGAGTTCCGTCCGCAGCCGCCTGTTAAGAGAATCGATTATCGAGGCTCCCTCGTACGGCAAGGTCTCATTTGCCATCCCCTACATGCGCGACTACCTCTACGAGCACAAAGCCGAACTGGAAGTTGAACTGTAGAAACGGCAACTGCCCTGCAAGACGAAAACCGTTTTCGTACGGATTTAAAGCAGACGTAAACGATTTTCGTCTTGATTTGCGTACGGAATTAAGACGTAAATTGCGCTTTCGTACGCTTATTACCAGACGCAAATTGTTTTCGTCCGGCCATGCGTCCCCAATCTAGACGAAAAGAGCCCCGAGCTCGTATTGGGCTCGATGTAAGTTCTAGGGTGTCAGAAGTTACATCAGCCGCTTACGCCCGCTCTGTCTATCTCTCCGAGCGGGACGGGCGCCGATGCCCTGATCTCTGCCATGTCGAGGTGCGAGATCAAATCCTTGGCGCGCTCGCCGGAGTGGTATGCCTTGTTCGGCGCCACCTTCCTGTAGAGCTTCTTGAGCTTCGTCTTCCCCTTGTTGCCCGGCGGCATCTCCGTCTCAGGTGGCAGCCCTAGGAAGGACGGGACGCCGGGCGGGTCGCACGGCATCACGTCCTCGATGTCGGCCTTGGCCGCCAGGTCGACGACTCTCTGCGCTGTCGGCGAGATGTTCGGGGTGCTGCTACCGC
>NZ_JBDMHA010000038.1:0-9513 GCF_039752985.1 Collinsella aerofaciens
TTTTGGAGCTTTAGTTAGTCCATATGGCGCTGTTTTGAAGTCTACCCTGCCTTCAAATAGGGCGAATGGTATAGAGATAGCCGCAAAACAGCCTAATTCAATGTGTCCATTTATACGTATTTGAACTAACTGTCCAGTCCTGTTCGGCGGCGCGCGGGTGATTCGCCGTTTAGACCGGCGCAAGGCTGATTCCGGCCCGCAGGGCGTTGAGCCAAGCGGCCTGACGCTTGCGATAGCCCTTGATACGGTATCGGAATCGGACTCCCGCGAGTCGATGCATCGTTTGGGCGAAGGCTTCGAGTGCAACAAGGTCTTTCATTTGGTCGCGATTGATAACCAGGACGTGGATGCCCATTGCCTTGAGGCCATTATTTCGATTGCCATCGTGGATGCGAGCGTTTTGAAGCTCGTGCCCAATTCCGTTGTATTCGTTGTCGACTCCGGCTGCCGGGCAATATAGGTCACAGATGGCATAGGGGATGCCCGAGGACATGTTGACCGCAAGGGTGTCGAAGTCGATTCGATAGTTGAGTAGCAGGCCTCCCATGGGCAGGCTGCAACATCCGAATCCGCCAAAGCGCATGGGCGCTCCGAGAACGGCAAACATTAGGGATTCGGCTGGGGATGCAGATCCGGGTCGGGCGAGCTTGACTGCCGTGCGAAACGAGGTGTATGAGCTGCTTTTGGCAAGCTGTGCAACAGTCTCGAGCTCTTCGATGGTCGTGGCGGGCTCGCATTTGTAGTGTGCCTGTTCGTAGCGGGTTTCGTTCTGTTGCTCGACCACCGACTGGTTGCCCAAGCAATCGAGATCGCCCGTCGCTGCGCAGCCATCGCCCTTGGGCCAGATGTCGTCATGGGCAATGGGGTATGTTGCCCCGGGAGGAAGGGAGTAGGTTCCGAGCAGTTCCATGAGTAGCATCAAGGTTTTGGCGACTGATTCATTCTTGGAACAAAGCATGGCTGTCATGGCAGGAGACGTAGCGTAGATGTCGGCCTCGACGTGCATAATTGCACCTTCAGGAAGCGGAGCGGAGAGAATATGCTGAAGAAGTCGCTTGTCGGGGCGCCTGTTGTCTTCGTTTGAAACGAGAAGATCGAGCAGTTCGGAATCATCTTCATTCCAGGCGTCGAGTATCGAAAGTGCGCCAAAGTCTATCGCGTCATTGTTGGGAATGCAGCCAGCCAAGGCCTGTGCTTGCTGTTCGCTATCAACGGAGTCCCAGGGTAGGGCAGAGTACGCCCGTCGTGCGCGACGAATTGCGCGGAGGGCGGAGAGATGTGAAATCACGGTCGTCATAGCTATAACGTACTAAGTTGGCGGCAGAATGCGACCGCCATACCGTTCTTTTCGCTCAGCGGGGCGCTGCGCGCCATGAACGGCTGGGTGTTATGAAATCGGTGGAATCGGTTGAGGGGATTGCAGGAAATTGAGCTCTGCCGCGAAGGTTGACGATAGCTACTGGACAGTTAGTTCAGATACGTATAAGACGGCGGGCGTTCGAGGCGTTTCTAAGGGCTTTCGAGGGCGATTTGAGGGTAAATATGCGGCGGTCGTACTCGAAAGCGATGAGCTTTGGGCAGTATGGCGTTCGCCGGGGAGCTCAGAAGGCTCAGAACGGCCTTTGGAGCTTTAAAAAAATACGTATCTGAACTAATTGTCCAGGGAAGGTTGTCGAGGGGTAGAAAAAGGGTCGGAAGCGAGCTTCCGACCCTTTAAAAACACCAAAGATGATGAGATGCACGCTGGATTACAGCGCGAAGTCGCCGCCGACGAGCGTGGAGACGGGCTCCTCGTGGTAAACGGCGGAGATGGCCTGAGCGAACTCCTCGGCGACCGAGATGGTCTTGATCTTGCCGCCGACCTCGACGGGAATGGCGTCGGTGACGAGGCACTCGACGATCGGGGCGTCGTTCAGACGCTCGATGGCCGGACCGGAGAAGATGCCGTGGGTGGCGCAGACGTAGATGTCGCCGGCGCCCATAGCCTTGAGCTCCTTGACGTTGGCGCACAGGGTGCCTGCGGTGTCGATCATGTCGTCGTTGATGATGCAGGTCTTGCCCTTGATGTCACCGATGATGCCCATGACCTCGGCGGCGTTGTGGCGCGGACGGCCCTTGTGGGCGATGGCCAGGTCGCAGCCGAGCATGTCGGACAGCTTCTTGGCGGCCTTGGCACGACCCACGTCGGGGGAGACGACAACCAGGTTGTCGGTGTCGAAGTGCATGTCGTTGTAGTACTGGCCAAACAGCGGCAGTGCGGACAGGTGGTTAACCGGGATATCAAAGAAGCCCTGGATCTGACCCTGGTGCAGGTCGAGGGTGATGATGCGGTTGACGCCGGCGCGCTCGAGTAGGTTGGCGACGAGGCGGGCGGTGATGGGCTCACGCGGGCCGGCCTTGCGGTCCTGGCGGGCATAGCCGTAGTGGGTGATGACGGCGGTGATGGAGCGGGCGGATGCGCGCTTGGCAGCGTCGGTGGCGATGAGCAGCTCCATGAGCATGTCGTTGACGTTGCCGCCGGCCACGGACTGAATCAGGAAGACGTCGGCGCCGCGGACGGTCTCGTCGTAGCGGGCGTAAATCTCACCGTTGGCGAACTGCTTTAGCGTAAGGCCCGAAAGCTCGACCCCAAGGTACTCAGCGATCTTCTGAGCGAGGGGACGGTTGGAGGAACCGGAATACACGCGGATGGACTTGCGCATATTCTCCGACTTCTCGGGATCATTAATCGGCATTACCCTTCTCCTTTATACATCGAATGCCATATAGATGCCTTTTTGCATTGTAACCGTGCGGCGGGGTTAATCGGGTCTTGATAACGTCTTTACCGTCAACGGACACGAACCGACCACTCATCCGGTCGCGCAGGTCACGATAGAAAAAGGAGCCGTCCCCATGGAACAGCTCCTTTTGTGCTTGGTGAAACGTTATGCCTCGTCGTCCTCGTGCAGACGACGGCGATAATCGGCGGCCCAGCCCTCAATATTTACCTGACGGGCGCGGCCCAGACCGAGTGCGTCGGCCGGGACCGGCTCGGTGATGACGGAGCCGGCGGCCACGAGCGCACCGTCGCCAATCTGGGCGGGCGCGACCATCATGGTGTCAGAACCGATGAAGGCATCCTTGCCGATGACGGTCTTGTGCTTGTGGACGCCGTCGTAGTTGCAGGTGATAGAGCCCGCGCCTACGTTGACGCCGGAGCCCATGGTGGTGTCGCCGATGTAGGACAGGTGGGGCACCTTGGAACCCTCGCCGATCGTGGACTTCTTGATTTCCACGTGCGTACCGGCCTTGGAGCCGTCGAGCATGTGGGTGCCCGGGCGCAGGTAGGCGCGCGGGCCGCAGTCGACGCCGTTCTCGATGACGGCCTCGATGGCGATGGTCTCATCGATGATGCAGCCGCTGCCGACGGTGGTGTCGGTGAGGCGGCTGTTGGGGCCGAGCTGGCACTCCTCGCCCACGGTGACGTGACCGATCAGATGCGTCTGCGGCCACACGACGGTGTCGCGGCCGATGGTGGCGTCGGGACCGATCCAGGCCTGCGTGGGGTCGATGAACGTGACGCCTTCTGCCATCCAGTGCTCGTTGATGCGGTCGCGCGCGATGGCGGTGAGCTGCGCGAGCTGGATGCGGCTGTTGACGCCCAGGCCGTCGCGGTAGTCGTCGCAGTGGAAGATGGAGACTGCCTGGCCGTGACCCTTGAGGATTTCGAGCATGTCGGGCAGGTAGTACTCGGACTGCGCGTTGTCGTTGCCGATCTCGTTAATGTGGGCGGCAAGCTGCGCGCCGTCGAAGGCGTAGCAGCCGGCGTTGCACTCCAGCAGCGTGGCGGCCTGCTCGGGCGTGCAGTCCTTCTGCTCGATGATGCGCTCGATCTGACCATCGGCGCCCAGCTTGATGCGGCCGTAGCCAAAAGGATCGGGCGGGGTCATGGTCATGACGGTGCAGGCGAGCTCGCCGGTGGCGACGGTCTGCGCGAACTTGGCGACGGTGTCGGCGGTGATGAGCGGCAGGTCGCCGTTGAGCACGACGACGGGGCCTTGCGCGATGCCGCAGGCCTCGAGCGCGACCTTGACGGCATGGCCGGTGCCCAGGCGCTCGGTCTGCTCGACGCACTCGACTTTGGTGGCGCTGTTGGCGTAGGCGCCATCGATGAGGGCGCGCATCTCGTCGGCGTGGCTGCCGATGACGACCACGACGCGGCTGCAGCCGGCCTTGATGGTGGCGTCGACGATCCACTGAACCATGGGCTTGCCTAGAATCTTGTGCGAAACCTTGCAGTGGTTCGACTTCATGCGGGTGCCCTCGCCGGCGGCGAGGATAATTGCGGTTGCGTCCATGTGATCTCCTGTTACGTTATAGAGACGTGTGTTTGGAAACGATACACGGCGCAATATGATACCGCAGGCATATGTTGAGCGCGTAACGATTGGATTGCGGCGGTTGAGGCTTGCGCCGCCGGCGTGGCGTTTGCGCTGGCCGTGCATGGCGGCGGTGCTGCGGAGCTGTCGTTTGAGCGAGGGGACGGGGGTGCCCGTGGACAACATACGAGAGGAGTTTGGCGGCGAGCCCGTCGCGGCATTCTCGATGTCGCATCCAGCTGTGCCGGCGCTCTATATAGTGCTGACGCTGGGGCTCACCATGTTCTCGATGCAGCCGGTGCTGATTGCGCTGTCACTTGCGGGCGGGTTGGCGTATGGATTTGCGACGCGTGGGGCTGCCCGCACGCTGGGCGCGCTTCGCTGGCAGCTGCCGGTGATTTTGATCATTGCGGTGCTCAATCCGCTGTTTAGTGCATCGGGCTCGACGGAGCTGTTTCGTATTGGCATGCGTGCGGTGTATCTAGAGAGCATGGTTTACGGCCTGTGCATGGGCGGGCTGTTCGTGGCGAGCGTGCTGTGGTTTGAGGCCGCGGCGTCGATGCTCGAATACGACAAGGTACTTGCGCTTTTGGGCAACGCCGCGCCGGTGCTCGCGCTCATGATCTCGATGTGCATGCGGCTTATCCCGCAGTTTTTACGCCGCGGTCGTACGGTACTGGCGGTGCAGGATGCGATTGATGTGCCGGGTCGCGCGCCGGCCGATCCCGTGCGTTCGCGCCTACGGGCATCGAGCGTGTTGATGGGCTGGGGCATGGAAGATTCGCTGGAGCGCGCGGACGCCATGCGCTCCCGTGGATGGGGCGCCGCGACACGTCGCACGACGTACGCGCGGTATCGGCTGGGTCGCGGCGATGTTGCCGCGCTGGTTGGGCTTGCGGTGTTTGGTGCCGCTGCGGTGGCGGTGGCATGGACCGCGACAACGCAGTATTCGTTTTACCCGCAACTATCGGTGCCGGCGCCGTGGCTGGGCTATGTCGTGTACGCTGCCTGGATGATGCTGCCCTGCGTGTTGCATGCGATCGATGAGAAGAGGTTCGGCTGATGGCTCGGTTGGATAGGGGACCGGTGTCGGGCGCGGCATACGGCCCGGATATGCCGGCGATTGAGGTGCGGAGCCTGAGCTTTGCCTACCCCGATGCGGATGCTGCGGTGCTCGAGGGACTCGACTGGTCTGTTCCCCAAGGTGCATTTGCGCTGCTTGTCGGCGGTACCGGATCGGGTAAGTCGACGTTGCTGTCGCTACTCAAGCCCGAGATCGCTCCGGCGGGCGAGCGCACTGGCGAACTGCTCGTGCTGGGCGAGAACGTCGCCGACATGGATGTGCGGGCATCGGCGGAGCGCGTGGGCTATGTGTTCCAGGATCCCGAGAACCAGATCGTGTGCGAAACCGTGTGGCACGAGATGGCGTTTGGCCTGGAAAACTTGGGGCTAGCGCGTGATGAGATGCGCCGTCGCGTAGCTGAGACCAGCTATTTCTTTGGGCTGGAAGATTGGCTTCACCGCGATACTGACACGCTTTCGGGCGGTCGCAAACAGTTGCTGTCGTTGGCGGCCGTTCTGACGCTGCGCCCGCGCGTGCTGCTGCTCGACGAGCCCACGTCTCAGCTTGATCCGGTTGCGGAGAAGAATTTCCTGCACGCGCTGTTTCGTGTGAATCGCGAGCTGGGCTGCACGGTTGTTGTGGCGACGCATCAGCCGCGCCCAATGCTCGAATACGCGACGTGTGCGTACCGGATTGAGGACGGTCGCGTGCGCGAGGTGGCGGATATGGCTTCTTTGGGACGCCGAGAATCGCTGTTTTCCGATGACATGTTGGGGTGGGGTGCCATCCGATGTGCAAATAAAGGAGTATTCAGCAGGCGCGAGGACAATTTGGGCTCTCTGGAGCCGCCCGGGGACGTATCGAGCGCGAAAAAAAGTTCAGAATTGGACAAATCGTCCGAATTTGTGGCGCAAACGTCGCTCGAGAACGGCTCGGAAGCCTTCCCGCGCACGGATGGAAGCAGAATACTCCAAAAAATGCACGGCGGGTCGGCTACCACCCTGTCGGAAGGCTGGTTTCGCTACGATCGAGCGTCCGGCTGGGTGCTGCGCGGGCTCGATGCGTCGTTTTCGACTGGCGCGGTGCATGCGGTTGTGGGCGGTAACGGCTGCGGCAAGTCGACGATGCTTTCGGTGCTGGCCAAGACTGCCAAGCTGCAGCGTGGTCGTATGGTGCGCGGGGCGGCCTCGGCTGCGCTGCTGCCGCAGAACCCCAAGGCCCTGCTGGTTGCCGAGACGGTGCGCGACGAGCTGATGGAATGGGCCTCGACCTGCGGATATGACGAGAACTTGGCGCGGGAGCGTGCGGCGAGCTTGGGGTTGTCGGGTCTGGATGGACGCCATCCGTACGATCTTTCGGGCGGGCAGCGTCAACTGCTTGCATTGGCAAAACTGCTGCTAATCGGCCCCGAACTGCTATTGCTCGATGAGCCCACCAAGGGTCTAGACCTGTTCAGCCGCCGCATTATCGCCCGCGCCCTGCGTGGCCATGCGAAGGCTGGCGGCACCGTCATCACGGCTACGCACGATTTGGACTTTGCCGAGCAGGTAGCCGACGACGTCGCCATGATGTTTGACGGCGAGATTGCCTGCATGGAGTCCCCGGCCGACTTCTTTGCCGACAACGTGTTCTATAGGGCGTGATGGGATGACGGACTGTCGTTTCTCGCGCTTGCTTGCAAAACTGGAGATCCCGCTGTTGTTGGCGGTGCCGGCGGTGATGGCTGCGGCGTTGCTGTCGGGTGTTGAGCAGGCAGCATTGGCCATGCTGGTTGTGGTGGCGCTGGTGCTCGCGCTGTTCTTTGCGGGTTACGAGGCATCTCGTCCGGGTTTGCGCCAGATTATGCCCACGCTGGTTCTGGCAGCATTGGCCGCGGCGGGGCGCATCTTGTTTGGCCCCATTCCCGACTTTAAACCCGTGAGTGCCATCGCCATTATCGCCGGGGCGACACTCGGTCGTCGTAACGGCTTTATGGTCGGTGCGTTGGCGGCGCTGACCAGCAATTTCTTTTTTGGGCAGGGCATGTGGACGCCGTGGCAGATGTATGCCTGGGGGCTCGTGGGATACGTTGGCGGTGCGCTGGCGCATGCCGGCGCTTTTGATCGCGCCGATGGCACCGTGCGTATGCCGGCGCTGCTGACCTACGGCTTTGCTTCGGGTTTGCTGTACGGCGTTGTGATCAACGCCTACGACATTATCGGTTTTGTTCAACCGCTCACGTGGGCGGGTGCCATGGCACGTCTTGCCACGGCAGTGCCGTTCGATATCACACACGGCCTCGCGACCTGCGTGTTCTTGGCTGCCTTGTACAAGCCTTGGTGCCGTCGCATTAACCGTGTCGTCGTGAAATACGGGCTGTAAGGCATTTCGCGTTCCCTCACGAACTTGCGGTGGAATGGTTCTCGTTTTTGGCTATTTGCTGCCCAAACAGGAACTATTCCACCGCACCTTATAGGGGGAGAGGGGCCACATAATCTGTTTTCCTCTGTCCCCCCAGGAATTACTTGGGGCTAGAGTTCTAGCGTGAGGGTGACGGGGCAGTGGTCGCTGCCGAAGATGTCGCCGCGGATGCCGGTGTCGCGTACGTTGTCGGCGATTGCGTCGCTTACCAGGAAGTAATCGATGCGCCAGCCGGCGTTGTTCTTGCGGGCATTAAAGCGGTAGCTCCACCAGCTGTAGACGCCCTCGACGTCGGGGTTTGCCGCGCGCCAGGTATCGGTAAACCCGGCGTTGAGCAGCTCGGTAAACTTGCCGCGTTCTTCGTCCGAAAAGCCTGCGTTGCCGCGGTTGGACTTGGGGTTCTTAAGGTCGATCTCCTCATGCGCCACGTTAAAGTCGCCGCAGGTTACGACGGGTTTGCCGGTCTCGCGCTCGAGTCCCGTCAAAAAGCCGCGATAGGCATCATCCCAGGCCATGCGCACATCGATGCGCGCGAGCTCATTTTGGGCGTTGGGCGTGTAGACGTCGACAAACCAAAACTTGTCGAACTCGAGCGCGCAGACGCGGCCCTCGGTTACGGCTTGGGCGACGAGTACGGCCGCCTCGCCCTCGCCGGCGTAGGGCAGCAGCGCGTCGGCGCGCAGCACGCGCAGCGGCTCCTGGCGGCTAAAGACCGCGGTGCCCGAGTAGCCCTTGCGCTCGGCGTAGCTCCAGGTTTGGTAATAACCGGGCAGGTCAATATCGACCTGGCCCCCTTGCAGCTTGGTCTCCTGCAGCGCCAAGATGTCGACGTCGAGTTCTTGCGCGATCTGGATAAAGCTCGGGTCCTTTTTGAGCACGGCGCGCAGGCCGTTAACGTTCCACGAGGCAAAGGTGTAAGTCTGAGGCATGGTGTCCTTTCGACGGGGTTGGCAGGCTTAAGATTAGCGCAACAGGGGCGGGGTGGGCCCCGCGCATGCTGACTTAAAGGCCGCATGCTGGGACGTTGCCCAACGCTGCCCGACCAACAGGGACGGAGGACTCATATGACGCAGGCAATAACGGATCCCAAGCAGGCCTCCGCCGCGCTGGCGGAGCTGTTCGGCACCCATAAGCGCGTGGTCTTCTTTGGCGGCGCTGGTGTTTCCACGGCAAGTGGCATTCCCGATTTCCGCAGCGTGGACGGCCTGTATCACCAGCAGTTTGCCTATCCGCCCGAGACCATGCTGTCGCATAGCTTTTACGAGGCGCATCCTGCGGAGTTCTTCGACTTTTACCGCACCAAGATGATCGCGCTCAACGCTAAACCCAACCGCTGCCACACCAAGCTGGCCGAGCTGGAGCGCGCCGGCAAGCTCGACGCCGTGGTGACGCAAAATATCGACGGCCTGCATCAGATGGCCGGCTCACAGCGAGTGTTTGAGCTGCACGGATCGGTCCATCGCAACATTTGCCAGTCGTGCGGCGCGGTCTATAGCGCCGAGTGGATTTGCTCGCGCGAGCACGAGGATGCCGCGGGCGTGCCTGCGTGCCCCGCGTGCGGTGGCCGCATCAAGCCCGATGTAGTGCTCTACGAAGAGCCGCTCGACGAGCATGTGTTGACCGGTGCCGTTGCCGCCATCGCCGCGGCCGATGCCCTCATTGTGGGCGGGACCTCGCTCGTGGTGTATC
>NZ_JBDMHA010000038.1:9663-21742 GCF_039752985.1 Collinsella aerofaciens
GATACAATAGAAAGACTGAGTGCAAAGCGACCCCGCCGCCAGCTCCCCAAGCTCGGCGGCGTGGGCATTTTAGGAGGATGTTCATGGCGAACGACAGCAAGACATGGCGGTGCGGAAAGTACGAGCTCAGCTTTGACCGTCCGCGCATCATGGGCGTCCTCAACGTGACGCCCGATTCGTTTAGCGACGGCGGGGAGCACTTCGACCCCGATGCCGCCATCGAGTACGGCCTGGCGATGCTCGATGCCGGCGCCGACATCATCGACGTGGGCGGTGAGTCCACGCGCCCTGGTTTTACCCCGGTCAACCCCGACGAGGAAGCTCGCCGCGTGCTGCCCGTGGTGCGCGCGCTGGCCAAGGAGGGCGCCATCGTCTCGATCGACACGCGTCATGTGGCGGTTGCCAAGGCGGCCGTGCGCTGCGGCGCCTCGATCGTCAACGACGTGACGGGCTTCACCGATCCCAAGATGGTCGAGTTTGTTAAGACGAGTACCTGCGGCGTCATCGTGATGCATGCCGGCGAGGTCGCCGCGCCCGCCCGCACGCACGCAACGGTGCAGCTCGATACCTCGGCTGCGGCGTTTGTTGCCGAGAAGGCACGCGAAGCGGCTGCCGAGGCCGCGCGCGAGGCCGAGAAGCCGGCCCGTCGCCGTCGCGGCAAGTTGCTGGGCGAGCCCAAGGTTGAGGCCAAGCTTCCGGGCGGTGTGGTACAGCCCTCACTGCCGTTTGGCGAGCCGGAGCCCACGTCCGAGCCTGCAAGCGAGCAGGAGACGCCGGCCGCCGAGCAGGCTGCTGCCGCCGAGACCGTCGCGCCCGCGCCCGAGGCCGCGCCCGCAGCCACCGAGGTCGCATCGGAGTCCAATGACCACCTGGCAGCCATGATGCGCCGCAGCGCCCGCCGCGAGGAAGCCTACGTGCCCACCTCGCAGCTCCGCCGCTTCACCCTGCCCGATTCGGCGCCCATCATGCGCCGCGTTATGGGCTTTCTGTCCGACCAGGCCCGCACACTCATCCATGCCGGCGTGTCGCGCGACCGCATCTGCATCGATCCTGGCCCGGGCTTTGGTAAGTCGGCTAACGAGGATATCGTCATCCAGCGCGAGACTGCCAAGATGGCGTCACTGGGCTATCCGCTCATGTGCGCCGTGTCGCGCAAGCGCTTTGTGGGCGCTATCTCGGGCGTGACCGAGGCCGCCGCGCGCGATGCCGCCACGTTTGGCGTGTGCCTGGGCGCCATCCAGGCCGGTGCCAACATCGTGCGCGTGCACGACGCCGCGGGTTTTGCGCAGTTCCTGAACGGCTACTGGGCGGTTGCCAAGCCGCAGCCGCGCCGCGCGTTTGTGGCCGTGGGCTCCAACCTGGGGCATCGCTGCGACAACATCCGCGCCGCACGTGAGATGATCGCCGAGATTCCACTTACCTGCGTGTCTAACTCCTCCAAGATTTACGAGAGCGAGCCGGCCTACGAGACGCGCCAGGACGCGTTTGCCAACGCCGTCATCGAGATCAAGACCGAGCTGGCGCCGTTGGTGCTGCTCGACGAGCTCATGAAGATCGAGGCCGAGTTGGGGCGCGACCGCTCCAAAAAGGCCAAGGCCAACGGCCCGCGCACCATCGATCTGGACCTGCTGTGGATGGACGGCGAGACCCACGGCGGCAAAAAGCTGCGCCTGCCGCATCCGCTGATCGGCGAGCGCGATTTTGTGCTGGTGCCGCTCGAGGACTTGATGCACGACCCGGCGCGGTTCTTCCGCTACAACGGCGTCGAGGTCAAGGAGCCCGAGGACCGCGTGGGCCATATCGTGGGCGAATTGGGGCGTATGTAGATGATCGAGATGAATGCTGTTGCCGCCGGTACCGAGCTTGACGCCGCGCGCGACGCGGGCCGCGAGGGTGCGTCCGCGGGCTGGTGCGCTTGGAGCGCGGGCGATGCTTCGCTGACGTTTTCGCTGATCGTGCGCCCGGACGTGAACATGCATGCCTTCCACGGCCTGCCGTTTGTGGCTGCGATGGGCATGATGGACGCGCTCGTGGGCACGGCTTCGACGCCGGGGTTGGGCCTTGCCGGTAAGGTGGGTATCCAGTGGCCGAGCGATATCGTGTGCGGTGCGCCTGCGTTTGAGACGTCGCTCGCGCGTGTTGCCGTGAACGGCGGTGCCGCTGCTGCGGGCATGTTCGGTGCCGTGACGGTGGATATTGAGCGTTCGGCGCTGGGCGAGCTTGGTGTGGACGTGGCTGACGAAGCGCTGGTCGAGACGCTGGCCGCCGCCGTGCTGACCCGCGTGGACGCTTGGGCGGTTGTTGCCAACACGCCGCAAGGCGCCGCAGGGCCGCTGGCTCCCGTGCTGGGCGAGTACTTCGACATGGTGCCGCTGCTGGGCCGCCAAGTTGCGGCGGTGTCGCCCAACGGCCTGCCGCTTGCGGTCGGTGTGTTTGCAGGCCTGGACATCTGGGGCCGCGCGACCATTAAGACCGATGCCGGCGAGCAGGAGTTTCCGCCCGAGGCCGTGCGCATTCGCGGGCTGTAGCGCGGGGCGTTCGCGCCCAAAGATAGACATGACAACAAGACCCTCCTCGGCCTGTGCCGGGGAGGGTTTCGCCTATCTGGGGAATGGGTTGCCAGCGCCCTATTCCTCAAAACTGAAAATCTTTCGATTTTGAGGAATAGAATTAAGCCAGCTCGGCCTTTAGCGAGGTATATTCGTTACAGAGCCTATTCCTCAAAACTGAAAAATTTTCGTTTTTGAGGAATAGCGATAAAAGACCGCGAGGAGGCCCCAATGAAACTCATCAATAGAACGTCATATATGGACACGTTGACGAGCCTTATTGGCGTGCCGGACATCAAGGTCATCACGGGCATCCGGCGTAGCGGTAAATCAAAATTGCTCGAGGCCCTCCGCGATTACGTGGAGGCAAATCTGTCCAATTCGAATGTCATCCATATCAACTACAACCTCGATGAGTTCGAGAACCTGCTCGAGTATCACGCGTTGCTCGCCTATGTAAAAGAGCATCGAGTGGCCGGCAAGCAAAACTTTCTGTTTATCGATGAAGTTCAGATGTGCGACGGTTTTGAACGCGCGATTAACAGCCTTCACGCATCCGAGCAGTACGACATCTTCATCACCGGATCGAATGCCTTTTTGCTGTCGAGCGATCTGTCGACGCTCTTTACGGGGCGCACGTTCGAGATCGAGGTTTTCCCATTCTCGTTTGAGGAGTATCGTCTCTATGGCGACGAGGGCGAGGTCGACCGCGACTTCGATGAGTACGCGAGAACCGGCGGTATGTCCGGCTCTTACCCTTATCCACTGCAGGAGCAGCGCTATCAATATCTCTCCAACGTCTTTAAGACGCTCATTGTGAGGGATATCGTGCAACGGCATAACGTGAGAAACGAATCGGCGCTGCTGCGCATTGCCGATTACATGATGGACAACGTTTCCAACATTACGTCGGCACGCAACATTACGGATGTTTTGAATGCGGATGGGCTAAAGATAACGAACAAGACGGTCGGCGCGTACATGGGGTACCTGTGCGATGCGTTTGCCTTCTATAAAGTTCGTCGATATGACATCCGCGGCAAGAAATACCTTAAGAGCGGCGAGAAGTATTACCTGGCAGACCATGCGTTCAAATACGCGCTGCTCGGTACACGCGATATGGACTGGGGTCGCGTGTACGAGAACATGGTGGCCATCGAGCTGCTGCGCCGCGGATATGAGGTATACGTCGGCGTACTCTATAAAAAGGAAATAGACTTTGTAGCAATCAAGCGAAGCGAGAAGCTCTACATTCAGGTGAGCGACGACATCAGCTCGGATAGGACATTTGAACGCGAGATTTCACCACTGCTGAGCATTGGCGACGCGTACCCCAAGATGATTCTCGCCCGCACGCATCACGAGGCCACGGACCGCAATGGGGTGCAGATCGTGGACCTGGCGAGGTGGCTGTGCGACGAGGCCTAGCAGAAAGTCCTATTCCTCAAAACTGAAAAATATTCGTTTTTGAGGAATAGGACCGATGCGTTGCCTAGTTCGCCCCTCGCGCTCGTGCTTAGGCCCCTGTCCTACCCCAGCTCCTGCATGCGGCGGTAGATTTCGCAGATGCCTTTGATGGTGAGCTGTCCATCGACCACGTCGAAGGCGTCGGTCGAATCGGCGACGATGCTGGCGAGGCCGCCCGTGGCGATAACAGTGACGTCCTCGCGTCCCAGCTCGCGCTTCATGCGCGCGACCAGGCCCTCGGCCATGGCGGCGGCGCCCGTTACGGCGCCGACCTTGATGCACTCCTCGGTATCGCGGCCGATGGCGTGCTCGGGCGCCTCGAGCGGAACGCTGGCGAGCTTGGCGGCTCGGGCGGCGAGCGCGTCCATGGAAATGCGGATACCCGGCGCAATCGCTCCGCCAATGTAATAGCCGTCCTCGTCGATGACGTCGATATTGGTCGCGGTGCCAAAGTCCACCACGATCGCCGGCGCGCCGTAGAAGGTCTCGGCAGCGACGGCGTTGGCGATGCGGTCGGCACCAACGGCCTGGGGGCGCGCCGCCCGCAGCTTGGTTACGGCGGCCGTCTGCGGCCCGATGACGATGGCGTCCGCGGCAATGCGGTCGGCCACGGCGTGCCACTCGCGCGAGAGCTGCGGCACCACGCCCGCAAAGGCGATCGCGTCGACCGCATCGAGCGAAAGGCCGTACATCTTAAAGAAACCCATCAGGCGCACATGGATCTCGTCGGCGGTATAGGAGCGGTCGGTGGGCATGCGCCACGACTGCACCAGCTCGTCTCCGTCAAACAGGCCCATGGCCGTCTGCGTGTTTCCCATATCGATAGCGAGCAGCATGTCTACTCCCGGTGTCGGCATAAAAGGACGCGCACCATTGTATACGTGCCGTCGACGGCGCTCGGCTGCGATTCGTTTACGGTGATAGGGGCTGAGGGGTTTAAATATGAAGGAATTATGCTCTACGAGATTTTCCTTGCCGTTTACCGAACTCCCGCGTAATATTCTTTCTTGCGCACATGTGGCGCCCAGACATTGCGGGGTGGAGCAGTCTGGTAGCTCGCCGGGCTCATAACCCGGAGGTCGTAGGTTCAAATCCTGCCCCCGCGACCAAGAACTTGCAGCTCGTCGGCCTAGCCGGCGAGCTTTTTTGTTATTCCGGGACTGTGTTTTCGGTCCAATTCTCGGCCTCTCAAACAAAATCTCGATCTGTAACATCTAGACCCGATTTGGGCGGCTTGGTGTTACAGATCGAGATATACCGGTGGGTTGGGTCGTGTTTGTCTAAATCTGTAACACGAGGGACGGATTTTGCCGAGTAACTGTTACAGATTTAGATTTTCTAGCAGGCGGGTTTGGTTTGTCTCGATCTGTAACAGTAAGACCCGGTTTTGTCGCGTAACTGTTACAGATTGAGATAAACCGACGGGCCGCCCCGCCCATCCCCATCCACCTGCCGCTACCTGCTGTCCGCCGATTTCCGTTGTGCCGCCGTGCCTCCATGCCATATCCTCTAGACAACTACGCGGCATCATCGCCGCCGCGCCTACAAGAGAGGAATGTCCATGACCGCACCTGCATCCAAGCTGCTTCAGCCCATTACGGTTGGCCCCCTTGAGCTCAAAAACCGCATTATGTTCCCGCCGCTGACCACCGGCTACGAGGAGCGCGATGGTTCCATTGGCGAGCGCAGCCTGGCTTTTTACGAGCGCTTGGCCCGTGGCGGCGTGAGCTACATCGTCATCGGCGACGTTGCTCCCGTCATGACCGCAAGCCCCACGCCCAAGCTGGCGACCGACGCCCAGATCCCCACGTTTAAGGCCCTGGCCGATGCCGTCCACAAGCACGGCGCCAAGGTCGCGCTGCAGCTGTTCCACCCCGAGTACGACGTGCCCGGTGTCGGCCGCATGGTCATGGGATCCATGGCCGCCGCCAAGGCCGCGCAGGAGGCCAAGGCCGCCGGCGACGAGGAGACCTTTGCCGCCAAGATGGTCGAGTCCAACGAGATCCGCAACCAGGCCTACGCCAAGCTGCATCACGACATGCAGCACTTTGTGAACGAGGCGAGCGTGGAGCAGCTCACCCAGATCAAGGAGGCCATCGCTGCCTCGGCCGCTCGCGCGCAGCAGGCCGGCATCGACGCCATCGAGGTCCACGGCGACCGCTTGGTGGGTTCGCTGTGCTCGGCCATCCTCAACCAGCGCACCGACGAGTACGGCGGTTCGTTCGAGAGCCGCGTCCGCTACGCGCTGGAGGTCGTCGCTGCCATTAAGGAAGCCGCGCCGCAGCTGATGGTGGAGTACAAGCTTCCCGTGATCATGGAGAACCCCGACGGCACGCCGCGCGGTAAGGGCGGCCTGCAGCCCGACGAGGCCTGCGAGTTTGCCAAGCTGCTCGAGGGCGCGGGCATCGACATGATCCAGGTCGCGCAGGCCAACCACACCGGCAACATGGGCGACACCATTCCGCCCATGGGCGCCATGCCCTACAACTGGACGCTGCCCGTGGCCGAGCGCGTCAAGGCCCTGGTCTCCGTGCCGGTGGCAACCGTCGGCCGTGTTGTCTCGGTCGAGGCCGGCGAGAAGATTCTGGAAGACGGCGCGGCCGACATCATCGCCTACGGCCGCTCGCTCATGTGCGACCCCGACATTGCGCTGAAGGCCGCCACGGGTGAGCCCATCCGCGAGTGCCTCAACTGCAACAAGGGCTGTGTCGACGCGATTCAAAACCGCAAGTACATTTCGTGCGTGCTCAACGCGGAGAACGGCGACGAGGCGACCATCGCCATTAAGCCGGGCGAGGGCGACAAGAAGATCGCCGTGGTGGGCGGCGGCATCGCCGGCCTGGAGGCCGCACGCGTGGCGGCCAAGCGCGGCTACGACGTGACCATCTACGAGGCGAGCGATCACCTGGGCGGCCAGATTGTGCTGGCGGCTGCGCCTCCGCGCAAGGACGAGATCATGCGCTCGGTCGAGTACTACGAGAAGATTCTGCCTGGCCTGGGCGTGAAGGTTGAGCTCAGCCATGCCGCTACCGCTGAGGACCTCAACGCCGCCGACGCCGCGATTGTGGCCGTGGGCGCGCACGACGTGGTCATCCCCGTTCCGGGCGCCGACTCGGACAAGGTCGTCTCGAGCTGGGACGTGCTGGCCGGCAAGGTGGAGCTCAGCGGCCGCGTCGCCGTCATTGGCGGTGGCCTGGTGGGCACCGAGACTGCCGAGTATCTGCTGCAGCACGGCTGCGAGGTGGCGATCGTGGAGATGCTCGACAAGATTGCCGCGGGCGAGTCTGAGACCATTCTGCCGCTGATTATGAGCGACTTTGCCGAGCACAACGTGGAGCAGCACGTGAAGACCCGCCTGACCGCCATTACTGACGAGGGCGTGGAGGCCGTTCGCACCACCGAGGACGGCGCTGAGGAGCCGGTGAAGATCGCCTGCGATTACGTGGTGATGGCCGTGGGTTCCAAGGCCAACGCGTTTGACCTGGACGGCGTGACGGTGCCCGTGACCTGCGTGGGCGACTGCTCGGGCGAGCGTACCGCCGACATTGCGAGCGCCATTCGCACGGCATATCACGCGGCCAACGAGCTGTAGTTGAACATCGCGGCCAGGCGGGGCGGTAGCACGGATTCGTTTCGCCCGGCTGTGCCCCGTCGGGTGTCAACCGGTGCGGGGCCTGCAAGCGCAGCAGGTCCCGCCCTTTTTGTTTTGCTCCGATGAATGGCAATGCGCGGTAATCATGAGGAGTGAGGACGTCTACTGCCTTGCAGATCACTCAAAAATATTGGGGGAGGGGTTAATAACTATATCCTCTATACCAAAGGACATAAAGAGATGCCAATTTTGTTGACAAGCGAATGACGATTAGCTGCGAGTCAGCTACCAGCGTAAATAATCGATAAAGAAATGTCGTAATTTGGTGCCAAATGCCCAGATAACGCCGCGTCTATTTTAATTAACTGCTTTGAGCAAACGGTAAAATGCTACTATCTAACTTGCACGTAAGAAAGCAGATTAACGGTTAAGGCTAAGAAGTGGCAGGTATGTCGGAAGCAACTAGGACTCGCACGCATGCGCCCGAGGTTAGGCAGCGCGCCGTCGAGGCCCTCCAAGAGGGGGTCGGTCATCGCGCCCTCGCCGCGGAGCTTGGCATTCCCCAGGCCACGGCTCGTCAGTGGGCCCGCGCGTATGCCGTGGGCGGTGCCGACGCCGTTCTCAACGCCGGTTCGCATCATCACGCCTATTCGTACGAAGTTAAGCTCGCCGTGGTCAAGGACCGCTTGGAAAACGGCTTAACGGTTCGCGAGGCCATGATCAAACACAAGATTCCAAGCGAGTCTTCGGTTAAGGCCTGGTGCCGCCAGTATCGCGAGAGCGGTGAGTCCGCACTGGTCGATAAGCCGCGAGGTCGCAAGCCGCGCGTTAAAAAGGCGGAATAGCAAACGGGATGGTGCGCCCACAGGGGCGCATTTTTCTTGCCGCCTCTCTGCTCCAAAGCGGACGTGCCCTTACCCCGCACGCCTAAAACTCCCCAGTTGACCGAAAACCTGCCGCCGCTACTCCTCAATTGAGCTATAACGTTAAACAATTGCAGCGTTTTTGCACGGGGGAGTGATGGTATGACGCTACTGTATTTCCTTACCCTGTTTCCGCTGGTACCGGCGCTGGGCATGCTACTCGCGCGCGGTGACCGCGCCCGCGATGCGGTGGGGCTCATAGGCTCCGGCATTATTATGGCGGTGACAGTTGTAGTCGCCGTCATGTTTTTTGGCATGGGTCCGCAGAGCTTTGAGGTTGCCTCCGGCACCTCGCATGTGCTCTCGATCATCAGCTCCGTCATCGACGTCATCCTGTGCGCCGTAATCCTGTACAACGCGTACAAATATAGGAACGCGCTCGCCACGGTGCTCGGCATAGTCCAGCTGGTGGGCTCGTTCGCCTTTGCAGCCATGACGCTGCCCGCGGTCGAAGCCGTCACGGCGACGCCGCTCTACCTGGACTACATGAGCGTGATCATGGTCCTCGCCGTCGGCATTGTTGGCAGCCTCATCTGCGTGTATGCCTTGGGTTATATGAAGGACTTCCAGGCCCACGACGAGCACGAGGCCGCACTGCGCGGGCAGACCGCGCCCGACCGTCGCCCGCAGTTCCTGGCGCTTATGTTCCTGTTCCTCTCGGCCATGTTCGTCATCGTGACGAGCGACAACCTTGAGTGGCTGTTCTGCGGCTGGGAAATCACCACCGTGTGCTCGTTCCTCATGATTGGCTACACGCGCACACCCGAGGCCATCAAGAACGCCTTCACCCAGATCATCCTCAACATGCTGGGCGGCATCGCGTTTTTGGCCGGACTCATGTACCTGCACGTTAATGGCATGCCGCTGACCATCTCGGGCATGATCGAGCTTTCCGGCGCCGGAACCGCGCAGTCCGCGCTGCTGGTGATGCCGGTCATCCTGCTGTCGCTCGCCGCACTCACCAAGGCCGCGCAGATGCCGTTCCACACTTGGCTGCTCGGCGCCATGGTTGCCCCCACGCCCACGAGCGCCCTGCTGCACTCGTCAACCATGGTCAAGGCCGGCGTGTTCCTAATGGTCAAGCTGAGCCCGCTCTATGCCATCTATCCCGTGACCGGCTTTATGGTCACGAGTGTGGGCGCCATCACGTTTTTGCTCGCTGCCCTCATGGCCATCTCGCAGAGCAACGCCAAACGCGTGCTCGCGTACTCCACCATTTCCAACTTGGGCCTCATCAGTGCCTGCCTGGGTGTCGGCGCGCCCGAGGCCGTATGGGCGGCCATCTTCCTGATCCTGTTCCACACGGTGGCAAAGTCGCTGCTGTTCCTGTGCGTGGGCACCGCCGAGCATCATATCGGCAGCCGCAATATCGAGGACATGGACGGTATGTTCAGCCGCATGCCGCACCTGACGCGCCTGATGATGCTGGGCATCATGGGCATGTTCGTGGCGCCGTTTGGCATGCTCGTGTCCAAGTGGGGCGCCCTGGTGGCGTTTGCGCAGACCGGCAACGTGCTCATGATCATGGTGCTGGCCTTTGGCTCGGCTGCGACGTTCTTCTTCTGGGGCAAGTGGCTTGCCAAGCTTTCGGGCGTCGACCCCACGGCTCAAAACGTTGAGGTCAATGTCCATAAGACCGAATGGATGGCGCTCAACACCATCGCCGCGCTGCTGATTCTGTGCTGCGTGGCGTTCCCGGTTATCTCGAGCGGCCTGGTGTCGCCTTACTTGGCCATGGTGTTTGGCCGCGTGCCGTACGTTATTGGCAAGGACGCCATGTATCTGATGGTGGTTATCGTGGCGTTTATCGCCGTGGTGCTGCTGACTTCATTCCGCGTGAGCAACAAACCGCACGTCAACGTGTACCTTTCGGGCGTGGGAACCGACAATTACCGCCATTTCCGCGGCTCGATGGGACACGAGGTGAAGGCCGAAAAGCGCAATTGGTACTCGGAGGACGCCCTTGGCGAGAAGCGTATTGGCCCCGCGGGAAGCGTCGTGTGCTGCAGCATTATCTTGTTTGCGCTGCTGTGTTGCGCGTGGATTGGGCCCGAGCGGCTTGCCATGAGTGCGCCCTCGGTGCTGCGCGGCAAGTATTTTGAAGGTTCGGGTGTCGTGGGCATTTTTATTGGCACCGTGGCGTTTGCCTTGATTGCGCCGCTTGTGGGCGGTTTGATTGACGGCATCGACCGCAAGCTGTCCGCCCGCATGCAGGGCCGCGTGGGCCCGCGCTTACTGCAGCCCTTCTATGACGTTGCCAAGCTCCTGCGCAAGGCCCCCGCCAGCGTAAACACCATGGACGATACCTACATGGCGTGCGCGCTCATCTTCACCGTCGTGGGCGGCGGCATCTTTGTGTCGGGCTCCAACACGCTGCTGTGCGCCTTTATGGTGACGCTCGCCGCGATCTTTGTGGTGTTGGCATCTGCCTCGACGCAAAGCCCGTTTGCCCAGGTCGGCGCCGACCGTGAGTTGCTGCAGGTCATGAGTTACGAGCCCGCTGTTTTGCTGATGAGTGTGGGCCTGTATCTTGCCACCGACAGCTTCGATTCCATCGCCGTGACGGGGCAGTCGGCCCCCATCATCGTGTACAGCGCGCCCATTTTCCTCGCGCTGCTCGCGGTGCTTACCATCAAGCTGCGCAAGTCGCCGTTCGATCTTTCGTACTCGCATCACGCGCATCAGGAGATCGTCCAGGGCGTCGCCACCGAGATGAGCGGCGGCACGCTGGCCAAGATGACCCTTATGCACTGGTGCGAGACCGTGCTGTTTTTGATGTGGGTGGGCATGTTCTTTGTCTGGGACAACCCGGTGAGCTGGGTCGTAGCCCTGGTCGTGATGGCCGCGACGTATTTTGTCGAGGTGCTGATCGACAACACCTTTGCCCGTAGCACCTGGCGCAGCTGCTTTAAGCTCGGCTGGGGCGTGGCGCTGGTGTTTGGCCTGCTCAACCTTATGCCCATCCTCGTCGACGTATTTATTTAGGAGGCGGCATCCATGGATCATAAAATGTCGCGCTCGCCGTGGGTTATTCATTACGACGGCTCGAGCTGCAACGGATGCGATATCGAGGTGCTGGCCTCGCTCACGCCGCTGTTCGATGCGGAGCGGTTTGGCGTAGTCAACACCGGCAACCCCAAGCATGCGGATATCTTTTTGGTGACGGGGTCGGTCAACGCGCAGAACCTGCCCGTCGTGCGTCAGATCTACAACCAGATGCTCGAGCCCAAGTGCGTGGTGGCGTGCGGCATTTGCGCGTGCTCGGGCGGCGTGTTCCGCGATGCCTATAACGTGATCGGCGGCGTGGACCGCGCGATTCCCGTGGACGTGTACGCGCCCGGGTGCGCCATTCGTCCCGAGACGGTGATCGATGCCATCGTGGAGGCGTGCGGCATCCTGGACCAGAAGGAGGCCGTGATGCGCGCCGGCGGCGACCCGCTCACCGTGGGCGGTGCCGCAACCTGGGACGGTGGCGTTGAGCTGGGCGAGGACGGGTTTGTGGCTGCGGGGGCCGGCGACGCGCCTGCCGGGAAGCCCGCCGCGCCCGT
>NZ_JBDMHA010000038.1:21893-24172 GCF_039752985.1 Collinsella aerofaciens
GCACGCCGAGCGCAACGTCGACGACGGCTCGTATCGCTTGGTCTACACGTTTATCAACGTTCGTGCTGCTCAGGAGCATATTGCGCAGGACGGCAGCTATGCGATTGAGAACCTGGTAGTCGAGGGTATCGACCAGTACCAGGAGATTCCGTCCATCAGCTCGTATTATCCGGCGGTATTCCCGTTTGAAAATGAGGCCCACGACCTATTTGGTCTTGCCATCACCGACATGCAGATTGACTTTAAGGGCTTTTTCTACCAGGTCTCGACTGCCGAACCCATGAGCGTTATCACGCCCGAGGTGAAGGCCGCGCGCGAGAAAGCCATGAAGGTCCGTGCCGCCGCCGAGGCCAAGGCGCGCAAGGCTGCGGCCGAGAAGGCCGCCGCGGCTGCGGCTGTGGGGGAGGACGCCGCGGGTGCCGGCGATGCCGCGAGCGCCGCTGCTCAGCCTTCTGCGGCTGCCGGCTCCGATGCTCAGCACGATGAAGCTGCTGCGAAGGCCGCGCTCAAAGCCGCCGAGCTGGAAGCAAGGCTCGCCGCCATGGATCCCGAGAAAGCGGCCAAGGTCCGCGCGGCGCTTGCCGCCAAGGCCGCTCGCGATAAGCAGAAAAAGGAGGCGTAAGGTCCATGGCACATCGCTCCGTTATTCCGTTTGGCCCGCAGCACCCGGTGCTGCCCGAGCCGCTTCATCTGGACCTGGTAATCGAGGACGACCGCGTTCTCGAGGCAATTCCGCAGATCGGCTTTGTGCACCGCGGACTCGAGAAGCTCACCGAAAAGCGTGATATGCACCAGTTTGGCTACATCGCCGAGCGCATCTGCGGCATCTGCGCCGTGGGCCATAGCTGTGGCTATGCCAGCGCCTGCGAGCGTATGCTCGACATCGAGGTGCCCGGCCGCGTGCAGTATATCCGTACCATTCTGCATGAGCTTTCGCGCATCCACTCACATCTGCTGTGGCTGGGCCTGCTCGCCGATGCCTTTGGCTTCGAGGCGCTGTTCTATCGGTCTTGGACGCTGCGCGAGCAGATTCTCAAGATTTTTGAGAGCACTTGCGGCGGGCGCGTGATTCTGTCGATTAACGAGATCGGCGGCCTTAAGCACGATATCGAGGACTCCGAGCTGGCGGGCATTGTCCAGACGCTCGATGCCATGCGTCCTGACTACGAGGCCCTGGTGCATACGTTTTTGGACGACAACAGCTGCGGCGAGCGCCTGCATGGCGTGGGCATGATTAGCAAGAAAGACGCGCTGGAGCTTTCGATGGTCGGTCCGTTTGGGCGCGCATCGGGCGTGGATTACGACGTGCGCATGTTTGACGACGGTGCCTATGCGGATCTGGCTGCGTTTGAGCCCATCGTTGCTACCGATGGCGATTGCTATGCCCGCTGCCAGGTGCGTTGCGCCGAGGTCACGCAGGCCATGGACATCATTAAGGAGCTTGTGGGCAAGATTCCGCACGACGGGATTGGCGGGCGCACCAAGCTTACGCCGGCCGACGGCGCGCGCGGCGAGGTTGTGATTGAGCAGCCGCGCGGCGAGGCGTATTACTATGTGCGCGGCAACGGCACCAAGAACCTGGACCGTTTCCGCGTGCGCACGCCGACGTCGCAAAACCTGGCGGGTCTGACGCATGCACTGCAGGGCGTGCTCATTGCCAACGTGCCCATGATCATCCTGACCATCGACCCCTGCATTAGCTGCACGGAAAGGTAGGCGCGGCATGAGTTTACTGACATTTGCCAAGACGGCCTTGGGTTCTATGGTCAAGCAGCCGGTCACGGTTTGCTATCCGCAGGAGAAGCTCGCGGCGCCCGAGCGCTTGCGCGGGCATATCGTCAATGACATGGATGTGTGCATCTGCTGCGGCATGTGCGCACGGCGTTGCCCGGCGGGCGCGCTCGCGGTCGATCGCAAGGGTGGAACGTGGTCGATCGACCCGTATGCCTGCGTGGTGTGCGGTGAGTGCATCGAGAGCTGCCCCAAGCACTGCCTGACTATGGACACCGCCCGTACCCCAGTCGCAGCGGACAAGACTCCCACAGTAGAAACCAAGCCGGAATAGCGCGAAGACGGGGCCGGTGGGGCAAAAATGCCCCACCGGCCCCGCGCTTAATGCGCGGTGGAGCCGCCGCGAACAAAACTATGCCGGATTACGGGGCCGGATAGCGAACCTCCGACCATATAGAAAACCGCAAAAACAAAACCGACGCTCCTATAAGTTGTCAAGAGGCAGTTTGCGGGAGCGTTCTCTCCAATTCGCACAGGAGCTCGTAATA
>NZ_JBDMHA010000039.1:0-20932 GCF_039752985.1 Collinsella aerofaciens
GGACGGCTCCATGCCGGAGCTGCCGCATCGCAACCTCGATACAGGCATGGGCCTGGAGCGCATGGCCGCTATCATGCAGCACAAGACCGCCAATTACGACGGCGATCTGATGCAGCATCTCATCAAGCTCGGTGAGGAGATCAGCGGCAAGACCTATGACGCCGATGACTATTCCGGTGCCAGCCGCTCGCTGCGTATCATCGCCGACCACTCCCGCGCCGTCGACTTCATGATCTCTGACGGCATCCTCCCCGGTAACGAGGGTCGTGAGTACGTCCTTCGCCGTCTGCTCCGCCGTGCCGTGTTCCACGGTCGCCTGCTGGGCATCGAGGGCGCCTTCCTGACCAAGTTCATCGAGGAGGTCAACGCTCAGATGGGCGAGGCCTACCCCGAGCTGCTCAAGAACGTCGCGCTCGTCAAGGGTATCGTCGCCTCTGAGGAGGAGCGCTTCTCCACGACGCTCGACAACGGCCGCGTTTACCTAGACGAGGCCCTGGCCGCGCTCGCCGAGGGTGCTGTCCTTCCGGGCGACGTTTCCTTTAAGCTGCACGACACCTTTGGTTTCCCCATCGACCTGACCGTCGAGATCGCCGGCACCGCTGGCCACGATGTCGACATGGACGGCTTTACCGCCTGCATGGAGGACCAGAAGGCCCGCGCTCGCGCCAACGCCAAGGGCGACGCCTGGGGCAGCTTCAACGACGTGTGGGTCGAGCTTTCGGACAAGGTCGCCGCGACCGAGTTCGACGGCTACGACAACGATGTCATCGAGGGCGCCAAGGTTGTCGCCATCGTGCGCAACGGTGAATCCGTCGAGTCCGCTGCCGCGGGCGAGGATGTCGAGGTTGTGCTCGATCGCACGCCGTTCTATGCCGAGATGGGCGGCCAGCAGGGTGACGCCGGCAAGCTTTCCGCCGAGGGCGTTGCACTGACCGTTTCCGATACCAAGAACCACAACGGCCTGTATGCCCACGTCGCTCACGTTGCCGAGGGTACGCTGACCGTCGGTGCTGCCGTGACCGCCATGCTCGACGCCGAGCGCCGTGGCTTCCTGCGCCGCAACCACACCGCCACCCACCTGCTCGACGCTGCGCTTAAGCAGGTCCTGGGTGAGCATGTCTCCCAGGCCGGCTCGCTGGTGACTCCTGAGCACCTTCGCTTTGACTTCACGCACTTCGAGGCCCTGTCCTCCGAGCAGCTCAAGGCTGTCGAGGACCTGGTCAACCAGCAGATCTTCGCTTCCAAGCCGGTCGTGACCCGCGTCATGGGCATCGACGAGGCCAAGGCCGCCGGTGCTGTCGCCCTGTTTGGCGAGAAGTATGGCGACGTCGTCCGCGTTGTCTCCGTGGGCGCCGAGGACCAGCCGTTCTCCCGTGAGCTCTGCGGTGGCACCCATGCCGCCAACACTGCCGAGATTGGCCTGTTCAAGATCATTTCCGAGTCCTCTACGGGTTCCAACGTCCGCCGTATCGAGGCCGTGACCTCTAAGGGTGCCCTCGACTACATGGCCGACCGTCTGGCGCTCGTCGACGCCGCCGCTGCTGCGCTCAAGTGCCGCGTGGACGAGGTTCCCGCCCGTGTGGAGAACCTGCAGGCCGAGCTGCGCGAGACGTCCAACAAGCTCAAGAAGGCGCTCACGGGTGGCTCTTCCGACGCCATTTCCAGTGCCATCGACAGCGCTGTCGAGGTCGGCGACTACAAGCTCGTCGTCGCTGAGCTCCAGGGCCTTGAGGCTGCCGACCTGCGCAACGTCTGGGATACCGTGCACCAGAAGGTCGCTGGCCCTGTTGCCTGCGTCGTCGCCAGCGTGACCGAGAAGGGCACCCCGGCCCTGCTCGCCGCCGGCTCCGATGACGCCGTCAAGGCTGGTTTCCACGCCGGCAACGTGATCAAGCAGATCGCGGGCCTGGTCGACGGTCGCGGTGGCGGCCGTCCCAACATGGCCCAGGCCGGTGGCAAGAACGCCGCCGGTATCGCCGATGCCCTCGCGGCCGCCAAGACCGCGCTCGGCGCCTAAGAGCCTAGGTAGTCGCTGTGGTCGCGCTTGCGCTGGACATAGGGGAGACCAGAATCGGCATCGCCGTTTCGAGCCGTGATGGCAAGATAGCGATGCCCGTCAAGGTGCTCCCGGCTGCCGAGGTCACCGGTATGGCCAAGACGTTCCGTTACCTGGTCGAGGACTATGAGCCCGACATCCTGGTAAGCGGACGTCCCTTGACCATGGCCGGCGAGCCCGGCCCTCAGGCCGAGCGCGTTGCCGCCGTGGCGCAAAAGATCGCCGACGAACTCGATCTTCCGCTGGAGTTTGAGGACGAGCGCCTGTCCTCGCAAGAGGCCAAGCGCATTCTGCGTGAGCAGGGCCTTAACGAAAAGCAGATGAGGGGCAAGATTGACATGATCGCCGCCAGCCTGTTCTTGCAGACCTGGCTCGATCGTAAAAACGAGGAGGTTCCTCATGCCTAGTGCTTCCGATCCGCGCCAGCCGAAGCGTACACCACAGCCCGTGCCGCGCTCTGCGCAGCCGACGCGGCGTACGGCCCAACAGCCTGTTGCCCGTCCGACCCAGCAATCGTCTGCCCGTGTGCCTCAGCAGCCCGCTGCTCGCACGGCGCAATCCACTGGTGGTACGCGTTTTAAACAGCAAGCGCCTGCTCAGCGCGCGCAGGCCCCTCAATCTCATGGTCATTCTCACCGGGCTCACGACACGTACCGCGTGGCTCCGGCAACGCGCTCAAGTTACAACTCCCAAGCTCGTCGCAGCGCCCAAAAGAAGAACTCTCCGGTACCCATGATTGTCGGCGCCGTGTTTGCCCTAATTGCGCTGGCCGCGATCGTCTTCTTTGTTGTTCCGGCCGTCAAGGGTTTCATTGCCGGTGGGGACGCGAACGTTGAAGCTGGCCAGCAAGTTACTATCACGATTCCCGAAGGCGCTTCGGGCGACACCATCGCCTCGATCCTCTCCGAGAACCATATCGTCGAGAATCCCAAGGATTACTACGCTGCGGTCAAAAAGCTCAACGCCGATATGTCTCTCAAGCCGGGTAAGTATTCGTTTACCACGCTCATGGACGCGACTAAGGTCGTCCAGCAGCTTATGGAAGGTCCCAACGCCGGCTCCGATGCGCTCACTATCCCTGAGGGCTTGACGGTCGATCAGGTCGCCGACCGCGTCGCCAAGGCGTACGACGGCATTTCTAAGGAAGACTTCCTTAACCAGGCCAAGGCGAGCAATTATGTGAATGATTACGCTTTCCTTAAAGACGCCGCGAACGATTCGCTCGAGGGTTTCCTGTTCCCTAAGACCTATTCGCTTGGTAAGGACCCGAGCGCCGATGACGTGATTCGCGCCATGCTCGACCAGTTTAACGCTGAGTATAAATCGCTCGATTTTGCCAGCTGTGAGGTAAAGCTCAAGGATCGCTACGGCGTGGAGATGTCCGATTACGATATCGTCAATCTTGCCTCCATCGTCGAGCGCGAGGGCCTCAACGCCGACCAGCGCGCGCACGTGGCCTCGGTCTTCTACAACCGTCTGGCCGGCAAGCTCGATGGCCAGCGCTACCTCAACAGCGACGCCACTATGATGTACGTCACCGGTGGCGAGGTTACCGCTGACGACCTGCAGAGTGATAGCCCCTATAACACCTATAAGCATGAGGGCCTCCCGCCCACGCCCATATGCTCTCCGTCGCTCGAGGCGCTCAAGGCCACCCTTGAGCCGACCGACTCCGATGACCTGTATTTCTACATTACACTGGACGAGGAGTATTTCTCGAAGACCTACGAAGAACATCAACAGTCTTGGAATTGATCATGAGGATTTTTAGCCCCAAACGATATGTTGCCTCGGTCGATCGCATCGACCTTGATACCCTCTGGGCCGACGGCAAGCGCGCCATTCTGCTCGATCGCGATAACACCCTGGTGCCGCGTGATACCGAGCAGGTACCCGCTGCGGTCTCTGCCTGGCTCGAGGCCGCCCATGCCAAGGGCTTTAAGCTGTGCATGGTGTCCAACAACTGGCATCGCGATCAGGTTATGGCGTCAGCGCGCGAGCTGGGGCTCGAGGCCATCAGCCATGCCATGAAGCCGGCGCCCTTTGCCCTCAAAGCGGGCCTTAAGCGCCTGGGTGCCACGGCTAACGAGGCCGTACTGATCGGCGATCAGTTGTACACCGACGTGTGGAGCGGAAACTTTGCCGGCGTCGATACCATTCTGGTCAAGCCGCAAGCCACCCAAGATCTGTGGTATACGCAGATCTTCCGTATTTTTGAGCGCCGGGCCCTGCGCGACCTTCCCTGCGAGGAATAGGTCTCGTTATGTCCCAGCACATCAAACACGGCTGCGACCACATCTTCTTTATCGGCTTTTTGGGCGCGGGCAAATCAACGCTCGCGCGTAACGTCGGCAACATGTTCAAGCGTCGGTTTATCGATACCGACCGCCTGGTGGTCCGCCGTTGCGGCAAGTCGGTGACCGAGATCTTTGAGACCGAGGGCGAGGAGCGCTTCCGCGAGCTCGAGACCTCGGCGCTTCGTTCGCTTCAGAGCGAGCGCAGCCTGTTGGTTTCGTGCGGGGGCGGCATCGTCGAGACGCCGGAAAACATCGAGCTCATGCACCAGATGGGTACCTGTGTGTACCTCGAAGGCGACTTTGAGGATTCGATGCGCCAGATTCGCCGGTCCGATACCCGACCTGATTTCCGTTCGCCCGAGCACGCGGCGTTGCTTTTTGAGCATCGCCGTCCGTTGTATCGCCAAGCGGCCAATCTTACCCTCGATATCCGCAATAAGTCCTTTGAGGATGTTTCGTACCTTTGTGCCGAGATGCTTTTGGAGCGTGGATTGCTATGATTCGCCGTCAACTCATCAATTTCCAAAACCGCAGTGTCGATGTTCGTGTCGGGCTTGGCGCGTTTGAGGAACTGTCGCGCATGTTTGCCTCGGCTGTGGGCAAGCCCAAGCGAGCGATGGTTGTTTGGAATGCAGCCGTGTCCGAGCGCTTTGGTGAGGTCGTCGATCATGCGCTGGTCGATGCCGGCTTTGCCGTGTCGCAGCTTTTGCTTGAGGTTTCGCCTGCAGGTGCTACGCTCGCCGATGCCGATGTCGTCTTTGGCGCGCTGTCGGCTTACGGTATTACCTGCGATGACTTGGTTGTTGCCGTTGGCGATGCCGCAACCTGCTCGGTTGTTTGCTGGTGCGCCAACCAGTGGTGTGGCCGTACCGAGTGCGCGTTGTTGCCTACAACATTCGATGCCATGCTCACGGTCGCCACGACGATGGAGCCGCTCGTCGCTTCGGGCGACCACGCGTTGCCCGCCATTGCGGTGCGCCCCGAGCCCGGTCTGGTCGTGTGCAATCTGGACCTTGTTCGCGAGGCCAGCCTCGAGGACCTTAAGCTTGGCTATGCGGTGCTCGTGGGCACTATGCTCTCGAGCAGCAAGTCGCGCTGGAACCAGTTCTCCGAGACGGTTCCCGAGATTCTTGCCGGCGAGGAAGTTGCACTCGTCAATGCCGTGCAGTGGTCCCAGACCGCCCGTAAGGACGTGCTTATGGCCACGAACCCGAGCGCTCGCCATGCGCTCGATTTTGGCAAGACGGGGGAGCGTACGCTGCGCGTCTGCCTGGGCAATGCCGCGGCGCAGGTCCCTGCCTACCAGCTGTTGTCCGAGGGCATGCGCTTTGAGGCGCGCCTGGCCCACGATGCCTGCGATTTCGATATCGACTATGTGTTTGAGGTCGATGATTGCCTGGAGGACTTTGGAATCGAGGAGCTCGCCTTCGACCTTGAACCGGAGGCCTTTATTGCGGAGTTCCGCAGGCAGCAGTTTGCGCGCTCCAATCGCACGATGCTGCCGCTGCCCGCGGCACTTGGCGCCATTCGTCTGAACGCCGTGGACGACGATGTCCTCGAGCGCCATGCGGCAGCCTATTTGGCTTCTCGCAAGGAACTTCTCTAACTTTATTGACATCCATCGTCTTTCGTATCATGTTGGGGAACGGGTTTTATCGGTTGCGAATCGTTCGCGGTTCCGTGTGCCGATTGAGCCCGTCCCGCTTTTATTGAGGACATCAAGAAAGGAAACTGCATGTCTGAGTTTGCTGCCGGTCCTGCCGGTCGTATCGAGCGTGTCCGTGCCCTGATGGTCGAGCGTGGCTACGATGCCATCGTGGTGCGCGACGAGGCTAACCTTCGTTGGCTCACGGGCGTGAAGGGCGTCTTCGACTACACCTTCGAGTTCCCGCACGCCGCGTTTATTACGGCTGACCAGTGCCTGTTCCACACCGACTCGCGCTACCTCAACAGCTTTGAGGAGAACACGCCCGCCGGCAGCCCCTGGGTCTTCGACATGGACGAGGGCACCATTCCCGGCTGGGTCGCCGGCAAGATCGCGGCTAACAAGTGCCGCGTCTGCGCTGTCGAGGATGACATGCAGATCAACTTCTACCAGGGTATTCAGCGTGGTCTGGAGGACCGCTCCGTTGCCTGCATGCTGCCGCTGATGCATGACGACATCCGTAAGATGCGCGCCATCAAGGACGCCGAGGAGATTGAGCTCATGCGCCATGCGCAGTCGATCACCGACGCCGCCTTCCAGCACATGCTCGGCTTTATTAAGCCCGGCATGACCGAGAAGCAGGTTCGCAACGAGCTCGAGAACTTTATGTTCGCCAACGGCGCCGACAGCTTGGCCTTTGGCTCTATTGTGGCGAGCGGTCCCAACACCGCCAACCCGCACGCCGTTCCGAGCGACCGCGTGATCGAGAAGGGCGACTTCGTCCTCATGGATTACGGCGCGGGCTACTGCGACTACCGCTCCGATATGACGCGTACCGTCGTGATGGGCGAGCCCACGCAGGAGCAGCTCGACCTGTACGCGCTCGTGCGCCGCAGCCACGAGGAGTGCGTTGCCGCCATCCATCCGGGCGTCGAGGGCAACGACATCTACAAGCTTTCCAAGAAGATCATCGGCGATGCTGGTTATGGTGACTACTACAACCATGGCCTGGGCCACGGCGTGGGCATCGATATCCACGAGCTGCCCAACTTCAACCGCAGCAAGAACACCATTGAGGTCGGCTCGGTCATTACCATGGAGCCCGGCGTCTACCTGCCCGGCGTGGGCGGCGTGCGCCTGGAGGACTACGGCGTGGTCACCGAGAACGGCTACGAGCCCTTCACCAAGACCCCGCATGACCTCCACGTCATCGATTGCTAATCTACTTCGGTAGATAGTTTGGGCGGGGCGTCCGGAATGATTCGGGCGCCCCGCGTTCTCTTTTTATGCGCTCGCTGCAGGCGCCGTCTGCAAGTGTATAATTTCGGTCGTATGTAATTTGGACGCTTGTGCGTTCTGCCCATAACAAGAAAGGTCGCTATGCCTACCATTTCTACCGCCGACTTCAAGAACGGCCTCGGTCTCCGCATTAAGGACAAGGTCTACACCATCGTCGAGTTCCAGCATGTCAAGCCGGGCAAGGGCGGCGCGTTCGTGCGCTACAAGACCCGCGACATCAAGAGCGGCCGCGTCGTCGAGAACACCTGCAACGCCGGCACCAAGTTCGAGAGCGTCATGCTCACCACCCGTGAGTTCCAGTACCTCTACAACGATGGCGCCGACTACATCTTCATGGACAATGAGACCTATGAGCAGGTTCCCGTTCCCGAGGATATGGTGGGCGAGAACTCCAAGTGGCTGCGCGAGAACGACATCTGCCAGCTGCTCTTTGCCGACGACGAGCTCATGGGCGTGACCCCGCCGATGTTCATCGAGACCACCATCGTCCAGACCGACCCGGGCTTTAAGGGCGACACCGTCCAGGGTTCCACCAAGCCGGCCACGATCGACACCGGCGCTGTCATCCAGGTCCCCATGTACCTCAACGAGGGCGAGGTCATCAAGGTTGACACCCGCGACGGCAAGTTCGTCTCCCGCGTCTAGCAACCAACTCTTCTAGGAGGACTCATGCCCCAGGAAATCAAGATTGACGGCATCGGCATTTCGCCCGATGTTCTGACCGCCATCGTCTCGCGCGCCGTGTCGGATGTCGAGGGCATCGCCTCCGTTGGCGTCAAGGACCTTGCCACCAACCTTGTCTCCATGATGCTCTCGTCCAAGGCCCCGGCTTCCGAGCCGGCGGTCGAGGCCGAGGTCGTCGGCGACAAGCTCGCACTCACCGTGCGTGTCGTGGTGTTCTTTGGCTATCCGTTCAAGAAGCTCGCCGAGGCCGTTCGCGCCGCCGTGGTCGCCGCCATCGATGCCCAGGTGGGCGTCGAGGTCGAGCGCGTTGACGTTTGCATCGACGGCCTCGTTTTCCCCAAGGAGTAACCTTTGAGCCTTAAGGTTTATCGCGGGCGCACGCTTGCCCGCAGTCAGGCGCTGCAGCTGCTGTTCCAGGCCGAGGCCACGGACAGCCCGCTCGAGCGCGTCCTCGAGGGCGATTTCCTGATCTCGAAGGGTCCCCTCGACCCCTATGCGCTGGAGCTTTGCCGCGGTGCCTACGAGCACATTGATCGCATCGATTGTGCCCTGCGCGCCGTCGCCAAGAACTGGGATCTTATGCGCATGCCCGGTGCCGACCGCAACCTGCTGCGTATCGCCGTCTACGAGATGCGCTTCCTCACCGACGAGGAGGTCTCGGACGCCATCGTCATCAACGAGGCCGTCGAGATCGCTAAGGCCTATGGTACCGACCAGTCCGCATCGTTTGTCAACGGCGTGCTGGGCAAGATCGCTCGCAGCGAGGAGCTGCCGGGCGAGGACCTGTACCAGGAGCTGCTGGCCGAGGACTGTGCTCGTGAGGAGGCACAGGCTGCCGAGGCAGCCGCCAAGGTCGCTGCTGCTCAGGCTGCCGCCGGTGTACTTGACGAGGATGCGGACGCTGCTGGGGCCGTCGAGGCCGACTCCGTCGAGGAGTAGCCATGCCAGAGGGTTCCGTCCGCAACTTCGATGAGATCTCGGATCGCCTGGACCAGATCATCGCCACCGTTCGCTCCAAGGATACGTCCTTGGAGCGTTCGCTCGATTTGTTTGACGAGGCGATTGAGCTGGGCTCCCGAGCGGTCGATATGGTCGACAAGTTTGAGCTGACGCCGCGTGAGGCCGACAAGCTCGAGCAGGAATACGATGAGGATGCGGCAAACGAGTCCCAAGATAGACAGGCTGCATCTCCGGATACGAATGGTTGATGGCATTCATGAAACGCGTGCGTCTCGATGACGAACTGATTTCACGGGGCATCTGCGCCGATCGCGCGGATGCCCTTCGCACTCTTATGGCCGGCTTGGTTTCGAGTGGCGGTGAGCGTTTGACCTCTCCGGGGCTCAAGGTGACGCCGGGCCTGCCACTGCACGTTAAGGGGCGCATCCCGTATGTTGGGCGCGGCGGCCTTAAGCTCGAGGGCGCGCTCGATGCGTTTGGGATCGATCCGACGGACCTTGCTTGCCTCGATGTGGGATGCTCCACGGGCGGCTTTACTGATTGCCTGCTCAAGCGCGGCGCCGCGACCGTTGTCTCGGTCGACGTGGGCCGTGCCCAGTTTGATTGGTCGCTGCGCCAAGACGATCGCGTGACGCTCCACGAGCGCACGAATGTGACGCAGTTGCCCGAGCTCGGCTACGGCGCTGCTATTGACCTGGCTGTGTGCGATGTGTCGTTTACGAGTATCGCGAATATCATCGACGCCGTGCTGGCGTGCCTGAAGCCTTCGGGTTCGTTTTGCACGCTCGTAAAGCCGCAGTTTGAGGCGCCGGCTGCGCTGGTGGGCGAGGGCGGTATCGTGACCGACCCTGCCGTCCGCCGCGATACACTCGTGGCGGCGATTGAGCTCTTTGCCGCCAAGGGCCTGTTCCCGCTCGATGTGTGCGTGTCGCCAATCCATGGCGCTAAGGGCAACGTTGAGTTTTTCCTGTACGGCACGAGGTTTGCCCCCGGCGAGCGCGCCGAAGATGAGTTGCAATCCCAGGTATCGGCTTTGAGCGAGAAAGCGGCAACGCTATGAAGGTCTTTCTGGTTCCCAATTACTACAAGCAAGAGGCGGTCGAGAGCGGCCTGATGCTCGAGCTCTGGCTGACGCGCCAGGGCTACGAGGTTGCATGGGCTGCCGACCAGCGCTCCAAGATCCAGAGCACGCCCGATGTTGACGATGCCGACTTGGTCATCACGCTCGGCGGCGACGGCACACTGCTGCGCGCCGCCCGTATTCTCAACTACCGCGAGATTCCCATTTTGGGTCTTTCCTATGGCCACCTGGGCTTTTTGACGGCGGCCAGTCCCGAGGAACGCGATATTTTGCAGGTTGTGAGCGATGCCCTGTCCGGTGAGCTCCACGTGAGCCGCCGCGCCACCATCGCCGCCGATATCGTCTCGGTGCGCGATGACGGCACGAAGGATGTCGTGCGTTCGTTCGCCCTCAACGATATGGCGCTCACGCGTGGGCCCCTGTCCGATATGGTCGAGTTTGACATCACGGTGTCCGGCCATCATATCGATCGCCTGCGCGGTGACGGTGTCGTCGTGTCGACGGCGACCGGCTCTACGGGCTATGCGCTCTCCGCCGGCGGCCCTATCGTCAGCCCTGATTACACGGGCATGGTTTGCGTGCCGATTGCTCCGCATACCATTCAGGCTCGCGCCTTCTTGACCTCGCCGAGTGATGTCGTCGAAATCTTTATGTCCGATGATCGCCCGAGCGTGCCTGCCATCGCTATCGACGGACAGTTTATTACCTGCGATGGCACGGTCGAGAGCGTGGCTGTTCGTCGCGGTCCCGGCGATGTGCTGCTGCTGGATTACGGCCCCGAGAGCTTCTATAACTCGGTGAGCCGCGTGTTCTATGGAGTGCGCCATGATCGATGAGCTGCAGGTTTCCAACATCGCGCTCATTCGCGAGGCGACGTTGGTTCCGAGTACCGGCTTGACCGTCCTGACCGGCGAGACCGGTGCTGGCAAGACCGCGCTGCTCTCGGCGCTCAAGCTCATTTTGGGCGAGCGCGCGGATTCGTCGACGGTTCGCGAGGGCGAGGCGCTTGCCAGCGTCGAGGCGCGCCTGTTTGACGGCCCGCACGACACGGAGGGTTTTACCGTACAGCGCAGCCTTTCTGCCGAGGGCCGCAGCCGCGTAAAAATTGACGGCCGCATCGCCAGCGTGCGCGAGCTTTCGGAGCGCGTTGGCGTGATGATGGATCTATGCGGCCAGCATGAACATCAGTGTCTGCTCGACCCGGCGCACCATGTTGCCATGGTCGATGCTTGGGCTGGGCGCGCGGCGCTTGAGGCGCTCGAGAAGTATCGCACCTGCTTTAAGGCTTCGCGTGCCGCCGCCAAGGAGCTTCGCCGTGTGGAGGAAGCCTCACGCGCGCAGGGAAGTCGCGTCGAGGAAGCGCGTTTTGCTCTTGAGCGTATCACCGAGGTCGACCCCAAGCCAGGCGAGTACGAGGAGCTCGAGGAGCTGCTGCCGCGCTCGGAGCACGCCGAGGTCTTGGTTGCGACGGCCAACGAGGCCCATGCATCGCTTGCTGCCGAAGGGGGAGCGCTCGATGCCGTGAATGGCGCCGTTGCCGAGCTTTCACGCATGGCGACCGTTGACCGCAAGCTCGGTGACATCGCCGATGCACTTTCGGATGCCTGCATCTCACTTGAGGATTGTGCCAACGAGCTGCGCACCTATCGCGATGGAGTCGCCTTCGATCCGCGCGAGCTCGCTCGCATGCGCGAGCGATATTCAGACCTCAAGGGCCTGCTGCGTCAGTGGGGTCCTACCATGGATGACGTGTTTGCCATGCGCGATCGCTCACAAGAGCTGTTGTCGCTGGTAGACGATGGTGATGGGCAGATCAAGAAGGCGCGTGAAGCGCTTGGCGCAGCGGAGCATGAACTGTTCGCCGCCGCCAAGGCGCTTAAACGTGCACGTAATACGGCGGCCCCGCGTTTTTGTCATGAGGTTGGCCGCCAAATGGCGCGTCTGGAAATGGGGGGCGCCGAACTCGTCTGGGAGTCGCGTGATCTTCCCCGCGCCGAGTGGACGCTTGCTGGCCCTTCGAGCTATGAGCTTTTGTATCGCAGCGGCGCTGGATTGACGCCGCGTCCCCTGCGCCGTATTGCGTCGGGTGGCGAGCTCAGCCGCGTTATGCTGGCGAGCAAGGTTGTCCTCGGCAACGCGGATGGCGTGGATACACTGGTGTTCGACGAGGTCGATGCTGGTGTCGGCGGCTCTACGGCTCGTGCTCTTGCTGGTGTGCTGGCCGATCTTGCCGCCACGCATCAGGTCATTGTCGTAACCCACCTGGCGCAGGTTGCGGTCATGGCCGACAAGCATTACGTGGTCAGTAAAGAGCCGGGCGATGTTCCCCAAACGCACCTGGACGAGGTGACCGGCGATGCCCGTACCGCCGAGATCGCCCGCATGCTGAGCGGCGATCAATCCGAGGCAAGCTTGGCCCACGCAAAGCAGATGCTCGAAGAAGCGCGTGCTTAGGCCGAGTCGCCACATACATGCCCGACCCGATCGCTACGAAACCGGCCTATCTACTACGTTTAATAGACTATCGGCAACCACGCCAAGAATTGCAAAAAGAAAACCGCAGGTAGAACGCCTGCGGTTTTCTCTATTTTCGGTATGTGGTTGGGCCATACGGATAAAACGTAGTAGATGGGGCGGGTTTCGTGGCGAGAGGCGTCTATCGGCTCCCCAATTTACCTACTCCACGACCTTATCCGGCTGGATGAGCTCCTCGTAGTAGCTGATGTGCTCTCGGGCGTCCTCGATTTCGGGCAGCAGGAAGTTGTAGATGACCTCTATGATCATTGTGGCGCTCATCTTGGAGAACGCGAAGTCGCCCGTTGTCAGCAGTGCCTCGTGATTGACGGTATTAAAGGTGTAGTCGGCCAGGCGCGCAAGCGGAGATTTGCTGTCGCTGCTGATGACGACTACAGTGGCGCCGCAGCCGCGAGCCGCTTTTGCCATGCGATTCAAACGGCGCGACTTGCCGGAGTTCGAGATTAGCACGATAACGTCGCCGGGGCGCAACGTGAGCGCAAAGCCGATTGATGTCTCGCTGATGGTGCTCGCCATACAGCGCAGGCCCAGCTGCGAAAACTTAAATGTCGCATCGAGCGCGACTGCGTTCGTATTGCCCACGGCGGCGAACTCAATAACGCCGGCATTCTTAAGCGCGTGCACAACAGCGGCCAACGTGTCGTGATCAATGCCGTCGATGGTCGCATTAAGCTCGCTCACCTTGGCGGCGAGGATATTTTTAAGGCTCTGCTCCATGTTGTCGAGCGAGACCTCGTCTGTCAGGCCCTCGTTGCGCTGGCTCTCCAAGTCGCGCGCCAACGAAAACTGAAAGCTGCGGAAGCTGCCGAAGCCCAGCTTACGGCAAAAGCGTGAAACCGTCGCCTCGGACGTGGCAGCGGCTCGTGAGAGCTGGGCGGCTGTCAGACGCGGCGCCTCGGACTGGTGCTCCAATATATAGTCGACAATGCGCTGCTCGGAATCGCTGTACCCTTTGTGCGTGCTAATAAGGGAGAGCGCGCTCTTGCTGCTATCGGTCATGGATGGCTCCTGGTTGGCATGAAAATCGGACTCGTTTTTCATGCCATAGTATACGGGTAGTTTCATTTACAAGATACACCTTGCCGTTTCAAGTGTTGATGGTAAACTTTCACTTACCGTTTACGGTTATAAAAGAACCTTTCACCGGAGAATTGCGCCTTGTCTCTTCTCACGCGGACGGTAGGTTGGTATCTTTCAAGTGTGGAAAAACCCGCATTTAAGCGCGTATAGGGGAGCGCCCGCGGGCGCTGTACTCAAGAAGGAGGGACACATGGCTAAGTTTGACATCATCGCCGCGACCGGTTGCCCGACCGGCATTGCGCACACCTTCATGGCGAAGGAGGCGCTGGAGAAGGCAGCTGCCGAGCGAGGTCTGACCATTAAGGTCGAGACTCATGGCCAGGTCGGTGTCGAGAACGAGCTCACGAAGGGTGAGATCGCCGGTGCCAAGGCCGTCGTCGTCGCAGCCGATAAGGATGTCCAGGCTGAGCGTTTCGCCGGTAAGCCCATGGTTTCCGTTGGCGTTTCCAAGGCCCTGTCCGTCGAGGCCGCCGGAAAGCTGATTGACCGCGCGCTCGCCGCCAAGGGCGACGACACGGTTGCCGCTGCCGCCGATGTCGAGGACGAGGTCGAGGAGAAGGAATCCGTCGGCCACATCATCTATAAGCACCTCATGAACGGCGTCAGCCACATGCTGGTCTTCGTCGTTGCCGGTGGTGTTCTGACCGCCATTTCGTTCCTGTGGGGTATCACGTCCTTTGATTCGACGGCTGCCGACTACAACAGCTTTGCCGCGATGCTCAAGATTATCGGCGGTATCGCCATGAACCTCATGGTTCCGGTGCTCTCCGCCTACATCGCCGAGTCTATCGGCAAGCGCCCGGCGCTCGTCCCCGGCTTTGTTGCCGGTATGATTGCCATCCAGGGTCTGCCCGTTAACGCCTATACCGGCATGATCGACGCTGGAGGCTCGGGTGTGGGCTTTGGCTTCCTGGGCGGCATCGTCGGCGGCTTCCTCGCCGGCTATGTCATTTTGCTGCTCGAGAAGGTTTTCTCTAAAATTCCCGCGAGCCTTAATGGCCTGAAGGCAATCTTCCTGTATCCGCTTTGCTCTACCGCCATCGTCGGCCTGGTCATGCTCGGTATTTCCGGCCCCATGGCTGCCATTAACCAGGGCATGATGGATTTCCTGCAGAGCCTCGGTAACTCCGGTCCGGTGATCCTTGGCCTGGCCATCGGCTGCATGTGCGCCTTTGATATGGGCGGCCCGGTCAACAAGGCTGCTTACGCTACTGGCACCTTCCTGCTCGGCACCGCTCTCGAAGCTGGCGTCGGCACCGAGACCTACAACTTCGGCACCAACTTCATGGCTGCCGTCTCCGCCGCTTGCATCGTTCCGCCGCTGATCACCACCTTCGCCGTCGTTGTCGGCAAGAAGTACTTCAGCCAGGAGGATCATGACGCCGGTATCGTCAACCTTATCCTTGGTTGCACCCACATCACCGAGGGCGCCATTCCGTTCATGACCAAGAACATCTGGCCCGTCATGCCTATCATGATGGTCGGTTCTTCCATCGCTTCCATCTTGACCATCTTCTTCAACGTTCACGATCCGGCGCCTCACGGCGGCTTCCTGGTCCTGCCCGTTGTCGAGAACGGCCCGCAGTGGGTCCTCGCGATCCTCATCGGCGCCGTGGTCGGTGGCATCCTGTTCGTGGCCTTCAAGAAGTACGACTTTGAGAAGAACCAGAAGCCCGCTCCTGCAGCCAAGCCGGCTGAGACCCCTAAGGCCGCTGCTGTCGAGGCCCCCAAGGCCGAGGCTTCCGACTTCGTGAAGGTCGAGAACGTCTTTGTCGCCGAGGACTTCGCTTCTCGTGACGAGGCTCTGAGTTTTGTCTCCAACCAGGCCGTTAAGGCCGGTATCGCCGGCGATGCCGACGCCGTGATGAACGCCTTCCTGGCCCGCGAGGCCGAGGGCACCACGGGCATGATGGAGGGCTTCGCCATTCCGCATGCCAAGTCCGACGCCATCACCGAGGCTGCCGTCATCGTCGTCAAGGACGACTCTGGCGTGACCGGTTGGGACACTATGGATGGCGCTCCCGTCAACGTTGCCATCGCCCTGCTCATCCCGGGCGCTCAGGCTGGCACCACGCATCTCAAGATCCTGTCCAAGGTCGCCGAGGCGCTTATGGACGAGGACTTCCGTGCCACCGTCAAGGGTTCCACCGACGCCGCCAAGATCGCCAAGACGATCAACGCCCGCCTGGTCTAATCCCGCAACACGCGAATACCATCGCCCTCTGCACAAAAGGCGAGGACTCCACTAGGAGCCCCCGCCTTTTTTCTATCCCTCCCATAAGCTGCGGTGAAATAGGGACTGTTTAAACGATTCAACCCCAAATTCAGTCCCTATTTCACCGCAACTTACAAAAGGGCATAGAGGGGGCTACCTATCGAGTCTTTGTCGCGAACAGATCATCAGCCAGATTTCCGTTTGCACGATATTGCTCTGGACCGACCGAGTTTCCGCAGCTTGCTCGCCCACAGGGGCCCGTGCGCGGCCTGTGAGATTTATCGCGAGTTCCGCACGAGCCGAAGAGCACTTAATGTGCTCTTCGTGCGAGCAGGACTGTAGAGCAGGAAATCTCACAGGCCGCGCACGGGCCCCTGTGGGCGAGCAAGCGGACGACAAACACATCTGTCCAATAATTCGTCTGAAACATAATGAAAAACCGTTTGATGTGAGTTAATATAAAGAACGTCGTGAATCTGACTCCTGCCACATGCATGACAGGGGTTAAACACAAAAAGGAGTCAATTATGGTTTCTGAGAAGGCTACCCTCGTTAATCCTCAGGGTCTGCACATGCGTCCGGCTGGTCTGTTCGCCTCCACCATGGGCAAGTACGCCTGTGACGTGACGGTCGTCACCCCCGAGAAGGAGGTCAACGGCAAGTCCCCGATGGCCCTCATGGCTGCTGGTATCCCCTGCGGTACCGAGGTCGAGGTCAAGTGCGACGGCGCCGACGAGGCCGAGGCTCTGGCTGCTGCCATCGAGCTCATCAAGAGCGGTCTTGGCGAGTAGAACTCAAACGGGTCGCATGTTGAACAACTAAGTTCATATTTGGGGGCGCAGTGACCTGTTGTAAGGTAACTGCGCTCTTTTGTCATGGATATGGCAAAACGCTTTATCACATGACACGGAGAGAGGAATGGGAATGTATCAGGGAGTCAACGCTTCCGAGGGCATCGGTATCGGCACCGTCATGGTCGCCGTCGATCCCGACTTGACGTTTGAGCCGCACGAGGTTGCTGATTCGGCAGCAGAGAAGGAGCGCTATCAGTCCGCTCTTTCGGTCTTCTGCGAGAAGACCCAGGCTCAGGCCGACCACATGAAGGAGACGGTGGGCGAGGCCGAGGCCGAGATCATGAGCGGACACATTGTTCTGGCTCAGGATCCGGGTATGACCGACGCCATCAACGCCGCCATTGACGGCGGTACCTGCGCCGAGCAGGCGCTCATGGACACCTCGACCATGTTCGAGAACATGTTCCTGTCCATGGACGACGAGATGTTCCGTCTTCGCGCGGCTGACATCGCCGACATCCGCACCGGTATTCTGGCCGAGCTGCTGGGCAAGGAGGTCGTCGACCTCTCCGTCCTGCCCGAGAACACTGTCGTTGTCGTGCACGACCTCACGCCGTCCATGACCGCCACGATCGATAAGGCCCACGTTGCCGGTATCGTCACCGAGACCGGTGGCCGCACGTCGCACTCCGCGATCATTGCGCGCGCCCTCGAGATCCCGGCTGTCCTTTCGGTCTCCAACAGCTGCACCGCACTGCGCAACGGCATGACCGTTGTCGTCGACGGCGGCAAGGGTATCGTCGAGGCCGATCCCGACGAGGAGACGCTCGCTGCCTACACCGCCAAGGCCGAGGCCTTCGCTGCCGAGAAGGCAGCCCTCGAGGCCTTCCGTGGCAAGCCGTCCGTGACTGCTGATGGCATCAAGAAGATCATCGCCTGCAACATCGGTAACCCCGATGACGTGCCCAACGCGCTCGATCACGACGCCGAGGCTATCGGTCTGTTCCGCTCCGAGTTCCTGTTCATGGACTCAGCTGAGCTTCCTTCCGAGGAGGAGCAGTTCAACGCCTACCGTAAGGTCGCCAGCGCGCTCAAGGGTGCTCCGGTCATCATCCGCACGCTCGATGTTGGCGGCGACAAGGAGATTCCGTATCTGCATATGGTCAAGGAAGACAACCCCTTCATGGGCTTCCGCGCCGTGCGTTACTGCTTGGCCAATCCCGACCAGTACAAGGTCCAGCTCCGCGCTCTGCTGCGCGCTAGCGCCTTCGGTGACGTCAAGATCATGATCCCGCTCGTCACCTGCGTCGAGGAGGTCTTGGCTGTCAAGGAGCTCGTCGAGCAGTGCAAGGCCGAGCTGACCGAAGAGGGGCGCAAGTTCAACGAGAACATCGAGGTCGGCATCATGGTCGAGACGCCCGCCGCTTCGCTGCTCGCAGACCGTCTTGCCGAGGTCGCCGACTTCTTCTCCATCGGCACCAACGACCTGATCGGCTACACCATGTGCGCCGACCGTGGCAACGACACCATCTCCAACCTGTACCAGGTTTACTATCCCGCCGTGCTCCGCTCGCTCAAGAACATCATCGAGAGCGGCGTGAAGGCCGGCATCATGGTCGGTATGTGCGGCGAGGCCGCTGCCGATCCGCTGCTCGAGCCGCTGCTGATCAGCTGGGGCCTGGAGGAGTTCTCGATGAGTGCTCCGTCGATCCTGCGCGCCCGTAAGACCATCAGCCAGTGGACCAAGGCCGAGTGCGACGAGCTCGCCGAGAAGGCGCTCGCCTGCAACACCGCCGCCGAGGTCAAGGCACTGCTCGAGTCCGCAGCTCGCTAATTTGGTATCAGAGGTAACCGCGTGGTTGGAATGGGCCGGCCACGCGGCCCTCACATATACAGGGGGTACTGTAAATGTTCTACACGCTAACCGCTAACCCGGCTGTCGACATGACGGTTTCGAGCTCTCCGCTCGAGCCCGACGAGAACGTCCGCACCGGTTCGGCCAGCTACACGGCTAACGGCAAGGGCCTCGACGTGTCCTTCGCCTTTAAGAAGATGGGCGTCGACACCGTCGCGCTCGGCTTCTTCGCTGGCTTCACGGGCAAGTTCATCGTCGAGGAGGTCATGAACCTGGGTTGCCTCTGCCGCCCGGTCTGGACCGACGGTATCACGCGCATTAACACCTACGTCAACGATGGCCAGCACGAGTACGGCATCCTGAACCCCGGCGCCCCGATCACGCCGCAGCACCAGGAGGAGCTCTACAACATCCTGGACACCGCGGGCGATCTCGAGTGCCTGATCGTCTCCGGCTCCGTGCCTCCCAAAGCTACGCCCGACTTCCTGGCTCAGGTCATGGAGCACGCTCAGGCTCGTGGCGCTGACGTCGTCCTGGACCTGTCCTCCGACAAGCTCAAGGAGCTCGCTCACAAGAAGCCGCTGCTCATCAAGCCGAACCATCACGAGATGAAGGCCATCTTCGGCGTGCCGGTCGACACCGACGACGAGGTTCGTGTCGCCATGAAGATGGCTCACGACGCTGGCGTTCAGAACGTGCTGCTCACCCGTGGTAGCCGCGGCGACGCTTACTTCTCCAACGGCGAGGACATCTGGTACGCCAAGCGCGAGTTCAACATCAAGCTGGTCTCTTCCGTCTGCGCCGGCGACTGCACCCTCGCTGCGTTCCTGCACAAGTGGTACAGGGATCGCGACAACGTCGAGGAGGCCATGAAGCTCGCTATGGCCACCGGCGCCAACGTTGCCGAGTCCGTCGGCATTGGTGACTTCGGTCACGTCGACGAGTACAGCAAGCGCGTTGCTGTCCGCAAGCTCGATCGTCAGTAATCGAAACGCGACATATTCGTGCGCATGCGGCGCCCCGGTTTCGGCCGGGGCGCCTTTTTTGTTCCGCCATGGGGGAGAGGTGTCCTGCCGTACTTCATCGCTTCCACACCGTTCACCGAGTTGTCCTAGCCTTTTACCGATGCGTGGAATATACTTTCATTAACACGTTGCTTCGTGAAAGGAACATTCATGATTTACACGCTCACTGCTAATCCCGCCATTGATTACAACATCGCCTGCGACGGCCTTACTGCCAATACCGTCACGCGTACCCGCAATGCCGTCTACACGCCCAACGGCAAAGGCCTCAACGTCTCGTTTACGCTTGACCACTATGGTGTCGACACCACGATCCTGGGTTTCTTCGCCGGCTTCTCGGGTGAGTTTATCGTTAAGGGCGCCGAGGCCCTGGGCGTGCCCGTCAAGCCCGTGTGGACCGACGGTATTACGCGCGTCAATGTGTTCCTCAACGCCGGTCCCGACACCGAGTACAACATGGTCAATGCCGGTGCCGCCATCAATGAGGCCAACGAGCAGGAGATGTTTGAACTTATCGATTCGCTCGATGACATGACCTGCCTGGTCATCAGCGGCTCGCTGCCTCCCAACACTTCCGAGGGCTTCTTGGCCGAGGTCCTGCGCCGTGTCAAGGCCAAGGGGGCCGAGTTCGTCCTCGACATCTCGAGCCATCAGCTGGCAGACCTCATTGCTCTGGAGCCACTGCTGATCAAGCCCAATGACGACGAGCTGCTTGACATCTTTGGCATCAAGGTGAGCGGTGGCGACGACGAGTCCGTCAAGGGCGCTATGGCCGAGCTGCACGCCAAGGGCGCCAAGAACGTGCTGCTGACCCTTGGTGGCGCCGGTGCGTACTTCTCCAACGGCGAGCATATCTGGTTTGCCAACCGCACCTTCGACGTCAAGCTGCTGTCGACGGTGTGCGCCGGCGATTCCTCGCTCGCTGCCTTCCTGTCCGTGTGGCACGACGCCCCCGAGCGCGTCGAGGACGCTCTGCGCCTTTCGATGGCCACTGGCGCCAACGTGGTCGAGTGCCCCGGTCTGGGTGATTTTGCCAAGGTGGACGAATATAAGAAGCACATCGAGGTTCGCCAGGTCTGCTAGTTCCGGCACCTTGTCTGAATAGTTTGATTATTTCGCATCCGTCTTAGACTAGGACGGATGCGTTTTTGTTTATCGGACTTGCGTGTGCAGTGGAGGCTGTTTCTTGCTAGACTTCTTGCAGACGCAATCGATAGCCAATTTGATAGTCGCAGGAGGCCATAGGCATGTGCAATGTTTCGCTCAACGGTACTCAACCGTCCGATGCGTCCCTGCGCGTCCTGCGCGCGCTTGAGGCGGCTGGTCTTGAGGCTTGGTACGTGGGCGGTTGGGTGCGCGACGCCCTGATGGGGTACCCCAGCCACGATGTTGATATGTGCTGTAGC
>NZ_JBDMHA010000040.1:0-20605 GCF_039752985.1 Collinsella aerofaciens
CCGTGGCCCGCGGCAGCGTCTTCGGCGCCTGGGTCGACCTGCGCGAGGGCAGCGCGACCTTCGGCAGGGTCTACACCTGCACGCTTGACCCCTCGAAGGCCATCTACGTGCCGCGCGGCGTGGGCAACTCCTTCCAGGCCCTGGAGGACGGCACCGCCTACACCTACCTGGTGGACGCCCACTGGTCCCTCGAGTTGAAGAGGACCTACACCTTCGTGAACCTCGCCGACCCCGAGCTCGCCATCGAGTGGCCGATCCCGCTGGATCAGGCCACCGTATCCGAGGCCGACCTCAACCACCCGATGCTCGCCGACGTCGTCCCGATGGCGCCGAAGCGCACCCTCGTCACCGGCTGCAACGGCCAGCTGGGCCACGCGGTCCGCAGGCTCGCCGAGGAGCGCGGCGTCGCCAAGGACTTCGACTTCTGCGACATCGACACCTTCGACATGTCCGACCCCGACGCCTATGCGCAGTACGACTGGTCGCTCTACGGCACCGTGATCAACTGCGGCGCCTACACGGCCGTGGATAAAGCGGAGACCCCCGAGGGCCGCGCCATCGCCTGGAAGGCCAACGCGACCGGTCCCGCCCTGCTCGCACGCACCTGCGCCGAGCATGGGATCACCCTGGTCCATGTGTCCTCCGACTACGTCTTCGACGGCACCGCCGAGGTGCACACCGAGGAGGAGCCCTTTTCTCCGCTGTCCGTCTACGGCCAGACCAAGGCCGCCGGCGACATCGCCGTGGCGGGATGCCCGCGCCACTACATCATGCGCTCCAGCTGGGTCATCGGCGAGGGCCACAACTTCGTCAAGACCATGAAGGCGCTCTCCGACCGCGTCGCCGACCCGGACGACAAGTTGGAGCAGATCACCGTCGTGGACGACCAGCTGGGCCGCCTGACCTTCACGCGCGACATGGCCCAGGCCATCTTCCACGTGCTGGGGACCCACGCTCCCTACGGCACCTACGGCTGCACGGGCTCCGGCGCCGTGAAGTCCTGGGCCGACATCGCCCGCGCCGTCTTCGAGGCCGCCAACGGCAACGGGGACAGGGTCGTGCCGGTCAGCACCGCCGACTACTACGCCGAGGCCTCCGGCCCAATCGCCCCGCGCCCGGTCCACTCCGCGCTCGACCTGTCCAGGCTCGAGTCGGTCGGCTTCCACATGGCCGACTGGGAGGAGGAGCTGAGGGAGTACGTTAAGGAGCTGATTGGATAGTGGCCCCATTGGACCAGAACAGACCGATAATCATCGCCAGTGACTTCGGATATGTCGAAGGCGGCGCAACTGCTGTCGCCATTAAGACGGCGCTCTTGCTCGCGTCAAATGGGCAGAAAGTTGTCTTCTTTTGCGGTGAGGGTCCCGTTTGCGACGAGATTGCCGAATCCGACGTTGAAGCGGTGTGTCTCGGCATTCCTTCCATCAACAGCGACCCTTCGAGGCTTGATGCTATACGCAACGGTGTGTGGAACGCACGCGTTCATAAGGCGCTTGGTGACCTGCTCCGACGGGCTGACCTTTGCGGCGCCATCGTTCATGTGCATACTTGGACAAAGGTGCTGAGTAGTGCGGTGTTCGCTGCGGCGACCGAGAGCGGCAACCCGCTTCTCTTGACTGTGCACGACTACTTTGCCGTGTGCCCCAATGGCGGATTTTACAACTATAACCAGAAGTGCATTTGTGAACGATTCCCTATGTCGGCTTCTTGCATTGCTTGCAGTTGCGATAAGCGTAGCTATGTCCAAAAGCTTTGGCGTATGGTGCGACAGGCTAGGCAGGATAGATGGGTCAGAAATAATCCAAAGGTTCATTATGCGTTTGTGTCAGAGTATTGTCGCGATATCTTGGTTCCGTTTCTCCACAGCTCCTATCCCTACGAGGTTCTTCACAATCCGATCGATCATATCGACTTCGGAGTAACTAATGCCTCGTGTTCAAAGGATGCATTCCTCTATATCGGACGCGTTAGCCCCGAGAAGGGTGCGGATATGTTTTGCGAGGCTGTGACCTCACTGGGCGCTAAAGGAATTGTTATCGGCGATGGTGAGATGCTGCCTGAGCTTAAGGAGAGATACTCCCAATGTATTGATTTTACTGGTTGGTTAAAGCCTGAGGAAATGAAATTTCGCGGGGCCACTCGTGCCATCGCGATGGTGCAACCGTCGCGATGGCACGAGGCGGCCCCGCTCACGCCACTGCAGATGCTTGAGCAGGGAGTGCCGTGCATTGTGCCCGATCGTTGCGCTGCTCGCGATTATGTTGAAGAGGGCGTTAACGGCCTGCTGTTCAAGACAGGCGACGTGGAGGACCTCAAGCGCGCAATGCGGGAGATGCTTGATAGGCAGCTTTCGCCAGTTCCTATCAGAATTGATGATGAGGAGTATTTGCGAAATTTGATAAATCTGTACAAGAGGGTGAATTAATCGTGCTTCCTAGTTTCACTCTCGTCGTTGCCACGGCTCTTCTCTGCTTTATGAAAAGGCAGTCGCGTGTAGTTACCGCTATAGCGTTCGCTTCCTTGTGGATTTTGATGGGCCTTAATACTGCCAATGCCGACTATGCTCTATATAAATACTTATACGACTTTAAATTGCTCGATGCATCAGGGATTAATGCAGGGTATCTTGCCGCTGAGCAGATTGCTTGGTTCCTTGGGCTTGATTTCATGCAATTCAGGATGTTGTTTTCGGCTGTCGGTCTTGGATTGATTACCCTATTTATCAGGCGCTACTCTACGTGTCCAAATATTGTTTTAGCGCTTTATGCATTTCTGCCTTTTATGTATGACGTAGTCCAATTTAAGTTTTTTTTGGCGGCGTCTATCGCTATTTATTCTTTACGATTTCTTATCGATAAGCCGAAATTCTATGGATTGAAATACGGTATCGGTCTTTATATTGCGACGCTTATTCATCCGGCATCCTTTCTTTTCATTGTCTTTGTTGTTGGTCTTCTCGATGAGCGGAATGCCTTTCGGGTTTCATTAATAGCTGCTGCTTTCGTTTTGATTGCTGTCTACAGTGGACTGGCTCAGCATATATCTTCGTTCCTTCTCGACTCTGTTAAACAGGGTGCATATATGACTGAGCTTGGCAGATTTGGATGGATTCCTTATTTTGTTTCCGGTGTTGGCGGCGTTGCGCTCTCTTATTTTTCATCGTCTCGACGGCATTGTACGGAGTTGTCTAGGCTCGATAGCGCGCCATTACGTTTTCGACGTTATTTTGAGAGCGCTAAGTATGCGTATCTGCCGCTTTTGGCGATGCTCCCTCTTTCTGTTCAGAACTTTTATCGCCCGATTCGATGCGGCAACCTGCTCATCTTGATATTTCTTTCATCTTTTGTTTTCGATGGGTCGGACTTTTCGTCTGGCTTTCCTCGTACTGAGATAAAGGCCATTGGCATTTTGTTTTCAGCGTGGCTCGTTTTTACGCAAATCATTCTTTACAAGGGTGTCATTGACATCGTGCTTGTCACCGAGTTGACCAATAATTTCCTTTGGAGTTAGACGATATATATGGACTTTGATTTGTCATCTAGAGGAGCTACTGCGCATGTGAAAAGTGTCGCTGTAGTCCTTTCAACGTATAACGGGTCTCGATACGTTCGCAAGCAATTGGATTCTTTGCTTTCTCAAAGAAAGTTGCCTGATTCGATTGTTATAAGCGATGACTGCTCGACCGATGAAACGCCGAAAATCGTCCGTGATTTTATTGCTGAACATCAGGACTCGCCTGTTTCTTTTGAATTTTCAGTCAATGACAAGAATATAGGTTGGAAAGCAAATTTCAGAAGGCTGATTTCGCATTGTGAGGCGACTTATATCTTCCCCTGTGACCAGGATGATATCTGGAATCCGAACAAGATCGAAAGCATGGTTGAGGTAATGGAGTCGAATCCTGATTTCGATCTGCTTGCCTGTTCTGTTGAGCCGTTCTATGAGGAAGGTTCCCGCAAGTCAGACGCCGGCTCGGTGGAGGCCGCGCTAGGTGCGGATCGCCTGGAGCGCGATCAGTTGAGGCCCGACTTCATGTATGTCAGACATCCTGGCTGCTCTTACTGCGTGCGTGGCGCTTTTGTTAAGCGTGTTCTTCCGTATTGGGAGTCCACTTATCCACACGATGCGGTTCTTTGGAGGTATGCCGTTCTCGAGGACGGTGCCGCCGTTCTCAACCAACGTCTTGTGAGGTTTAGAAGGCATGATGGCAACGCTTCTGATCGCAAGAAGCAGACAAAGGCTGATCGCCTAGCGGACGTGGATTACTACATCGATTTTGTAGAACACGCAAAAAGATTCGTAGAGGCTGATGAGCGTTGTGGCTCTGAGTCACTTTCACTCTTACTGTCCTGCGAGGAATGGCTCGATGCGCGCAAGAGGCTTCTTGAGGCTGGAAGCATTGGGGCGGCAGTAGCCTGTTTGAGGAATCGCCGGTTCTACAAGACGACGCGGGGGCCCTTACTTGATATTGCCTTCGCTTGGTTAGAGGGCCTGAGCGTTTAGGCGTTTTTCAAGGTGAATGACATGAAAGGTGGAGCATTGTTTGGCATTAAGGATGAAGCCAAGCTGAGATTGGTAAAGATAGGTTGGCGAAAGAAGAGTCCTGGAAAGAACACGCGCCTGGGATCACGAACGATTTGCATTGACGATATGGGAGCTGACGATTTCTGCAACGGCGCTCTCGCAACTATCAGGGTGATGGCGCTATGAGCAGGACGAGGGTCACTTTCGTCCTGCCCGGTATTGCCAGGACTGCCACCGGTGGTGCCAAGATGGTGTTCATGTATTCGAACCATCTTGCCTCAAAAGGATTCGAGGTCACGATTTGCTTTGATTGCCAGAACATGCTCAAGAAATATCACTTACCTACATTTGCGCGCAAGATTGGCTCGCAAATACTCGTGAGGCATAGGCCGAACTGGTTCGACTTAGATTCTAGGGTTGAGAAACATTGCATCTTCGGCATTAACGAGGCTACGATGCCTGACTCCGACCACGTAGTGGCGACATGGGTTGGATCCGCCCGGCCCGTCGCCGCTCTTTCGGCCGCCAAGGGCATCAAGCACTATTTTATCCAAGGCTACGAGACTTGGGGCACATCCGCTGGGGAGGTTGAGGATACGTACCGGCTTGGCATGTCGAATATCGTCGTAAGCGACTGGCTTGCAGATATCGTTGAGCGTGCAAGTGGGACCGAGCCGCACAAGGTGAAAAATCCCATCGACGGAGACGTTTTCTACCCCACTGGGGAGGAGCGCCGAGATCACGCAGTGGCGGTTCTCTACCACCCCGGCGAACATAAAGGATTCTCGGATGCGCTTGCGGCCCTCAAGCTCGCTCGCGAACGGGTTCCCGACCTCGAAGTAAATATCTTCGGTGGCCCTATGAGGCCGGATTGGCTTCCTGAATGGTGCCATTACACATGTAATGCCAGTCAGGATCAACTTAGGAGTATATATTCCCGGAGTTCAGTGTTCTTATGCGCAACCATCAACGAGGGATTTGCCCTCACATGTCCCGAGGCGATGTTCTGCGGCTGCGCGCTTGTCTCGACGGATTTCCAAGGAGTGCATGAATACGCGGACGCGGAGTGCGCACTACTGTCTCCGGTCCATGATCCCGAATCTCTCTCCATTAATTTAGTGCGGCTGCTGCTTGATCCATCTGAGGCAAGACGGATTGCGACCCTTGGGAACAAGCGGGCGCGCGAAGAATGCTCATTGCCTAGAGCATTGAGCGCCATGGAGCGCGAGTTTGCCCATCGCTAGGAACTAAAAGGCTTACGGAACGACGATTTGCCGTTTCTTTGGATAAAGGACGAATTACTCATTTATGAAAATAAGAGAACTAGCCGGAAATGCTGTCGCCGCCTTTGCGTCTCAGGGATTCAGCTTTCTTCTAAGCGTGTTGACCTCCCTTCTTGTGCCTAAGGTCCTTGGAGTTGAGGGATTCGGCTATTGGCAGCTCTTTCTGTTTTACTCAAGCTACACAGGCTTTTTTTCCCTTGGAATCGCCGATGGAATGTATCTGGTCGAAGGAGGAAAGGGACGCAGTCAGATTGATAGGAGAAAGGTCAATTCCGCGCTCTGGTTTGGTATCGCCTATGAGGTTCCCATTGCCGTTGCCATAGCAATTGGATGTCGCTTATCCGGTTTCGATGAGCAGCGTGAGTTCGTTATCTCGGCCACGGCTATCTATATGATTATCTCATATGCGTGGAATGCGCTTGGGTATGTCTTCCAGGCGATGAATGAGACCAAGCTCTACTCTTTTGCCGTCATGGTAAACAAGCTTGCCTTTCTCGTGCCGTTAGCCGTGCTGATCATCCTGCGCTGCGGCGACTTCCGCCCATTTGTGGCTTTCTATGTCATTTCCCACTGCTTCTCGCTTGCGTACTGCGCATGGAGAGGGCGCGATATTCTCTCGGCGGGCCTCTGTTCGTCCCGGGAGGCCGCCCGCACGGGGCTCGGCTACATCCGTGTCGGCATTAAGCTCATGCTTGCCAATATCGCAAGCATGCTCATCTTGGGTTTTGCGCGTTTCCTAATCGATGCCGAGTGGGGTATCGAAACCTTTGGCAAGCTGTCTTTCTCGCTGTCGATGGTGAACTTCTTCCTAGCGTTCGTCTCCCAGGCGAGCATGGTGCTTTTCCCCGCTCTTCGTCAGAGCGGCGACGCCGAGCAGCGCAAGGTGTTTTCCGCCATGAGGGATGCGCTCACGATTGTTCTCCCCGGATTTTATGTCCTTTGTTTCCCTATGATTTGGCTCATCGGGAAATGGCTTCCGCAGTACGGGGACAGCCTTCACTTCTTTGTGTACCTGCTTCCCATGTGCGTCTTTGACGGCAAGATGAACCTTCTGGGAACCACGTTCTTTAAGGTACTTCGCGAGGAAAAGACCCTGCTCAGAGTCAATATCGCCACTGCCGCGGTTAGTGCCGTGGGCACGCTTCTTGGTGTTTATGCGCTCGGCAGCGTCGACGTGGTAATTTGCTCCATTGTTGTGGCGTTGGCGTTTAGGAGTCTGGTCTCCGAGGAGATCATCTCCAAGAAGATTGGCGAGGGGCGATCGATGCTCCCCGTTGGCGAGGTTCTGGTGAGTCTGGGTTTCCTTATGACGGGAATTCTGATCCCAGGTATTTCCGCCACTCTGTGCTATCTCGCGATGTATGTCTTGTTCCTTTTCGTGTTCAAAAGCGAGACGCGGAGTGTCGCAGCTTCTTTTAGAAAGCTGAAGGGCGGACTGAATTAAACAGTTCAACAATTTACTGTCTGATAGAAAGGAATTTATGAAATGAGTTCGCATGATACTGAGCATGCATATCTGACGCTTGATCAAATCCACGCCGAAGAGCTTGAGACATTGGTTGATTTTGATGAGTTCTGCAATGAGCATGGACTTCGATATTCGCTTGCCGGGGGAACGCTTCTAGGTGCTGTCCGTCACAAAGGGTTTATTCCCTGGGACGATGATATCGACATTTGTATGCCTAGGCCGGATTGGGACATGCTCATTCAACTGCTGCAGGATGATTCCAAGGCAACAAGACTCGAGGCGATGCCATATCCCGGGACCGAGCTTTACAAGACACCGCTGCTTAAGGTTGTCGACCCACGAATAGCTGTTCAAGCTGAGGCCGAAAACGAGCAGACATATCTTTGGCTCGATGTGTTTCCAGTCGATGGTTTGCCGTCGGACGAAAAGGAATTAGCGCGGCTGTTTTCCAAGGCACTGACTATCAGGAAAACATTGATGGTCGCCGCTACAACAGCGGAATCGGGCCATAGTCGGGCCCGCAGAGCTTTTAAGTATGTTATGGGGCCCGTGCTCAGGGCGCTTCATGCTGTGAGCCATTGCGGGCGTTTGCTCGATAAACTGGCGAGGGATTTGCCTTATGGCTCGACTCCTTTTGTCGGAGTTCTTACGTGGGGCCTGTACGGAGTCGGCGAGAGAGTTTCTTTCGCTGGTTTCGAGAAGACCGTGAAGCTCGAATTCGAGGGAAAAGAGTTTAGCTGCATGTCCTGCTGGGATGAATATCTCTCGGGAATCTACGGCGACTATATGCAACTGCCGCCTGAGGATCAGCGAATTACGCACGGGATGAAAGCTTGGAAAGTCGATACAGAAGAAAGGAAATAAGGATGGCCAATTTTGTAATCCTGACTGCCGGCGGTGTGGGCTCTCGGATGTCGAACGAGATTCCCAAGCAGTTCATCAACGTAAATGACAAGCCGATTATCGTGTATACGCTAGAAGCGTTTCAGCGTCATCCTGGCATCGATGGGATTGTTGTTTCATGCCTTCAGGGATGGGAGCCAATTCTGGGCGCCTATGCGCGCGAGTTCGGTATCACCAAGCTTAAAGCAATAGTTCCTGGCGGTGAGACCGGTCAGCAGTCTATCTACAATGCCCTGTCTAAAATCAGGGAGTTCGGTAAGGACGATGACTTCGTTATTATCCATGATGGTAATAGGGCCTTCGTTTCCCAGGAAATCATCTCTAATGCTCTTGGAGTAGCTGAAGCGAAAGGGGATGCTGTCGCATGTATTCCTTGTGTCGAGGTCATCGCTAAACGAGATGCCAAGGATCCGGATACTTCAAAGGTGACTATTGACCGCGACAGCCTTGAACGCACTCAAACACCGCACGTGTTTCATTTAGGAGATATCCTCGAGCTTCATGAATGGGCAAAGAAGAACGGGGTTGAAACCGCTGCCGCTCCTGAGCTGCTTACGCTACGTGGCCGTGCAATTCACTTTTCACCGGGCGATGAGACGAACTTCAAAATTACTACCCAGAGCGACTTGAAGATGTTTAAGGCGCTGTTGGCCGCAAAGGGGGCGAAGAATGAATAGGACTAAAGACGAGGCCTACCTCAGTGGCGTCGATGCTGTCTGCGCTCTCGACCTGCCATGGGGGCAGCTTGCTGGTAAGTCAGTTGCCATTTCCGGCGCGACGGGAATGATTGGCGCCTTTCTTGTTGATGTGATAATGCGCAAGAATATTAAAGAAGGTCTTGGCTGTAGAGTTATCGCGCTTGGGCGTAGTGCCGAGAAGGCGCGCGCTAGGTTGCCGTATTTTGAAGACGAGCATTTCTTTTTCGAGGAAGGCTCTGTCATTTCACCTAATTACCGACCTTCGCAACCTGCTGACTATGTTCTGCATCTGGCAAGTTCTACCCATCCTCGTCAGTATGCGACTGATCCAATAGGGACTATTCGCGGTAACGTTGATGGTCTGCAGAATCTTCTTGAGTATGCTTCGGACTGCGGTGCACGCCTGCTATTCGCCTCCTCGGTCGAGATTTACGGTCAGAATAGGGGTGATGTCGAGCGCTTTGATGAGAGCTATTGCGGGGATATCGACTGCAACACGCTACGTGCTTGCTACAACGAATCAAAGCGTTTGGGTGAGGCTATGTGTCAGGCCTATCGTTCGCAGCGCGGAGTTGATGCTGTGATTGCGCGCATTGCTCGCGTTTACGGCCCTACGCTTTTGCCTGATGATTCGAAGGCATTGTCTCAGTTCATGCATCGTTCTCTTGCGGGGGAGGACGTTGTTCTTAAGAGTGATGGTACACAGCGGTTCTCTTATCTTCATGTAGCAGATGCGGTTTCCGGCTTGCTGCATGTCCTTCTTTTGGGCATGGACGGTGAGGCCTACAATTTGGCAGATGAGGGGTCTGACATTGCTTTGAGGGACCTTGCCGCTCTTGTAGCCGAATTTGGCGGAGTAAAAGTCGTGTTTGATTTGCCTGATGCAGCTGAGGCAGCTGGCTATTCCAAAGCTACGCTTGCGCTTATGAGCGGATCTAAGGCTCGTGCTTTAGGTTGGCATCCTCTTTACGACATTCAAAATGGTATCGCTTCGACCATGAGCTTGCTGAAGGGCTTGTTATAGCCTTCTCTTATCGTGTGTTGAATTGATGATAGGTTGGCAAGCGACCGATGCCGTTGGTATCGCCGGCTTCCAATCTGATAGCAATCCGCTACTTTTGTAATTAGCGCACTAACGTATAGATGTTAGTGCGCTAATTCTTATTACCGGCTTTAGCTCCATATAACTAAACAGCGAATTGCAACCATTTAGGAACGATCTGTACACCCTTCTGTTCTGGAGCTTCGCGTAGCAACAATCCCGTTCTGAATCCCCGAGATGCTCGGCGGGAAGGACTGGTTGTCGGCGTCGATGGAAAAGCTTTCTTCCTTGGCATCCAAGTGCTGCTGAATGCGATCGGCATACTTCTCTGCCCATTCATCGGCTTTGCCATTTCGCACAAAGTAATTGTTGGACAGGTCGGTTGGGCGGTAGGCGTAGCTGTCCTTCTTGTAGTTTGCCGTGTGATCGGAGTGGGCGATTGCCATGAGCTCGTCGGTCAGGCCAAAGTACAGATGGCGCTGGTCCAGGTCTCCGTACCAGTTGTCGCTGGTGTCGTCCCAGGTTAGGTCCATCTGGCACCATTTGCCGTCGATCTTTACGGCGTTCCAGGTGTGACCGTTGCCGGTGATGCGGCCGTTGGCGATGCCCGCGGCGTCAAGGAGCTTGGAGTAGATGCGCTGGTAGCTCTCGCAGGTGCCCTGGTGGCGCGTGAGGCCGCTTTCGGCCGAGCACCAGTTGAGGCTGTGGTCGTACTCCAGCTGGTCGAGCGTCCAGTCGTGGAGCCACAAGGCCATGTCGTATTCCGAGCCGTCTGTCTGTTGCCTGCACTGGGCCACGGCGTTGTTGACGATCTGCGTGACGCTCGGGCGGGCGGCGTCGTTTACGGTCACCTCCGCCGTGGTGCGCAGGTAGTAGATCCCCTTGTCGTTTTGGGGGTCGTATCTGTCGTTGTCCATGAAGTAGAAGTAGATGCGGTAGGTGCCCGATGCCGTGAAGTCAAAGGTAAAGTCGTGGCCCGCGGTGCCCAGGCTGCAGTAGCTGGCCCATGCCGGGCGCGACGGGTCGCAGACGCTTTCCTGGCTGCCGCCGTCCCAATAGGTGGGCACGTCCATGCGCGCCTTGGCCTGGGACGAGCCGTTGGCCTGGGTTACGTGGAAGATCGTCACGGTGCCCGCGGGGGCGTCGTTCCACGAGACGGTGAAGGTGAAGCCGTTTTGGGTTGCCGTGGCGGAGTGGGCGTAGGTGGTTTGTGACGTGGTGGAGATTGCGGCGGGCGTGGGGTTGGTGCGGGCTCGGAGGGATGGGGTGGGGGCTGTGGTGGCCGCGCCGGTTGCGGCGGCGGTGCCGGGGGTGGCGGTGTCTGTGGTGTTGGCGTCCGCGGGGTCGGTCTGGCTGGTGCCGGTAGATGTTGCGGTGCTGTCCTCTGCGGAATCTGCTGTCGCATTTGTGTTGGTGCCGTCTTCAGCCTTGTCTGTGCCGCTGCTCGTGGCGTCGGCTTGCGCCTGCTGCTCGGTGGTCTCTTGGGGCTGAATTGCCTCCGCGATGGCTGCCATGGGCATCGTCGCGCCGACCATGGACGTGCACGCGATCGCGCAGAGCAGGTAGTAAAGGGGTCGTTTCATAGCGGAGCCTCTCGGTGAGCAGTCAATAGGGTCCGAAGGCAGCTCCAGGCCTGCACTCCGCACATATTTTATTGGGGATTATTTTACGGGAACCCCAGTCAACATCAGCGAACTTTCTGGGGGATGTTGGGGAGGGGAGGGATGGTTGGTTGCCCGGTGACGTTGTGAATCGCGTTGGGTTGACTATGCCTGATGCGGCAAATCCAGCATAAGGCCGTCTCGCGCTTCTTCGAGACTCGCCACCGAGACCTTCCAGGAAAAGTCCGCAAGGCTGCTGCCTAGGTCAAGTTCTGCGTGGTCGTATTTTTCAATTTTGCAGCCTAGGTGATTCTCGTCTGGTAAAAGGCGACATTCGACCGGTCGCGACCCGATGATTCGATACTCCTTCTGATATGCGTACTTGGGTGTTTTGATAACGAGATTGTGCGGGATGCCCTCAAAGATCTCGCGTATCAGTTTTGGCCCGGGAACGCCGTAGGAGATGGGACCGTGGGCGTAGATGCTTCCGTCGTCGGTGGTGTGTCTGTCGGCGAGGCGCGCGAAGCTGTCGTACTGCACAATGCCGATCCATCCGTCCTCGCATCCGAACTCCTGGATCATGCGTTTCGGGATTTTCACGGCGTTGTCGACGATATCGTTCTCGCGGACCGTATACATGCAGTAGATGGGCAGGGAAGTATATCTGTAGAGGCGCACCCCGGGAGCCATGGAAGCTTCGAGCGGATCGCCCTGTTCGCCAGGCAGGCCATGATAGTAGCCGGCCGCGTTCATGTAGAGGCGACCGTTTATTAGGTCGTCGATGTATGCTTCCTTGGGTGCAAAATTGAGTAGGTATGCGATGCCGTCTTTGAGCATAGAAGATCCTTTCTTGGGTGGAGGTGCCCTGGGTCGCTTTGTGCGCCCGGGTTGTTTGCCGCCAAGGTAAGGCCGACTGGTGGGATCTTCGTGCGGGAGTGGTGCGGGTCGCTGGTGTTGCCCGGGGGCTGTGATCGCCCTCGGCGTCTGGGGTGCATGTCTGTGGAGCGTTCCGGGGGGGGGCTGTTTCCGGGCAGGGGAGTGTCGGCTGCTGCCAGCTAATAACGAAATTGGGGGCGAGCTCACAGTTGAGGCTGTCCTGCGCAACCTCAGCGGGGCTACGTTCTTCAGACGCGTGTTGGAAGTGGTGCGGAGTGTTAGGGCCTCGCCGCGATGTCGAACGGTACGGTTATCAAGGATTTGCTCAGCGTCAAGTTCGAACTTCCGGTGTGGGTGCAAAGTGGATTGGGACAGGACGGATGATTGGGGCCATCTTCGAGCTTGCAGGTGAAATAGGGGCGGCATAGGATATCTAATGATATTCAGGTTTGGGATGCGGACCGACTCGCTTCGAATCGGGCTTACATCAACTTTCTCGACACTATCGTATGAGAGGAATCTGGTATGAAGATTGATTTGCATTGCCATACCATCAAGGCGAAATCGGGCGATGGAGGGCGCGATATTGACCCGGCCAGCTTGGCTGAGGCCTTAGCAGGCAACCAGGTTGGTATCGCCGCCATTACAAACCATAACCTCTTCGACCTTTCAATATTCAAGCAATGCGTAGCTGAAGCGTCAGCCAAGGGAATCGATCTCTGGCCGGGCATAGAGCTTGATATTCGAGGCAAGTCTAGGGTTGTCGGCCATGTAATCGTTATTGCTGACCCCGTGCATGCGAAGCAGTTTTCTGATGTCTGTAATGGCCTGGTTCAATGCACACATCCTGATGATTTTGTTCTTGATTGGGATAAGCTTGCCGGCGCATTTGTCGGACAAGGGTTCGATTTCATCGTGATATCTCATTACCGTCCCTTCAAGGGCAAGTCTTATAAAGATAAGGCACTGCCTTACGCCGATAATCAAGCACTGAAAGCGAGTTTTCCAGTAGAAACCCCGTTCTTTTTCGAGCCTTCAAACCTTAAGCGCGCTGGCATCATGTATGCCGATGGGGTCGATTGCCTGATTGGCTCGGACGTCAAAGACTGGAGCAAGTATTGTGAGTGCTCCCTTCCTGAGATTAAACTTGAGGTCAAGAGCTTCAGCCAGTTTCTGCTCCTGCTTAGAAAGACACCTGAAGTTCTCAAATCCATTATGGACAAGAAAACGTCAGAGCAGGTTGAAATCACTTTGTTCGATGACGATGCGAAGCTTACCTTCCCCGTCTACAACGACGTCACCATCGTCTTTGGCGCCAAAGGCACGGGGAAGACGGCGCTTCTAAAAAAGATAGAGAATCATTTTCGGGCGAAGGGGTGGACCGATGTCTCTTCGTATTACGCGTCAGAAAACAATGACAAGTATAAACAAATGGTGAACGTGAATCCCAAAGAGGAGGACTTTGTTAAACTCGGCGTCGACGACGCGAGTGATAAATTCGCTGGCATCAGAGCGTGGAATGAACCGGCAGTAACTCCTTTTAGCAATTACATCAGCTGGGAAGAATACAGTGTCGAGAAAAAGGACACGGCTCGCTTCGGATTTGCCTTGGCTTCTGCACCTGTAGAACCGGACCTTGACGCGATGAGATGTCTTATCGATGACTATAAGACATTGATATCTAGCGCTAATAATATTCTTAACAACAAGATTGTTGAGGCTTGCTTGAGTTCTAACGAATTCAGTGAACTTAGATCTGCTGTTCTGAGAGTATGTATGAACGCGCAATCCTATGTGCGATCCGGTTTCGTTGACGCCTACGCACTTCATCTCGAGTGTTTTACAGTCAAGAAAATGAAAAGTTACATCACTGCGCGAACGGGGAGTCCTACAAAGCCTTCCGGAACCGGGTTTTCGGCTTTTGCCTTAAGCTACAAAAAGGCGAGATCCATTTTGAATTCGATTTCCGATTCTTTTCAAAACGAGCCTTATGAGGAAAAAGTGGTACTCGGACGTCTGGCTGAAAAGGGCGACGTTGTACAACATCGAAAATACTTAATAAATCCGTCGCAGGGAACGAAGGTCTCTTATCTTCGCGATAAGGTGAAGGCCAAGAATCTAAAATCGTTGGTTGCGGCAATCGGCAATGCATCGGATACCGCCAAAACTCCGTGTGGGGCATTGGCCTCGAAAATAGCCGAGGTTAACAAGATGACAGATGAGATGGGAATTGCCTCGCTTAAGGACTGTCTGGGCGTTACCTCCTATGTGTCTTGTGGGGGAGATTCGAGCTATGAGCCCTCTAACGGGGAGAGGGCGATGATTGTTCTTGCCCATGCCCTGTTCGACGATGATGCCTCCATTTATATCCTCGATGAGCCTGAGGCAAGTATGGGCAATGAATTTATCAACGAGGTTATCGTAGATAGAATCAACCAGCTGGCGAAAGCAAATAAAATTGTCATAGTGTCCACCCATAATGCCAACATTGCTGTTCGTACTTTGCCCTGGCAATCGATTTATCGCGAATACGATGGCGGTTGCTATCGTACCTACGTGGGTAATCCCTTTTGCGATGAGCTTAGGGATATTGCTGAGGTCAAACCGCCTAAGGTGTGGACACAAGTGAGTATGGACACTCTTGAGGGCGGGGAATATGCATTTACCGACAGGGAGATTGTTTATGGAAAACTTAACTAACGGAATCGTTCTGAACGCCGGTGCCGACCAACACGTGATTACGGTTACGTTGCGTATGAACTCGGAGGGCAATGAGGTCCTTCACTTTGAAGACGCTCCGGAAGAGTTGGACATCGACTTTGCGAAAAGCGACCAGACCTCTCTACGCAAGTTATTTCGCTGGCTGTTGGATGAGCAGCTCAAGCAAAGATTCAGCCTGAAATTAAAGATTGACTCCTCGGTTAAGAATGTCACTTATAAAAAGGTCGCTGAGGATTACGTCAATGACCTCAACGCTGAAATTGATCAGGTCTTTTTAAATGAAGCTCAGACCATAAAGGATCTACATGAGAAATTGGGATAGAGCCCGGAAACGGTAGGGGTTCTGGGGACTCATAAGCCTCGATTAGTTTGAGGTATCTTTAAAGATGACTCCCGATAACGTCTTGATAAGGGCTGCTTCGAATATTGGTAGTATGGTTGTTTGCGAATTTGTGTATGAGACGCTTGACTAATGTGTCCTCGTGGAGTGCGATGCCGTCTTTCGGGTCGCTGCGGGCGCGGGTATGTAGAGTGCTTTTATGCGTTGGCACTCGTCAACCGCTAGGGCGATGCAGTACGAGTTGGGGCCTCTTTTCTGCTTCACTTCATTAAGGTGTATAGTATATAGCGCAATATTAAAGCTCTTTGGGAGCTTTAAGGGTGACGCTTTCTGTAAGAGAGTGTTGCCCTTTTTTCATGCATGTAATGTGTGACGTGTTAGCTAAACGCCATTTCGGCAATGGGATGGTCGAGTATGGGCGGTTTGGCACCTTGCGCCTGCTGTCATTGGTGTAGCAAGCACTTGATTTAGACTACTTAAAGTCTATAATCAAAGAAAAACTCTGATATATCTTTTCAAAATAATGAAAGGAATGTTGAGTACCATGCTTTGTCAGTTCACCTTTAAGAACTATCGGTCCTATCGCGACGAGGCTGAGCTTTCCATGCAGGCGACGCCGATGAAGGAGTTTGAGCGTTCCCTCATCGAGTGCTCCGACGGGCAGAGTTTCCTTCCGGTGGCTGCGGTGTACGGGCCCAACGCTGGTGGTAAGTCTAACCTGCTCGAGGCTCTTGATTACGTTCGTTCGGCGGTGGCCAGACCAATTAGATTGCTGTCTGCCAGCGCTGATGCGCCAGCGGGTGATCGCCCTTTGATAGCCCGTTGTTCGGCGTTTGAATTTGATGACGTGTCTGCTGCCGAGCCCACCGAGTTCGAGCTCTATTACCGCGCGGGCGAGCATGAGTACCGCTATGTTCTGTCTGTACACGCCGATGAGATCGTGTCCGAAGGGCTGTGGCGGCGTAAATTGGGAGCGTCGCGTACGGCGATGCTGTTCGAGCGCGAGGATACAAAGGTTGAACTCGGCCCCACACTGCGTAAGCTTGTGACGGCTGCGAGGTTCAACCCGAGCCTGCCGTACCTATCGTTCCTTTGCATCAACTTCGATGCGCCGGTGGTCCAGGAGGCGGCCAGCTGGTTTCTCGACGCTGTGTTTCTCAACTACAACAGTTCCTACCTTGAGCGGATGCTCGAGCAAATGCTCGACGAGGGCGACTCGCGCGAGGTCACGCGTTTTTTGCGCGCCGTTGATGTGCGTATTGATGGCTTCAGAGTGGAGAGGGCGCCGGAGTGGCGCGGCCAGCGCGTCTTCGTGAGGCACAAGGTGAGGGGCAAGGCGTACGAGCTGCGTTTATCCGAGGAATCTGCCGGTACCCAGAAGCTCATGGGGTTGGCTGCGTATCTGATGACAGCGCTTGAGCGTGGTGGCACCGTTGTGGTAGACGAGCTCGACGCCAAACTGCACCCGAAGCTTCTTCGCTATGTGATTCTGCTGTTTAAGGATCCTGAGGTCAACAAGAGTGGCGCGCAGCTCATCTTCTCGTCCCAGGATGTGTCAACCATGCGAAACGATGTGTTCCGCCGTGACGAGATATGGTTCGCTGCACGCGGCGAGGGGGAGGCGAGCCAACTGTGGTCTCTCGCCGATATCCACGAGGCAAACGGTAATCTGGTAAGCAAGAACGCGGCTTTCGACAAGCAATACCTGTCCGGTCGCTACGGCGCCGATCCGTACCTCACCCGCATCGAGGAGTGGGATTAGCATGGTGGTGAAGAAGTCGAAGGGCTGGCGTAGCGGCAAGCGAGAGGGCCGCTCGCGCATGGTTCAGATGACGCGTCATCTTGTAGTGAGCGAGGGCAAGGAGACCGAGCCTCGCTACTTTGAGGGCGTGCGTGCGGCGTTGGGCGCGGCGAACGAGCGCAAGGTTGCCATTGTCGTTAAGGGGACCGGCAGACACACGCTTGACCTGCTTGACTTCGCCGTCGAACACTGTCGCTATGCGCCCGAGACGTTCGATCACGTGTGGCTCGTGTATGACAAGGATGACTTTCCTGCGTCCGACTTTGATGCGATGAAGCGCAAATGTGACGAGCTCTCCGATGGTTCGAGGACCTTCCATGCGTTGTGGTCGAACCCCTGCTTCGAGCTGTGGCCGCTTTTGCACTTTCGCTACACGACCGCGCATATGTCCGCGTCCGACTGCCAGCATGCCCTCGCGCAGGAGATGTCGAAGAACTTGGGCATCGAGTACCGCAAGAACCTGGACGGGATGTTTGGGGCAGTGGATGATAGGCGAGGCGAAGCATTGGAGCGTGCTGGGCGCCTCGTCGCGTACCATAGGGAACTGGGTAACATTAAGCCATCTGCGCAAAACCCTGCAACTAAGGTGGGCGAAATTTTCGATGTAATCGGGCCGTATCTGGTTGGATAGCCGAGTTCGATCGGGCTCGATAGGTCTGGAGATTCATGAAAGATGTTGTTTTGGGCTGCCTGCCGTTTTTAACTGGATTGACCTTTTGGGACCCTATAGGAGACTAGGGCGAATCTAGCGGTATTGACGCAACCAACCTACGGGCCTGCGTCCTACAGAAAGGCGGTTGTTTTCCGGATGGCCGCCTTTCTTCATTACGCCTATGAAGAGAGGCTTTATTGAAGAGTATTCGGCGTAACAGTCATATCTAGGTGATTCGCCCAGTTAAACGCTCTTACATAGTATCTCGAGCCAATCAGCGCGAACGGAGATCTAATGGCCGCCGCTAATACAAAGCCGTGGCTTACGGCGTCCGAGCAGATTGACCGTCTCAAATCGAGAGGTGTCCATTTCTTGCTGATGAGCGAAGACGATGCCAGAGCTTACCTGGAAAAGAACAGCATCTATTTTCGTCTGCGTGCTTATCGACTTGGGTTTCCTAAAGTTGAGAAGGGAAATCGCAAGGGAGAGTATGCAAATCTAGACTTTTACGCGGAAACGGAAACGAGCGATACCCGTGCCTATGAGCAAGCACTAGATATTGAGTATATTGTTCATCGCGAGATGCAGCGCTCGGGCTTGAGTAAAAGCGAGCTGACAAAACGTATGGGCGTGAGTCTTCAGTCGCTTTCGAAATTGTTGAATTCTCAGCCCAACATGACGCTGAAAACGGTCACAAAGTTTGAGCTTGCGTTGGGTATCAAAATCATTCCTCAGGTCATTTCCGGTTATTCGAATGAGGCACCGTTTTTTCTCTCCAATGCGATTTCCATGGCGTATGGTCACGCTAAGAGATATCTGATGGTCGTTACTGGACTTTCGCCCATGGGGGCTTTGACGCTGCCGGCAATTCTTCCTTCGGAATTGGCAGTGGACAGCGATACGTCTTTCCAAAGTGAGTTAGTTGTTTTCGAGTTGGATTTTGCATGCCACTGTGTGCAAATGTAACGGGGTGCCGAATCGGCAGTTTAACTGATTCGGCACTTATATTTCGAAGTTTTTAGTTGAAGCCCTGCGATGCCCGTGCTACGACAGCTAAATTGACCGTGACGTCCTGTCTTGCGACACGCATGTCGCTCCGCATGGGTATCATGGTGAAAGCGATTTCAATGACAGGGGTGCTCGTGGTAAAGATGAAAGATGTGGCCGAGCTGGCGGGCGTTTCGAGCGCCGCCGTCTCGCGCTACCTCAACGGTGGATATATCTCGGCGGACAAGGCCGAGCGCATTAAGCATGCAATCGAGCTGACCGGATACGTGCGGTCCAGTCAGGCTCGCGCGCTGCGCACCGGTTCCACCAAGCTCATTGGCGTCATCGTACCTAAGATCAACTCCGAATCCGTGAGCCGCATTACCGCCGGTATTGGCCAGGTGCTCGGTCGTCGTGGCTACCAGATGCTCCTTGCCAACACCGACAACGCGGCCGATCGTGAGCTCGAATACCTCGATTTATTCCAAAACCACCCGGTCGATGGCATTGTGCTGGTGGCAACCATGATCACCGACGAGCACCGTCGCGCGATTGAGTCGTGCCGCGTGCCCATTGTGTTGATCGGCCAACATGTCGAGGGCGCGGCATGTGTCTATCACGACGATTACGAGGCTGCCTTTGAGCTGGGCCATGCGCTTGCGGGTCGCTTGGATGGCAAGATTGCCTACATCGGAGTTACGGATGAGGACCGCGCGGCCGGTTTCGACCGTCGTCGAGGTTTTGAGGCCGGCTTGCGCGCCGCGGGCAACCCGCTCGATGCCGCCTTGATTCGCCTGGGCTCGTTTACGCTCGACTCAGGCTATGGTGCGGCGCGTGAGCTGCTTTCCGTCGCTCCCGATGTTTCGTTTATCGCCTGCGCGACCGATACCATGGCGGCGGGCGCGCTGCGTGCCATCGATGAGGTTCGCGGCATGGGCGAGGGTATACACCGCGTGAGTGGTTTTGGCGACAACGCGTTTTTGCGCGCGCTGACGGGCGGCATTCCCACCGTGCATTATGGCTACCTGACCAGTGGCGTCGAGGCGACCAATATGTTGCTCAATACGCTCGATGGCGAGGAAGGGGAGAGCGGTCTCAAGACGCTCAAACTTGGGCATCAGCTCATGAATGTCTAGGCCTTGGACGCGTCTGCCTGCCTTTGAGTCCCCAGTTTTTGTCTCAAAACTACCATTCGCCGGCTATTTCGTACCGTTCACCCTACTATGAAAACGATTACACACATATGAAACTGAAATCGATTACAGTGTAAGTGTCAAAGATGGCCGGGTGCACGTGCGCCCGTTGGAGGAAGGGGAAGTCATGGACTACCGCAAATCAGCCCAAGAGGTGCTCGACAATATCGGTGGCGCCGACAACGTCGTCTCTGCCGCGCATTGCGCCACGCGTTTGCGCCTGGTGATTGCCGATAACGCGAAGGTTAACAAGGAGGCCCTCGAGAATATCGACGGCGCCAAGGGCGTCTTTGAGGCTCAGGGCCAGCTCCAGATTATTTTTGGCACCGGCACCGTCAACAAGGTCTACGAAGAGTTCATTGCGCTCAGCGGAGTCGAGGCTGCCACCAAGGCCGAGGCCAAGGAGGCCGCGGCACAGCAGCAGAACATCTTTATGCGTGCCATTAAGGTGCTCGGCGACGTCTTTGTCCCCATCATCCCCGCCATCGTGGCTTCGGGTCTGCTGCTGGGCATTAT
>NZ_JBDMHA010000041.1:0-2658 GCF_039752985.1 Collinsella aerofaciens
TGGCCGAGCGCGTGGCACGCCTGGAGGCCATGGTTGCCAACGGCGCCGTGCCGGCGAGCGTGGCTGCTGCTCAAGCGAGTGCGCCTGCTGCATCCGCACCCGCTGTCCAGCAGCCGACGCTGATCTCGGGTGCCCGGGCTGCTGCCCCTGTGGCATCTGCCGCTCCCGCTGCTACGTCCGCGCATCAGGGCGGCATGCCTTGGGACCGCGGCGCTGCTGTTCCGGCTGCCCAGCCTGCACCCAAGTCCGCGGCTCCGGCTCCCGCGCCCAAGCCTGTAACGCCTGCACCTCAGCCCGTTGCGGCTCCGGCTCCCGTGCCTGCTGCATCGACCGTGCCGGTGTCCAAGCCCAACAACGCCGCTGAGGTTGCCGCCGCCGGTGCTGCCGAGACCCCCGCGGTCGAGGACGCCGGCGAGCTCCAGCGCAAATGGGCCGAGGTCGTCGAGCGCGTCAAGGCTCGTCAGGCTTCCTACGCAGGCCTGCTGCTCAACGCCCGCGCCACGGCCGACGACGGCTCCAAGCTCACGGTTTCGTTCCCCGCGGGCTCGACCTTTGCTATCAAGATGCTCGGTCGCGCCGACACACAGTCGGTGGTTCTGCCGACAGTCAGTGCGGTCTTCGGTCGTCGTACCGTCGACTATGTCCTGGATGGGGGTGGCACGCCGGCTCCTCAACATGAGGAGCATTCTCCATCTGCACGGGCTGCGGTATCTGCGGACCCGCAACCCGTGTCCTCGGCGGCCCCTGCATCCTCGAGCGCCAGCGCTCCGCAGCAGCAAGCGACGCCGGTGATGGCACCGACCCCGTCGGCGCCTAAGCCCGCCACGCCCAAACCGGCCGCTCCGGCTCCCGCGCCCAAGCCCGCTGCCGCGCCTGCGCCCAAGTCATCCGACCTGGCTAAGGCCCCCTGGCTGCGCTCCGACAACCCTGCCGGCGCTCCCGCTACGGGCAAGCTCCCGACCGAGCCCGCGCCCCGTGCGCCCGAGCGCTCTGCCGCCCCCAAATCTCAGCCTGCCGCGTCGTCTGCGCCGTGGGAATCCGAGCAGGTTCCCTACGACGATGCCATGGTCGGCGGTTTTGCTGCCGATGCCGGCGGGGACGATCTGCCGCCGTTCGACGTGCCGGGTGCGGCGTCCGCGCCCAAGCCCGCTGCAGCTGCCCCCAAAGAGGAGGACGCCCCCGCTGCCCCTTGGGAGTCCAACCCAGGCGCGGGCAGCCCCTTCGGCCATCAGGGCGCAGCCCCGAGCATCCCGCAGACCGAGGACGAGGCCAAAGCCCTCATCCGCAGCGTCTTCGGCCAGGCCACCATCTTCAAGCCGGTGGAGTAGCTGCGCGGGCGGGCATACTGCTCAAGAAGAGAACTCTTTGTCCGGGCGCATCTGTATTTCGGACATGTGTAATGTGGTGCCGCGTATATCGCATTCGAGTAGACAGGTACGTGACGGTCGGCCTAGGATGCTGAGGTCGATACGATACGTTGCATGGCTGTCCGCGTACTCGACTTGCTCGGCGCTGACGGTTGCTCCGATTGTCGAGAAAACGCCTAGTTCGGCATCGACAATCTTGGAGTTCTTTATCTTGACCTTGAACTCTTGGTAGAGGGATGGGCTGTTGTAGTAAACGGTTCGGGTTCCGTCGGTGCACTCATCGGTCGCTTCCCATTTGACGACGGGCTGGCCCGAGCTGGCTATTAGCAGTTCTGCTCCAAAGGATATAGCATGGGTGATGGCAACCAACAATGCCCAGCCGACAAAGAGATAGAGAACAAAATATGCAGCGGGGTGTTTTGAGCGGATGTTTTGGAGCGCGTCGGGGGCATTCATGGGGTACCTCCAAATTGCTATCTATGGCAATCAAATTATACCCCACCGTCATGAGCGCCACCTCGAGTGGTGGCTCGGCATTTAGCCATTTAGTGGTACGCATTAAATGTCGGATTCCGGCTCTACAAGATTTAGCCTTCAATCTTATGCAGATGCGAATTATGCAACTTTGCATAATCATTGGGTGCGGTCTGCACTCAGGACATGTATATCGACTGAGGTAGCGTGACCGCCCCGCTTGCTGGCCTCGCGCCGTGGTACGATTTTTGAGTTTGAAAGTCCCGCCGCGCCCCGGCTGCCCTTGCAGCTCGTTGCGCGGCCGCACGCAAAGGAGCCATCATGGCCGGTATGAACATGCAGCAGATGATGAAGCAGGCTCGCAAGATGCAGGAGCAGCTTGCCGCCGCGCAGGAGAACCTCAAGTCCCAGACCGTCGACGCCTCTGCCGGCGGCGGCATGGTCAAGGTGACCGTTAACGGCGAGATGGAGCTCGTCAACCTCACCATCGACCCCGATGCCCTCGATCCCGAGGACGTCGATATGCTGCAGGACATGATCATGGCTGCTGTTAACGAGGCCGTTCGCGGCGTCAACGAGCTCGCCAACAAGCAGATGGGCGCCATCACCGGCGGCCTCAACATCCCGGGCATGCCGTTCTAAGACACACATATATATGAGCGCGAATCACAGTCTGCAAAAACTGCTCGATGAGCTGGGTCGTCTGCCGGGCATTGGTCCCAAGTCGGCCCAGCGCATAGCCTATTACCTGCTCGAGGCCGATGCCGAGGAGGCCCGCCGCCTGGCCGAGGCCATCCTGGAGGTCAAGCAGGAGGTC
>NZ_JBDMHA010000041.1:2808-20141 GCF_039752985.1 Collinsella aerofaciens
ACCATGGCCTGTACCATGTGCTGGGCGGCGTGATCAGCCCCATGGACAAGATCGGCCCCGAGCAGCTGCATATCCGCGAGCTGCTGGCGCGCCTGGGCCACGAGGACATCCACGAGGTCATTATCGCCACCAACCCCAACATTGAGGGCGAGACCACGGCGAGCTACCTTGCTCGCACCATCAAGCCATTGGGCGTTGAGGTATCGCGTCTTGCGAGCGGCCTTCCCGTGGGCGGCGACTTGGAGTATGCCGACGAGCTTACGCTTGGCCGCGCTATCGAGGCCCGCCGCGCGATCTAAGCGGCGTCAGCTCCGCGGCATGTCCCGTCGGCCTGCCGCACGGGGCGCTCATAATTGGGTGCGCGTTCATACATTTGTTGTGCAACAAACCTGCTTTTCATCCGCTTATCGCGTGGATGGGTCCGGTCGCACCTCGTATTTGCCCATTCGTTGCACAACCTTTTGGGTTCGCTGATACACTCAAATGTGGATGTGAAAGAATGCGCCGCTTTTAAGCGGCGTGTTTTTGTTGGAGGAGATCGCATGCGGCCCGGGGGCACTCAGACAAAGCATGGCGCCGCGGTGCGCATGCGACGCCGGCTGGGCCTGGCACCTCGGGCGTGTGTGCTGCTGTCTTGCTCGCTCGTGCTGGTCATAGCCGGTGTTTCGGCTTATGGCATGACGGTGCCGTCCATGGTGCAGGCGCATGCTGCGCGTGAGCTGCATATTGGGCGCAAGGCCAAAAGCGACTTGGGAACGACAGCCGGATATACGTGGGCGAGTGTGGTCTCGCACGTTGTGTTCGGTGGCGACGATGCGGACAGTCCCGAAACATCGGACAACGAGGTTACGCTGGCAAACGGCAAGACCATCGTGCTCACCAACACCAAGATCATCACGAAGCTTTCCAACAACAGTGTGGCATCTGTCATAAATAAGGCCGAGCAGCAGAAGGGGCAGGACGCCCAACAGACAGGCAAGCCCGGCGGTTCGGGTTCGTCTGGCTCCAGCTCCGATTCGTCGGGCGGCGGTTCCGGTTCGGGCTCCGCCTCTGGCGGTGGATCTTCGGGTGATGGCTCGACGGACGGCGGTACCGGCGGGGACGCGGGCTCGGGTGGTCTCTCGGCTGCCGAGGAAGAGAGTATCCACAGCTGGCTCGTGACCAAATACAATATGCTCGATGGCTATGTCGCCCGCGCCAATAGCGTGGTGTCGACCTATAACGCCACGGGCGATACCGGACCGTGCGACACCCTGGCGAATGACATGTTTGTTATCCGTGCCGAGTTCGGTCGACAAAGGTTCTCGACCAAATCTAAGTGGTATCGGCAGTATGCCAATCTGTGGGGCTGCTATACCAACCTGTGCCAATGGGTTGGGCACTACGGCAACGACGACGTCGCGCTCAACAACTTCAACACCAATGTGGCGGCGATCGCCCTATGACGAACGGCCTCGCTTCTACGGTAGCCCAGTCGCTCAACCGTGATCCCATGGTGGGCTTGCGCCTGGCGCGCGTCGACGGGTTTGAGCCGGCCGTCGCCCTGGGCACGGACGAGCTTCCCGCCTACCTGCGCCGTTTTACGATGCTGTTTGCCGATGACGCCACCATGCGCCGCGGCGGTATCGGCCGTGTGACGCGTGCCGTTAACGCGCAGGGCGAGGCCGTGGCGCTCAAGCAGCTCATCTTGCCAACGCGCGACGAATTTGATGACGATGTCGCCCACGAGGCGCTGGTCGCCAAGTTCAAGGCGGCGTTTCGCGAGGAATATGAATGCCATCGTGCCCTTTCGGGCCTTAAGGGCTTTCCCCGCTTATACGGGTGGGGCGAGGTCGACGGCGTGCCCGCGATTGTCATGGAGTGGGTCGAGGGCGAGACGCTCGCCCGCCTGCGCTCGCGCTTTGCCGTAGATGATGCCGGGCGTCTGTCGCCGCTCGTGGCGGCGCGCCTGGGTCGCGACCTGTTCGATCTGCTCTGCCGCATGAGCTTGGTAGGCGAGGGGTTCGTCCATCGTGATATCTCGCCCGCTAATATAATGGTGCGCACGGCGCGCCTGCCGCTCGACCGACAGCTTGCCGAAGGCACCTTCGACCTGTGCTTGATCGACTTTGGCTCGTCGCTGGCGCTCGAGCCCGCCTCTGCGGTGGCCGGCACCGGCGGCAAGGCGTCGTTTACCGAGCGCTATGCCACGTTGCGCCGCGCGACGGTGGCCTACGCCCCGCCCGAGATGCTCACCGACGATATCCCCGACCTGCGCATGCTTCGCATGTCGCCGGCGATCGATGTCTATGCAGCGGCGAGTACGGTCTACGAGCTCATCGCCGGTGTCGCGCCGTACGAAGTGGCGCCGGGTGCGTCGGGTACTTCGGGCTCGCGCAAAAAGACACGAGATATCGCCAGCCCCTATCGCCTCAAGATGGATACGCTGCCCGATTATCCCGTCGGCGCCCACGCGCCCGGCTGCGACTTGACGCAACTGCTGCGACGCGAGCCCGATGTGGCACTTGCCGCGGCCGAACAGGCTCAGCAGCTGGGGCTCGATCCAAATTCCGAGGATCTGCGCGATGCGTTGGCGTTTGTCGACGCTCAGCTGTTCGATGTGTTGATGGCCTGCCTGTCCTGCCATCAGGAAGATCGTCCCGAGCCGGCTGCGGTGGAGGCGGCGCTCTCGGCATTTTGCGACCACTATGCGCAAAATGTCGCCCGCTCGCTTCGCGCCGAGCCGCTCATGCCGTGCCCGATGGAGGCATCGGGGCACACAGCCCGGCGTGCGGCGATGGTTGGTGCGACGGCGGCAAGCGGCGTGCTTTGGACTGTGGTCGTGGTATCGGCGGCGCTGTTGGCGTCGGGCGCCCATGTGACGATTGCCGCGGGGCCTCTTATGTGGTCCGGAAAGTTGCCAGGCATCGTCGCTGTGCTGGCGTTGGCGCTGCCGGGCATGGTGGGCATCGCTGCCGGGGCCTTGGCGCGCGACCGCCGTGCGGGATTCCTGCAGGGCGTGTTGGCCCTTTCCGCCTGCGAGGTGCCGGCTCTGGCCGCACTCGCATGCGCTGTGTTTTCCCAGCATGCCGTGGCGGGTGGCCTGGTGGCCGCCATAATTGCAACCTATGCGCTCACGTGGTTTTTGCTGGCGATGGGGTTTGCCTTTGAGTTTCCCGTCGTGTCAGCACGACGTGCGAAAATTCCCATGGCGACGCCGCTTGCCGGCGGAGCCGCGGCTGCCCGCGCCTTTGGCGGGCCGGCCGAAGTATCCGACACCATCTCTGCGACCAAGGAGGGCTAAGCCATGGCTTCTCAAGCTGAGCTCACCCCGTGCGGGGCAATGTTTGACATCTTTAAGCGCGCAGCGCACCTGAGCCATATCGAACTGTGCGGCTTGGTGCTCTCGAGTCGCCCGCTCGCCGACGGCCGTAGTCCGCAGAGCCGTGCCGCCGATCGCTCCTGGGTTTCGCGCTTTATCGTGCGCGCGCCGGTCGGCACGCTGCAGGAACGTTATTTTGCCGATTACGGCACCTCGGCCGCGCGCATTATGTCGCAGCTGGCCCTGCGCCGTCGCAACCCCATGGACGCCGCGGCCGTGACCAATATGGTGTGCGGCCCCGCTGGCGAGCCCATGGTGCGGGCACTCGAGGAATGCCACCAGGACACGAATCTCTATCGCAATGCGCTCGAGCGCCTGTCGCAGGCGGCTGAACTCATGCCCGCCGAGCGCGCCGAGGCCATCCTGGTGCTGTTTGTCGCCGTGGGTTGCTCGGCAGATGTCCGCTCGTCGGTGACCTATGCCATCGACTACGCTCATGCGACCTGTGGCGGCGCCACGTCGACGCCACGCTCGCTGAGCACATCTTCGGTCGCGGGCGAGCACGAGGTCGCGCCGGCGCATCCGCTGGGACTGCTGCGCGTGCAAAACGGCTACGTGGTGAGCGCCCCGCGCTGGATTCAGCCGAGTGAGGAGGGCGTCGAGATCGGCGCGCTGGCAACGGGGGAGGGCGACATCACCGATGTCGGTGACGACGTCTCGGCCTGCCATGCCCATATCTGGTGCGACGATTCTGGCACATGGTTTGTCGAGGACCTGTCGTCCACGAACGGCACCGTGGTGGTAAACGGGGCCACGAGCGTGTGTATTCAAGTAGAGCCCGGCCGCTCCGCCCGGCTCAGCCCCGGTGACGAGCTCAAACTCGGCGAATCCACCACCTACGCCATCCTCCTCGGCGCCCTCTAGCTCATCCCCCCAATGAGTTGCGGTGAAATAGGGACTGATTAAGGCCGTTAACGGCAAAAACAGTCCCTATTTCACCGCAACTGCTGTGGGGTTCCAGGGGACTGTGTCCGTCGGTGCCGGGCGCACAATAGTCACCCGAGGTAAACCTTTACCGCCCACCTATATTTGCCGAAATATGGCCTGACGGCGGGGTACAATAAACCCGCATGCGGATTTCCGTTGCGGGCGCTTCCCATCGCCGGGGCGTGCCCGGGAGCATCCGGCATGCGGTCTTTGCGGCGCTCGGTCATGTGCAAGACGGGTAGCTGGGCCTGTGGAGCGCGTGCAGCTCTCCTCGCCTCGGCATGCCTTCTCTCCACGCCATGTACCTGCCGCTGAGTCCGCCTGTCAGATGATCGGAAGCAACAACGAAAATCCCATCACGCCAACATCCCGGCGAGCGCCGGGGCCTGTATACCTATATGAGAGGAGAGGGGTATATGGCGCGTAAGTTTAAGTCTATGGACGGCAACGAGGCGGCCGCATATGTTTCGTATGCGTACACCGAGGTAGCGGGAATTTATCCCATTACGCCGTCCAGCCCGATGGCCGACCATGTCGACCAGTGGGCGGCCCAGGGTCGCAAGAACATCTTCGGCACCCCGGTCAAGGTCGTCGAGATGGAGTCCGAGGCAGGTGCAGCCGGTACCGTTCACGGTTCGCTGGGCGCCGGTGCTCTGACCACCACCTACACGGCTTCTCAGGGTCTGCTCCTGATGATCCCGAACATGTACAAGATCGCAGGAGAGCAGCTCCCGGGCGTTTTCCACGTCTCCGCGCGTTGCGTCGCTTCGCACGCCCTGAACATCTTCGGTGATCACTCCGACGTCATGGCCTGCCGTCAGACCGGCTTCGCCATGCTCGCCGAGGGCAACGTCCAGGAGGTCATGGATCTCTCGCCGGTGGCTCACCTTGCCGCCATCGAGGGCAAGACCCCGTTCCTTAACTTCTTCGACGGCTTCCGCACTAGCCACGAGATCCAGAAGGTCGCCATGTGGGACTACAAGGATCTTGCCGAGATGTGCGACATGGACGCCGTCCAGGCTTTCCGCGACCACGCGCTCAACCCTGAGCACCCGCACACCCGCGGCAGCCACGAGAACGGTGACATCTTCTTCCAGAACCGCGAGGCCTGCAACAAGGTCTACGACGAGCTTCCCGCCGTCGTCGAGGGCTACATGAAGAAGATCAACGAGAAGCTCGGCACCGATTACGGCCTATTCAACTACTACGGCGCTCCCGATGCCGATCGTGTCGTCGTGTGCATGGGCTCCTTCTGCGACGTGCTCGAGGAAGTCATCGACTACCTCAACGCTCACGGCGAGAAGGTCGGCCTGGTCAAGGTCCGCCTGTTCCGTCCGTTCTCCATCAAGCACTTTGTCGACGTTCTCCCCGAGACCGTCAAGAAGATTGCAGTTATGGACCGCACCAAGGAGCCGGGTTCCATCGGCGAGCCGCTCTACCAGGACGTCGTCTCCGCTCTCTACGAGGCCGGCAAGACGGGCATCAAGGTCGTCGGCGGCCGTTACGGCCTGGGCAGCAAGGACACGCCTCCCGCGTCCGCGTTCGCTGTCTTCGAGGAGCTCAAGAAGGACGAGCCCAAGCGCGAGTTCACCATCGGCATCGTCGATGACGTGACCAACCTGAGCCTGCCCGAGGCCGAGGATGCGCCCAACACCGCAGCCCCCGGCACCATCGAGTGCAAGTTCTGGGGTCTGGGTGGCGACGGTACCGTCGGCGCCAACAAGAACTCGATTAAGATCATCGGCGACCACACCGACAAGTACGTTCAGGCCTACTTCCAGTACGACTCCAAGAAGACCGGCGGCGTCACCGTCTCGCACCTGCGCTTTGGTGATTCCCCGATCCGTTCGCCGTACTACGTGACCAAGGCCGACTTTGTCGCTTGCCACAACCCCAGCTACATCGTTAAGGGCTTCAAGATGGTCCGCGACGTCAAGCCGGGCGGCACCTTCCTGGTCAACTGCCAGTGGAGCGACGAGGAGTTCGCCGAGCACATGCCCGCCGTGGCCAAGCGCTACATCGCGAACAACAACGTCAACGTCTACCTGATCGACGCTATCGACCTGGCCGCCAAGGTCGGCATGGGCAAGCGCACCAACACGGTGCTCCAGTCCGCCTTCTTCGCGCTGGCCAAGGTCCTGCCCGCCGAGGACGCCCTGCAGTACATGAAGGACGCGGCAACCAAGTCCTACATGAAGAAGGGCCAGGCCATCGTCGACGCCAACCACAAGGCCATCGATGCCGGCGCTACCGCCTTCCGTAAGTTCGAGGTTCCGGCCGACTGGGCTACCGCCGAGGATGCCGCTCCCGTCGAGCTCTCCGAGGAGACCAAGTCCGCCATCGCCCAGCAGGTCAAGAACCTGCTCGAGCCCATCGATCGCATGGATGGCGACAGCCTGCCTGTTTCCGCCTTCGTCGATTGTGCCGACGGCCAGTTTGAGCTGGGCGCCTCTGCATACGAGAAGCGCGGCGTCGCCGTGGTCGTTCCTCACTGGGACGAGACCAAGTGCATCCAGTGCAACCAGTGCGCCTATGTGTGCCCGCATGCCACCATCCGTCCGTTCGCGATGACCGAGGACGAGGCTGCCGCCGCGCCCGAGGCTACCCGCACGCTCGACGCCATGGGCCCCAAGGCCAAGGGCATGAAGTTCACCATGGCCGTGTCCCCGCTCGACTGCATGGGCTGCACCAACTGCGTCAAGGTCTGCCCCAAGGGCGCCCTCGAGATGGTTCCCACCGAGCAGGAGATGGATCAGCAGCCCGTTTGGGACTATATGGTCGAGAACGTCTCCGAGAAGAAGGAGCTCATCGCGGCCAACGTCAAGGGCAGCCAGTTTAAGCAGCCCTACCTGGAGTTCTCTGGCTCCTGCGCCGGCTGCGCCGAGACCGCCTATGCACGTCTGGTGACCCAGGTCGCCGGCGACCGCATGTTCATCTCCAACGCCACCGGCTGCTCCTCCATTTGGGGCAACCCCGCTGCCACCGCTCCTTACTGCAAGGACAAGGACGGTCACGGCCCGGCGTGGAACAACTCCCTGTTCGAGGACAATGCCGAGCACGGTCTGGGCATGGCCGTCGGTTACGAGGCCGTCCAGAAGAAGCTGATCGCCGCTACCCAGGACATCATCGCTGCCGATGGTCCGTCCGATGAGCTCAAGGCTGCCGGCCAGGCTTGGATCGACTCTGTCAACGACGCTGAGGCCTCCAAGACCGCTGCCGCTGCCTACGTTGCCGAGCTCGAGAAGTGCGGCTGCGACGCTTCCAAGGCGATTCTCGCCGACAAGGCTTACCTCACCAAGAAGTCCTTCTGGATCTTCGGCGGCGACGGCTGGGCCTACGACATCGGCTTCGGTGGCCTGGACCACGTCCTGGCTTCCGGCCACAACGTCAACGTCTTCGTCTTCGACACCGAGGTTTACTCCAACACCGGTGGTCAGGCCTCTAAGGCCTCGAACCTGGGCCAGGTCGCTCAGTTCGCCGCTGCCGGTAAGGTGACCAAGAAGAAGTCTCTGGCCGAGATTGCCATGAGCTATGGCTACGTCTACGTGGCGCAGGTCGCCATGGGCGCCAACCCGGCTCAGACCCTCAAGGCCATTCACGAGGCCGAGGCCTACGACGGCCCGTCCCTCATCATCGGCTACAGCCCCTGCGAGATGCACTCCATCAAGAAGGGCGGCATGCAGAACTGCCAGGCCGAGATGAAGAAGGCTGTCGAGTGCGGTTACTGGAACCTCTTCCGCTTCAACCCCGAGGCTGCTGCCGGCAAGAAGTTCTCGCTCGATTCCAAGGAGCCCGCGGGCGGTTATCAGGAGTTCCTGATGAACGAGGCCCGTTACGCTTCGCTGACGCGTTCCTTCCCCGAGCGCGCCGAGGAGCTCTTCAAGGAGAACGAGCAGGCCGCTATGGACCGCTATGCTCACCTGCTGAAGCTCAAGACGGTGTACAACGAGGCCTAGGTCTCCCACCGCAGGATCTGAGGGCTGACCTTCGCGGACGTCCTCGGACATGAAAGAACCCCCGCTGCGCACTACGTGCGGCGGGGGTTCTTTCGTCCTGCGGAGTGTCCGCGAAGGTCAGCCCTCAGATCCTGCTACGACTACGTCCTCGGATTGTGTGGGCTGATGAAGGACGTGGCTGTGGGGGCCTTTTGTCCCGGTCGCTGTTTCGCGGCTTTGCCGCGAAAGCTCGCGCCACTTTGGGGATGGATGGAGGGCGTGGCTGGATTGCGGATTCAAATGGCTAGAGAGATATGGGCGCGAACGAGAAATCGTTATTGGGGTCATCCTTTTCCATAAACTCATCGAGACAAAACGTCATGTAGATTGGAACGTACAGAACCTTGCCCTCTTTGCTGAGATTCTCGTGGCTCAGTACAACGGCCTCGGGAATTTTGTACTCGCCCACACTCATCAGACGATCGAGGGCCGCATGCGCTCGAACTTTCTTGCCCGATTTGACCTCGATTGGGACAACATGACCGTGGACGCCTTCGATCACAAAGTCAACTTCACCGACCTCACGCGTTTGGTAGTACCATGCATCCGCCCCGAGGGCAACGAGTTCCTGCGCGACCACGTTCTCATAGAGACCACCAAGGTTGGGAGTTTTCATATCAAGATAGACAGCGCGTGCAGTGCTGCCAGGGTATCGCGATGCGAGCATGCCTGTATCAGACTCGTATAGTTTGAAGGCTGTCGTTTTCTCCGTCCTCTTGAGAGGACTCCGTGGCTCCGTCACCCTGGCGACCATCAATCCAACACCTGCGTTAACAAGCCACAGGAAATCCTGCTCATATTTTTTAAGGCGAGCTCCCTCACCCAGAGACGAAACAACAAAGCGATGAGACTCCGCCTCAAGCTGAACGGGAATTTGCTCAAAAATCGACCGAACGTTAAACGCTCGAGTCGATGCATATTTTGAGATATCGCTTTTGTACTGATCGACCAGCTGAGTTTGAAGCTCACGTGTGCTCACGAGCGAATAACCCGAATCAATATAATTCTGAACGACCTCCGGCATGCCGCCGCAAACGATATAAGCTCTATAGTTCTTGAGCATCGCCTCATGAATATAGTTTTCGACAGGATGTTTCTCGACAAGGCAGCTGCGAATGCCTGCAAGCACATTCTCGCTGACGCTGTTTGCCCAACAAAACTCTTCAAAATCCATCGGGCGCATAACAATGTGCTCTACATACCCCACCGGAAAAGAAGAGATCCCCTTAAACTCAGTCCCAAGCATAGACCCCGAGAAGACATAGCTAAAGCGCCCATCCTCGACCAACGCCTTCATGAGTGTAACGATCTGCGGATACTCCTGAATCTCATCGACAAAGACAAGCGTATCGCCCTCAACAAGCGGCGCATCCGCAAGAAGGGCTACGCGGTTGATAAAGTCAACGGAGTTCTTTGCGCCAACAAGTGCATTCCTTGCTTCGACATCGAGTAGTAAATTGACCTCAAAATACGACGCGTAGTTGCTTTTTCCAAACGCGCGAATCGCATAGCTCTTGCCAATCTGACGCGCACCAGTAACGAGTAATGCCTTATTGGAGTTATTCTTCCAGCTCAAAAGCCTATCAGTGACCTTACGGCGTAGCATTAAACCCCCAAATGACAAAAATTAACAGATAGAATCGCCTAAAATCATACAAAAATTGGCAGATAATATTGTCGTAAATATACAAAAATTGGGAGATAGCAAAGGTTCGAATAGGCCTCAAAGCCACTGAAACAGTGCTCTACTTTGCGAAGGGGCTGGGGACGCTGTTGGGTGCGTCTCCAGCCCTCTGATTCTTACTTTGGATCCCGATGGTGGGGTGTTGTCGGTGCTGCTTGCTTGGTTACCTTGTCTCGCCGGACTCCGTGCGTAGGCGGTAGCCGTGGACGAGGTCGCTGATGGCCGGCCAGGGAATCTGGTGATCAACCCAAAATTGGAGCTGGACCAGATAGCGCTCGGTGGCGCGGGTGAGGGCTGCAAACTGTTCGTGAGTCTCTACCTGGGCGTAGAGGTCGCGGCTGTGGGCGAGGATTGCCGTGGTGTCATCCATTTTGCCGGTGACGTCGAAGGCGCCCGAGAACCAGTCGCACAGGCGTGCGGCACTGTTTTTGATCGTTGCGAGGTCGGCGGTGCCGTCGTTGGCGTTTTCGTTGGCCTGGGCTCGCAGGAGGGAGAGGGCGACGGCGGCGTTCATGCAGTAACCGACGGTGAAGTTCCAGACGGCGAATTCGCGGCCGGTGTCGAGTTTGCGGCGGCGCATGTAGTCGATGTCACGCGGTTCCTCGAGCATCATTTGATCGGCGAGGGCCTCAAGTGCAGTGGTGTACTCGGCAAGGTCGAGCGTGAGCAGATTGTTGATATCCATCATCTTTAGGCCTCCGTTTCGATCTCGACGATTTCGTTTTTAATGTACATGCCCTGGTTGTCCCAGACATTGCGGCAGGCGGCGGCAAAACGCTCGCGGTCGGCTTCGCAGATGCGGGCGAACATGTTGCAGGTGCCAAAGGGCTCGCACACGTCAAAGAAGATGCAGATTGACGACCATCCGCCATACCAGCTCACGGCGCCCGCTGGCTCGTGAAAGACGGGGTTCTCGATGTGCTCGTAATTGGCGATGGGGCCCGAGACAGGATAGGTTACCTCGGCATCGCAGATCTTGGCCGAAAAGATACGTGACTCGACTGGACAGGATGATTCGAACAGCTTGCATGCCTCGGGAGCCTTGTCCCAGAGCATGTCGGCGAGAAACGTCTCGCCATTCAGCGTGATCTTGAGCATTTTTGTCATAGTAAGGACCTCCTCAATCCGTCGCTCAAGGGGTTCGCTGGCGGATAAGGAGAAGACAGCAGCGGGGTCGCCGAACCCAAACTTCACGACAAATCTCTGTCGCCCCAGCCCGCGCTGTTCTTCGCTAAAGTACCATGCAGCAATTGCGCGCGCAATATCAGTTTTTGATTTTCTGGAAGCGGCAACCGACGAGACGGCTCGCCGGCTGCCGGCCGACGCGCGGTATGGGCGCTCGTCTATTCCTTAAGTTGGATGAAAAACGCCATGTTATTGCAGGGCTGCATACTCGTCCAATAAGTGCATAGAATCTCGTATAGTGCGAGTAAGATTTTGCGCTGTCTGTTTTATGTTTAGCAAAGATATAGTTTGCATAATCTGGTCTAATCCCTGCTCTATTAAAATAAAGTTGCACGTAAATGACGTAGATATGCTTGAGCTGGGTTTCTTTACGCTGAGCGGGTAAAAGCGACCGTTCACCGTTCAACTATTTTCAAAATGAATAAAATGAGCGATAAAGAGAATATAAACCTTAATAAACTCGCGTATCGCACGGGCGCGGGTTATTAATGGGTTGTAGGCCTTTTACAGAAAGGATTCCAGCAATGTCTAAGCCTCTTGGCAAGCCCGATCGTATCGTCGTCGCCCTTGGCGGCAACGCCCTCGGCAACAACCCCGTTGAGCAGATCGAGGCCGTGAGCAACACCGCTCACGCTCTCCTCGGCCTGATCGAGCAGGGCAACGAGATCATCATCACCCACGGCAACGGCCCGCAGGTTGGCATGATCCAGAACGCCTTCGCCGCTGCCCACGACGCCATCGGCACCCCCGAGATGCCGCTGCCCGAGTGCGGCGCCATGTCCCAGGGCTACATCGGCTATCACCTGCAGCAGGGCATTGGCCGCGAGATGCACAAGCGCTATAAGCGTTGGCACGCCGCAACCGTCGTCACCCAGATCGAGTGCGACCCGGACGATCCCGCGTTCAAGAACCCGACCAAGCCGATCGGCCCCTTCTACACCGAGGAGCAGGCCAAGGAGTTCATGGCCGAGGATCCTTCCAAGGTCTTCGTCGAGGATTCCGGCCGCGGCTGGCGTCGCGTCGTCGCTTCCCCCGATCCCAAGAAGATCGTCGAGGCTGACTCCATCCTCAACCTGCTCGACAACGAGTTCATCGTCATCGCCTGCGGTGGCGGCGGCATCCCCGTCGTCCGCGACTACGAGAACAAGGGCTGCTACAAGGGCGTTCCCGCCGTCATCGACAAGGACCTGGGCGGCGAGCTGCTGGCCGAGGACTGCGACGCCGACGTTCTGTTCCTGCTGACCGCCGTTGAGCATGTCGCCATCAACTTTGGCAAGCCCAACCAGGAGGAGCTCGAGGACATCACCGCCGACGAGGCCGAGCGCCTGGCCGACGAGGGCCAGTTCGGCAAGGGTTCCATGGAGCCCAAGGTCCGCGCCGCCATCAAGTTCGCCCGTTCCCGCAAGGGCCGCACCTGCATCATCGGTGCCCTGGACAAGGCCGCCGAGACCATGGCCGGCCTCTCCGGTACCCGCATCCACGAGTAGCCTCTACTCCATTGCCTCTCTCGTGGGCGCCAGGCAAGACGCCCACAAACTAGCCTCTCTTCATGAGCCCCGCGGCCCGCTCCGACCGCGGGGCTTTTGCTATTCACCTGGTCCCCGATGGGTGGGTAGTCATTGGGGACGTTCTTAAACGACTAGTCAAACAAGAACGTCCTCAATGACTACTAATTTAAATCTGTCCCCAATGACTGCGGAAAGCGCATCTCACACCGACGCATTGCTTTCGGGCCCTCTCTCCGTGCCCCCTATAAGTTCAGCTGGACTCCCCGCAACCTGTTCCGCGTTGGCGGAACGAGAGCGACGTGGAGTGTCATTCTTTACCGCGTTAGACTAGACGCAGGGAAAGGAGGAGGACATGGATGCTCGCGTCAAGCAGCTTGTAAATATGATCGAGGACGCTCAGCCTGTCGCTGTCGCGGTGCTTGCCAAGCGTCTCGAGGTAAGCGAGCGCGCCGTGAGAAACTATATCCATCGCGCAAACGACAATCTTGCGGGGGTTGCACGCATCGTTGGCAGCAAAGGGCAATATCGTATCGATGTTACACATGCAGATGAGCTTGCTCGCTTGCTAGACGGTGCGGCTCTGGCCCATCCGGGCATTCCTGATACGCGCGACGGCCGTGTGTCCTTCCTTCTTAACGACCTCCTCATGCGGTCCCAGTGGGTGACGATTGAGGAGTATGCGGATTTACTCTACGTTTCGGCGCGAACTCTGTCCAATGACATGCGTCTGGTAGAGCAGAAACTCGCCCAATTTGACTTAACGCTCGAAAAGCGCCCACGCTACGGAATCCGCGTTGCGGGCGGGGAGTCGCAACGGCGCCTGTGCCTGGCCTCGCTGGTGAGGCCCGTGTTGCCCGACACCGACGATGCAAAGCTCGCCGAGCGCCTGCGGGCCATCGCCGCATGTGTGGACGATGCCCTGACGGCCTCGCCCGTCACGGTGAGCTCGCTGGCATCCCGCAATCTCATCATGCATCTTTACATTGCTCTTGGCCGCATCGAGCAGGGCTGCTATGTCCCAGCTGCAGAATCGGACGTTCAAAAACTGGAGGGAACGCGCGAATACGCCGCGGCTTTCCAGATTGCCGCAAACATCAAGGATGCCCTGGGCGTGAGCATGCCCCGAGAAGAGGTTGCCTTTATCGCAATCCATTTGCTCGGCAGGGGCACGGGCGTGCCCGAGAAGGGCTCTGCCGTTATCTCGGACGAGATGTGGGAGATTGCTTCCGAGATGGTACGTGCGGTCAACGATGAGTTTAGGTTTGACTTTAGCGGCGATCTTGAACTTCGCATGAACCTTGCTCGGCATATCGGCCCTCTGGGCTATCGCCTTGAATATCACATGCATATGGATAACCCCATGCTGCCCGATATCAAGACGAGGTTTCCGTTGGCCTATTCGATGGCAGCTGGCACCTCGCAGGTACTCGAGCGCCATTTTGGCAGCCAGCCCTCTGATGAAGAGCTCGGCTACATCGCCATGGCATTTGCCCTGGCCCTCGAGCAGCAAGCCGACCAGCCGCGTCGCAAGCGCATCCTGATCGTGTGCGCCTCGGGAGCGGGAAGCGCCCGTATGCTCGAGCACCAGTACCGCAAGCAGTTTGGCATGTATATCGATTCGATTGAGACATGCGATGTCGCCCGCGTGGGAACGTTCGATTTTTCGCACATCGACTACGTGTTCACAACGGTGCCGCTCAACGTCAAGTTGCCCGTGCCCGTCCGCGAGGCCGATTTCTTCTTGGAGACGAGCGATGTCAACGCTATCCGCAAGGTGCTGAGCGACGACACTGCGCAATCGGACTCCGTAAGCTCTTTCTTTAGCCGTGCCCTGTTCTTCAACCGCGTTGAGGCGTCGTCGAAGCAGGCCGTTCTCCGATATCTCTCCGAGCGCGCCGTCGAGAGCGGCCGTGTCGATGCCCAGTTTGCCCAAGAGGTCGCCGAGCGCGAGAGCGCGAGTGCCACCTCGTTTGGCAATGGGGTAGCCATGCCCCATGGGATGCATCCCTTGAGCGCCGAGGCCTTTGTTACCGTGGGCCTGCTCGAACACCCCATTCTTTGGGACGAATACGGCCATGAGGTCGATATCGTCTTTATGGTGTCGTTTGCCCGGTCGGGCGGCGATGAGGCGCGGATCTTGAGCTCACTGCTCGCCGAGATCTTTATGGACCGCCAGGGGGTCGAGCGCCTACGCGAGCGCCGGTCCTGGCATGAGCTGATGGCGCTTGTGCAAGCGCATACGGCTTAAGACTTCTTTTGTCGATAACCCTGTCTGTCTACCTGCAATAAACCTCGAGGATTGCGGGCGGGAGATAGGCGTTTCGAATATTCAAGTACAAACCAAACATCACGGGAGAGGAGACCGTTATGGACGATCAGGGAACCGAGATGGTTTCGTTTCAGCTGGTCGCTGCAGCGGGAGAGGCACGCAGCCTTGCCTTCGAAGCCCTTGAAAAGGCAAAAGCGGGGGATTTTGACGCCGCCGCCAAACTCATGAAGCAGTCAAAGGATGCGGGAATCAAGGCTCACCACATCCAAACGCAGCTGCTTTCGACTGAGGCAGCGGGCGAGCATCTGTCGGTGGATGTGTTGCTGGTCCATGCTCAGGACCACCTCATGTGCTCCATGCTTGCTCAGGAGCTCGTGCAGGAGCTGATCTGCCTGTATGAGTGCACTGCAACCAAGAACGCCTAGCGGCGTGCGGTGACTATCCAACCAATCAATGCGAAGGGAATCCCTTATGAAGATCCTTCTTGTTTGCGCAGCTGGTCTGTCTACAAGCATTCTGATGAAGAAACTCGAGAAATATGCGGAGCAAAACGGCATCGAGCTCGATATCGATGCGGTGGGTATCGGCGAGTATCAGGAGACGTGCGCCAATTATGACGTGCTGCTCTTGGGGCCGCAGGTGTCCTACCAGCTCAACACCGTCAAGCAGGGGAGCGGTAAGCCGACCGCGGTCATCCCCGCACAGGACTACGGCATGGGCAACGCCGCCAACGTGCTGGCACTCGCCCAGTCGCTGTTGGGTTAGGAGGCGACCATGGAGAAGTTCATGACCCTGCTTCAGGAAAAACTGACCCCTATCGCCAATTTCTGCGGCACCGAGCGCCACTTTGCCTCCATGCAAAAGGGCTTTATGAGCGCGATCAGCTTCATCTTGGTATCTGCCGTCTTTATGATCCTCGCCAACCCGCCGGTCACGGCCGACCTGGTGGCGCAGGGCGGGTTCTGGTCCGTCTTTGGCCCTTGGCTCGATTTTGCGACGGCCAATAAGCTCACGCTGCTCATCCCCTTCAATATGACGATGGGCATACTGTCGGTGATCGTGACGTTCGCAATCGCCTATAACCTGGCGGGCACCTACAAGATGCCCAAGCTTAACGCCGGCATGACCTCGCTGGTGATGTTCCTGATCGCCGCGGCGCCGTCGTCCTACTACCAGCTTGCTGACGAGTCCGTGCTCCAGGCGGTCCCCTGCACCTATCTGGGTGCGCAGGGCCTGTTTACCGCCATCATCGTTGCCTTGGTCTCCGTCGAGGTCACGCGCTTCTGCCAGACCAAGGGCATCACCATCAAGATGCCCGATGGCGTGCCGCCGTTTTTGTCCGAAACCTTTGGCGCCATCGTACCTATGCTCGCCAACATCCTCATCTTCTTTGGCGGCAACCTGCTGATCCAGATGATCGATCCCGCGCTGTCCATCCCCTCGGTTATCGAGAAGCTGCTCGCTGCCCCGCTTTCCGTCGCAGTTGACTCTGTGCCCGGCGCACTGCTTATCTGCTTCATGACGCTGCTGTTTTGGTGCTTTGGCGTCCACGGCAACATGATCGTAATGCCCATCACCGCCCCGGTCTCGCTTGCCGCCTTTGCCGCCAACGCCTCGCTCTATGCTGCCGGGCAGCCGCTTGAGTTCCACCCGGTGCTCATGTCGTTGGCCATCAACCTCATCGGCGGCACGGGTAATACGTTCTCTTTTGTGGCGCTCTGCGCGTTTAGGGCAAAGTCGCAGCAGCTCAAGGCATTTGGCAGGGCATCGATCGTGCCGAGCTTCTTCCGTATCTCCGAGCCCGCGATCTTCGGCGCGCCCATCATCTTCAACCCGATCCTCATGATTCCGTTTGTGCTAGGCGGCATGATCTCGGCCCTGCTGTATTGGGGTGCGGTCTCACTGGGTCTTGTCTCTAACTTCTACATCTTGGTGAGCGGCACGTTCCCCATCTTCGTTCAGGGCTTTGTCCAGTGCCTCGACCCGCGCATCTGGGTGTTTACGATCGTTTTGATCGTGGTCATGGCTGTGGTCTGGTACCCGTTCTTTAAGGTGTACGATAACCAGCTCCTGGCTCAGGAGCAGGAGAACGCCGCGGCAGCTTCTGCCGAGGATGCTGAGTAGCATGAGTTACTTTGACAGAACGTCTGCCGCCGGTATGCCCGAGGGCTTTTTGTGGGGTGGTGCCCTCGCCGCCAACCAGGCCGAAGGGGGCTGGAACGAGGGCGGCCGCGGCATGTCGCACTCCGACCTGATCCCACAGGGTTCCGACCGCTGGGATGTAATGTTTGGCAGGCAAAAGCCCGTGGACGATCCGGACAGGCTGTATCCATGCCGCTGGGGCAACGACTTCTTCCATCATTGGCACGAGGATGTCGAGCTCTTTGCCGAGATGGGCTTTAAG
>NZ_JBDMHA010000042.1:0-20117 GCF_039752985.1 Collinsella aerofaciens
GCGGTTGAGCTGGTAGGAGGCAAAGGACGTCTTTTCGTCGATGTCTGAGACCTGGAAATTGCGCACGCCGTAGTTGCATGCGATCATGATGAGCGTGCCGGTGACGAAGGCGATGGAGAACTTACCGGCTTCCTCGGCGCCCACAAGCTGCGTGGACACAATGGTGAGCAGGGGAAACGCGAAGCCCCACACGGCGGTGCCCAGGGTATTCCAGAGATAGTCGCGACGGGTGGCGTGTTCCTCGTATTCGGCTTCCTGCGTGGAGAAGCCGCCGCCGTAGACAACGCCGAGCAGGCGGTTCCACCAGGCGTTGACCATGCGGTGGATGGGGTCGGGCTCGCGATCGCGTTCGCGCCGGCGACGGCGCGTGGCCTGGCTGCTGTTGGGGCCGCCGGCGTTGCGCTGGCTCAGCTCTTGGATGCGCGCGAGCTCTTCGGCCGTGTGGGAGGCGGGGAACAGGCCGTTCTCGATGCGTCCGCCCTGGGCCCTTGCGGTGCCGCTGCCCGCTACGGCGGGGTCGGCGACGCCATTGCGGCGGGCGATGGCGCGGCGAATGCTATCGAGGGGCGTGATGCTCAAAGCGGAGTCCTTTCTTTTGCTGCGCTTTAGTATAGACGCGACGGTGCTCGCTCGTGTTTTTGAACAGGTTGTTCGATAATTTCGGCGGCGCCATTCGGTAGTCGGCACTTAGGGACGTTCCTTATGTGCCGGCACTTTGGGAACGTCCCTAAGTGCCGGCATCCGGGGACATTCCTTGAATGTTGCCTGTTCAAGAGTGTCCCCAATGACTAGGCGTTTAAAAACGTCCCCAATGACTAGGCCGCTTGCCTGCGATTTTTGACCGTTGGGCGGGCTTGCCACCCTTGCCGCAAAAACGTTTTTGCATATCGGGTACAACGTGCTTTACGTGAGTAAAGTGCGCGCCGCGTCCATGTGTCGCGTTTTTAAAGGAGGCCCCATGCCTGGTGTTACCCCTGCAGAAGTTTTGTCCAACTTTGGTATTACGCTGGTCGAAGATCCCGCCGAGAATCAACCCCGTCTGCTGGTCGATCTACCCGCCGCGGAGCTCGTCGAGCACGCTATCCGCCGCGAAGAAGGCCGCATGGCATCCAACGGCGCGCTGGTGATTGAGACGGGGGAGCGCACCGGCCGTTCACCCAACGATCGCTTTATCGTTGACACCCCCGATGTTCACGACAAGATTGCCTGGGGCGCGGTCAACTGCCCGCTGTCCGTCGAGAGCTATGAGGCCATCAAGGCCGGCATCGTCGACTATCTCAACGAGCGCGACGTGTTCGTCACCCGCGGCATGGCAGGCGCCGACCGCAACCACACACGTCGACTGCTCGTTGCCTGCGAGCGTGCCAGCCAGGCACTCTTTATCAAGCAGATGCTCGCCCGACCGCTTGCCCGCGAAATCGCGCGCACCGGCGAGCCCGACTTCTGCGTGCTCGCAGCGCCCGGTTACCAGTGCGACCCCGCCATCAAGGGCCTCAACTCCAGCGCTGCGGTGGTCATCAACTTCCAGGAACGCGTGATTCTGGTCGCCGGCACCGGCTACTCCGGCGAGATTAAAAAGTCGATCTTTAGCGTCATGAACTATCTGCTGCCCGTCGAGGACGACGTGCTGCCCATGCACTGCTCGGCCAGCATGGATCCCGTCACGCACGAGACCGCCGTGTTCTTTGGCCTGTCCGGCACCGGCAAGACCACGCTTTCGGCCAATCCCACGCGCCTGCTGATCGGCGACGACGAGCACGGTTGGTCCGACATGGGCATCTTCAACATCGAGGGCGGCTGCTACGCCAAATGCGAGGGCCTGGACGCCTTCCACGAGCCCGAGATCTTCAACGCTGTCCGCTTTGGCGCGATCTGCGAAAACGTGGTGCTCGACGAGAACCGCAAGCCCAACTACGATGACATCTCGATCACGCACAACACGCGCGTGGCCTATCCCGTGGAGCACATTCCTAACGCGTGGACTAAGGGCATGGGCACCACTCCGAGTGTCGTGCTGTTCCTGACTTGCGACGCTTTTGGCGTGCTGCCGCCCATCTCACGCCTGACGGCCGATGCCGCTATGTACCACTTTGTGACGGGCTTTACGGCTAAGATTCCCGGCACCGAGGTCGGCGTCACCGAGCCCACGCCCACGTTCTCTTCGCTGTTCGGCGAGCCGTTTATGCCGCTCGACCCCATGGTTTACGCCAAGATGCTTGGCGAGCGCATTGCCGACGGCCGCACGCGCGTGTACCTGGTCAACACCGGCTGGATTGGCGGCGGCTACGGCGTGGGTCATCGCATCGAGCTGGCCTACACGCGCTCGCTGGTCGCGCGCGCCCTCGACGGCACCATCGAGGACAGCGAGTTCGTGCACGACGACATCTTTAACGTTGACATTCCCACGACGTGCCACGGCGTGCCCGATGGCATCCTGGTGCCGCGCCAATACTGGCAGAGCACCGCGCGCTACGACGAGGCCGCGCACAACCTGGCGGTGATGTTCGAGGAGAACTTCGAGAAGAAGTACTCGCACCTGCCCGAGTCCGTCAAAGCCGCCGGCCCGCACGCCCAGGTGTCCGCCGAGGCCCGTCATCGCGGCCGCGGCCTGCTGGGGCTCCGCCACTAGCGTCGCCTCAGACTCAAAACCACCATAAAGGGGGCACCTTTATGGTGGTTTTGCTCGCGTGGATGACTCGGGTTACAATACGCCTGACATATCGTCCCCTTCTCCGGATGGGGACAGCGCAAGCGTTCTTGTGACGGCACCGTAGGACTTTGAAGGTGGCCGTCGTGAGGGCGCTTTTTGTTTAGGCGCCCTCGCTCGGGCGTACGCTATGAAGGGAGAGCATATGAAGAGTTTCGTTGCCGAGGATTCGTTTTGGGAGCTGTTTCCGCAGGCGGCGGTCGGCGTCGTGGTCGTAAAGGGCATGAAGCCCGCGGCCCAGATTCCCCAGGAGGACGTGGATGCGATCGCCACGTTGCTCAATCGCGCCAATATCGATGCGGAGCGTCACCTGACAAGCGATACCATCAGCGAGAACGCACCGGTCAAGGCATGGCGCGAGGCCTATCGTCTGTTCAAGACCAAGAAAGGCGCGCGCTGCTCGATCGAGAACTTGCTCAAACGCGTGCTCAAAGGCAAGCCGGTGGGCCACATTACGCCCGCGGTGGATATTTACAACACGGTGTCGCTGACCTACGCGCTGCCCGTGGGAGGCGAGGATCTGCATGCGATCGAGGGAGACCTTCGCTTGAAGGTGACCGACGGTGGCGATACGTTCTTGCCGCTTGGCGAGGAGGCGGACGATCCGACGCTGCCCGGCGAGCTCGCCTACATCGACGATGCGGGCGCTGTGTGCCGCTGCTGGAACTGGCGCGACGGCGTTCGCACGGCGCTGTCCGATGATTCGGCCGATGCGTTCCTGGCGATTGAGTGCGTGGAGCCCGAGCGGATGGGGGATTGCCAGGCCGCGATTGATCGCTTAGCCGAGCTGCTCGAGCGCTATCTGGGAGCGACGGTTGTCGTTAAGACGCTTGTGACCCGCGACAATCCCTGCGTGGAGCTGTAGCGACGCCTGCGGATCATGTTCGCCGGTCAAAACCACCACAAAGGTGCCTGTCCCCTTTGTGGTGGTTTTTATGTTGATGGGTTAACAAATGGGGTATTTGGGTACGGGTGTCGCCTTATGCGACTAAGATGTTTACCCGTAAGCATTATGCAAGCGAAAGGCGGTCGTCTCCCATGCAGCAGAACGACGAGACACGTTTCGAGGACTTTGTCGGACTGATCAGCGGGCTCTACAAGGAGATTCAGCGCATTAAGACATCCGAGGGCGCAAGGCTGGGCCTCAAGGGCTCCGACGTTATGTGCCTTTACTATCTTGAGCGCAGCAAGGACGGCCTGACTGGCGCTGACCTGGCTCGCATGGCAGGCGTGACCCGCGCCGCCGTCTCGCGTACGCTCGCGCATCTGGAGGAGGGCGGCTACGTCGAGGTCGACGATTCGGGCGATGCCGCCGTTAAGTATCGTGCTCCGGTGCGCCTGACCGCTCTGGGCGGCGAGAGCATGAGCGAAGCGGACCGCATCATTCGCGACGTGCTCGATACCACCGGTAAGGCTATGGGTGTGGAGCAGCGCGAGCAGATGTATGCGTCGCTGCGCACGATTCTCAACACCCTGCGCGAGCTGTAGGGCCGCCAAGGCTTTTGCTTCCAATTAACAACTGCATAGTCCTGTTTGAGCGCGTATACCGTGCCGGGGCCTTGCTGTCAAAATTCCCTGCGCGGGACCTGCGCAAGAAAGGATTCGCTATGTCCGTCCGCATTATTACCGATTCCGCAAGCGATATGTCGCCGGTCGAGCACCCAGCACTGGCCGTTTTGCCGCTGTCCGTCACCTTTGGCACCGATGTGTACATGGATGGCATCGACATCGATCACCAGCGCTTTTACGAGATGCTCGTGGAGCGCGATGAGCTGCCCAAGACCGGCCAGGTCAACCCGTACGCGTTTTCGCAGGCGATTGCCAAGGTTCGTGAAGCCGGCGATGAGGCTGTGATTATTACCGTGGGCGCTAAGCTATCAGGCACCAATCAGAGTGCCCGTACCGCACTTGCCGAGGCGCCAGGCGGCGACGTTTACGTGGTGGATAGCAATAACGTCACTCTGGGCGAGCGTGTCATGGTCGAGTATGCCCTGCGCCTGGTGGATGAGGGTCGTAGTGCAGCTCAGATCGCGGCGGCCGTCGAGGCCGTGCGCGACCGTGTGGTGGTTATCGGCCTGCTCGAGACGCTGGAGTACCTGGTGCGCGGCGGTCGTCTGTCTGCTGCGGCCGGCGCCGTGGGCACGCTGCTCAACGTAAAGCCCGTGGTGGCTGTCGAGGACGGTCTGATCGTGCAGCTGGGTAAGGCGCGCGGTTCCAAGAACGGCCGCAATCTGCTCAATCAGAAGGTCGAAAAAGCGGGCGGCATCGACTTTTCCATGCCGCTGGCGCTCGGCTATACGGGCCTTTCGGATGCGGTGCTCAAGAAGTATATCGAGGACAGCGCGGCACTTTGGGCTGGCCACACCGAAGGCGAGTTGCCCGTTCACACCATCGGCGCCACCATCGGCACCCACGTAGGCCCCGGCGCCGTCGCCGTAGCCTTCTTCCAGCCCGCCAACTAACCGATCTGCCATAAACCACCACAAAGGGGACAGGCACCTTTGTGGTGGTTTATGCTTTTCCGGGTGGAAGGGAGCGAGCAATGGCGTCTGAGGGCTTTTTTGAACGGGTGTACGAGGTGGTCGAGCAGATCCCCGAGGGGATGGTCGCCACGTATGGTCAGGTGGCGCTGCTTGCCGGTCGTCCACGAAGTGCGCGGTACGTGGGGTATGCCCTGCATAGTAATCCGCGTCCCGGCGAGATTCCCTGTCACCGCGTGGTGTTTGCCGACGGGCACATATGCGAGGGCTTCGCTTTTGGCGGTCCCGATGCTCAACGTGAGCTTTTGCTAGGGGAGGGTGTGGCGTTTAAGGACGACATGCACGTCGACTTGCCCGCCTGTCGCTGGCCAGCAGGGCTCTAGCGCTCTGCCGTGGCCAAAACCACCACAAAGGTGCCTGCCCCCTTTGTGGTGGTTTAGTTTACTTGGGCTAACTTATGGAGAAGCTATGGCGGCGGATATTGATGCTGCAAAGTAAACCACGGTGAACTATATTGGTTTCAGCAACGGAGCAGGCAATAGGCGATGAAAAAGCCTGCCCTGTTGAGTTTGATTCGCATTCCTCCCCTCTGTGCGATTCAACGGTGTACTTCGGGAACAGGCCCGCTGGCAACTAACTGCCAGCGGGCCTGTTCCTGTTTGTCGGGGGAGTGCGATGGACGGAGCCGAAGCGGTCCGCTCCAAAAAAGGCGGACGCCGTAGCGCCCGCCCTATAGCAATCGAAAGCTCAAGTCAGCAGATCGGCCTAGTACACCATACCCATGGCGTCCTGAACCTCGGCCAGGGTCTGCTCGGCGATCTCGTTGGCGCGACGGTTGCCCTCATGCAGGACGTCCTTCACATAGTCCAGATCGTTCTCGTAGCGCTGGCGACGCTCGCGGATAGGTGCGAAGTACTCGTTGACGGCCTCGGTCACGTACTTCTTGAGCTGGCCGGAGCCGCCCATGCCAATCTCCTCGGCAATCTCGACCTCGGAGCGACCGGTGCAGATTGCAGCCGTCGAAAGCAGGCCGGACACACCGGGGCGGTTCTCGGGGTCGAACGTGATCATGCGCTCGGAGTCGGTCTGGCTCTTCTTGATGCGCTTGGCCGTTTCCTCGGCGGTCATCGAAATATTGATGGCGTTGCCGTAGCTCTTGCTCATCTTGCGACCGTCAAGGCCGGGCAGCAGCGGGGTCTCGGACAGCAGCGCCTCGACCTCGGGAAATACCTTGCCGTAGCGGTTGTTAAAGCGGCGGGCGATGGTACGGGTGAGCTCGATGTGCGGCAGCTGGTCGCGGCCGACGGGCACCACATTGCCCTTGCAGAACAGGATGTCGCAGGCCTGGTGCACCGGGTAGGTGAGCAGAAGGCCGGTGAGCTCGTGGCCCGAGGCCTCCATCTCGGCCTTGACCGTGGGGTTGCGCGCCAGCTCGGCCTCGGACACCAGCGACAGGAACGGCAGCATGAGCTGGTTGGCGGCGGGCACGGCGGAGTGCGCGTAGATCATGGTCTTGTCGGGGTCGATACCGCAGGCAAGGTAGTCCATGACCATGTTGTACACGTTGTCCTGGATGTGCTCGGTGGTGTCGCGGTCGGTGATGACCTGGTAGTCGGCGATGAGTACGTTGGTCCTGGCGCCCATGTTCTGCAGCTCCACGCGGCCCTTGAGGGTGCCAAAGTAGTGACCCAGGTGCAGACGGCCGGTGGGGCGGTCGCCGGTAAGCATGGTGAACTTCTCGGGCGTCTTGGCCAGGCCCTCGCGAATGGCGTTGCTCTTTTGCAGCGCGACTTCGTAGCTGTTCTCGTTTGGCATGATTGCTCCTAACGTATGTTCATGGGTCAAGATGATAACGCGTTTATTGGAGGGGCGGGGCGTAAGTAGGCGAGGGGCGGGAGAGGGGTGGCTTGTGCGATGGGCGCGGCGCGGCCGCGCTTGGCCAACGGTGCCTTGGCACATCCTCGGCAGCTTGCCCTAGAGCTTGTGGTGGCGCTCTTCCTTACGTTCCTCAGCTGCCTGCTCCTCCTGCTTAAAGGCGGGGTCGTCGGGGGTGACCAGTTCGTCCTCGTGCGTGCGCTTGTTGTAATGGTGGCGCAGCACGGGTTCAAACAGGTGCAGGTGCTTGGCAAAGGCCGCCGAGCCAATGGCAAGCACGGTAAAGATGAGCACGCGCATGGGCACCTCGACCTGATTGATGGCGGCGGCGCCGGCCGAAAGCATAATGCACCAGGCATAGATGAGCAGCACAGCCTGTTTTTGGTTGTAGCCTTCTTGGATCAGGCGGTGGTGGATGTGGCCCTTGTCGGCCTGCCCGATGCTAATGTGGGCGCGCTTGCGGCGCACGATGGCGCTAAACGTGTCGATGATAGGCACGCCGGCAACGATGAGCGGGATGATAAGCGAGGTGAGTGCGGCGGTGCGGCTCACGTTGAGCAGCGAGATGGAGCCCAGCGCAAAGCCCAGCAGCAGCGACCCCGAGTCGCCCAAGAAGATGCTTGCGGGGTTGAAGTTGTAGTGCAAAAAGGCTAGACAGGCGCCAAAGAGCGCAATAGAGAGCGCGGCGGCGTCGATGCGGCCCGAGAGCACGGCCATTGAGAACATGGTGAATGACGCGATGCCGCAGATGCCCGTGGCCAAGCCGTCGAGGCCGTCGATGAGGTTAATGATGTTGGTGAATGCCACCAGATAGATCACGGTGATGGGGTAGGCGAGCCATCCGAGCATGATCTCGCCGGGGGCAAACGGGTTGACGATGACGCCGATTTTTAGGCCGCCGATACAGGCGATAAGCGCGGCGAGGACTTGTCCGGCCAGCTTTTGCTTGGGCGTGAGCTGGAAGACGTCGTCGATAGCGCCGGTCGCAAAGATGACGGTAAAGGAGAGCGCCAGCATGGGATAGCTAATGTGAAGGCGCGGGTGCGGCACCAGGACGGGTGGCCAGCCTAGGTACCAGGTGCCTAGGATTTGCACAATGCAGGCAACGACCAGGCCCAAAAACACCGCCGCTCCGCCCAAACGTGGGATGGGCTTGGTGTTGATGCGGCGCTTAGAAGGATAGTCGACGGCATCGAGCTTAATTGCCAAGCGCTTGACCAGGGGCACCGCGAGGAAGGTCGTGATAAAGGCCGCCGCTGCCACGCATAGGTACGGTATGTAGCTCGGGGATGAAGCCATGAATCTAAAAACCGCCAAGCGTCGAAGGAAAAGGTCAGAAGAACGCCATGCGCAAAGGGCATAGCCGAACCATAATACTCGACCAAGGGGGGTGCATGGAATTGCACGCAGCGATAATCACGCGCTTACCAGATATTGGGATGTTGTCGATAGCTTGTCGGGATGCCGGCGGGGATTCATATGGACTGTAATGGTGATTTTCGGCAAAAGAAAACCACCCCCCACGTTACGAAAATGAACCCACCTAAAACAGGTGGGTGCCCTCATCGACTGTTCCAGCGTCCTTAACAACGAAGGATACCTGTACTAGGTACGACTGTGTGGGCTCCCTAAATAAACGCGACGGTTCACCCAGTTGCTCCGCGGGGGGCGGAATACCTACATCATAAAGCGGCACTTTATCGATTCCAGTCTTGACATTACAAAAATCGTGTCGGACGATTACGGCGCCTTAGGCTTGGAGCCGTCTGCGCGGTCCGGGCCTTAATGTTTGAGCTGCTGAATCGTTGTTTTGGAGCATGTTTTTATGCCGACGTCGTTGACCGAACTTTTTTCGCCCGCCTGCCATTTGTGTCCGCGCCGTTGCGGTGCGGCGCGTGATGAGGGTGCGCGTGGCGTATGCGGTGCCGACGACACGCTTAAGGTCGCTCGCGCGGCGCTTCATATGTGGGAGGAGCCGCCTATCTCGGGCGAAGCCGGTTCGGGCACGATCTTCTTTAGCGGCTGCTCGCTTAAATGTATCTACTGCCAGAATCACGAGATCTCGACCGGCAATTTTGGGCTTGAGATTTCGCCTGAGCGCCTGGTCGAGATTATGCTGGAACTGCAGGACCAGGGTGCCAACAACATCAATTTGGTGACGGCGACGCACTATGCGCACCTATTGCCTGCCGCGATTGTCGCAGCGCGGGAGCGCGGGCTGGACATCCCGATTGTCTACAACACGAGTGGTTACGAGCGCGCGAGTGCCGTGGCGGCGCTGGGCGACCTGGTCGATGTGTGGCTCACCGACTTTAAATATGCCGATGCTGGGCTTGCGCAGTCGCTTTCTCATATTAAGGATTACCCGCGCGTGGCCGTGTCGGGCCTGGCACAGATGGCGTGCGAGATCGAGCGCCGCGGGGGAGAGCTGGTGGACGAGGACGGGCTCATGAAGCGCGGCATCATCGTGCGCCACCTGGTGCTGCCGGGGCATGCGGACGATTCGTGCCGCGTTCTGGACCTGGTGTGGCAGACGGTGGGCGACGTGCCGATCTCGGTCATGAACCAGTACACGCCCAATGCCCTCATGCGCGAGCAGGGCGGCGATCTGGCGCGTGCCGTGACGCGCGAGGAGTACGAGCAGGTGCTCGACCATGCCGATGACTTGGGCTTTACGACGATGTTCTGGCAAGAGGGCGGCGCTGTAGATGAGAGCTTCACCCCGGCCTTCGACACCACCGGCGTCCTCACCAGCGCAAAGTAGTGCGTTCGCCGATGATTTTTCTGGGATGGGGATTAAAAAATCATCGAGTGGAATGCTTGCTCGAAAGGTAGTCAAAATGGCCCCGTCCCAAAAAGACTGGGTATTGGGCGTTGACAGTTGGCGAGCCGTAGGTAAAATATCAACTTGTCCTGGGGACGTAGCTCAGTTGGGAGAGCGCTGCCGTCGCATGGCAGAGGCCGAGGGTTCGACTCCCTTCGTCTCCACCCTTGGATTTGATAAGCCGTCGACATTGTGTCGGCGGCTTTTTTTGAAAGAAAGGGCTGTACTATGGCCGAGCTTGAGTCCCAACCATTGTCCGACGAGGAGCGCGCCGAGTTGGAAGAGCTCCGCGCCGAGAAGGCCCGCCGCGAGGCTCAGGAAGAGGCCCGTCGCGAGCGTGAGGAGCTGGCTGCCCTGCGTGCCGAGTGCGCAAAGGCCGAGGAGGCCGCCGCGAACGCCGCATCAGCGCCCAAGCCCGCGCCCGCGCCCAAGCCCGCCGCCGCGAAGCCTGCGCCTGCCGCGCCTAAACCTCAACCTAAAAAGGTCACTCGCCCCAAGCCCGCCGAGCCCACGCCGAGCCGTGACGAGATGACGTTTGCCCAGCGCATGGTCACCTCCAAGGAGCCTACGGGCGAGAATGAGATCCCCGGCATGGCTCCGGCTCAAAAAATCATCATCGTGCTCGCCCTCATCGCGTTTATCGTCTTTATGGTCTACACGATCACGGGCAGCATGGGTCTGCACTAACCTGTTCGTGCCGGGTTCCATGCCCGCACGTCCGCCTTGTCCAACCCTCAACTTCTGCACAACGCATCCGAAAGGTCGCCCCATGGCTTTGACCGACATCTCGCATCCCACCGACATTGCAATGCTCACCGATCTGTACGAGCTCACTATGGCCCAGGGCTTGTGGGAGAGCGGCAAGGCCAATGAGCAGGGTTGTTTTACCGCGTTTTACCGCGACCATCCCTTTGGTAGCGCCTACGCCGTCATGTGCGGTACCGCCGAGCTGCCCGAGCTGGTCGAGAATCTGCGCTTTACGCCCGAGGATATCGACTACCTCGCCTCGCTCCAGGCCCCGGCCGGTGGCGCGATGTTTAAGCCTGGATTCCTTGACTACCTGCGCGATTTTCGTGCGCATGTAAATATCGACGCCGTCCCCGAGGGCGAGCTCGTCTTTCCTCGCGAGCCCATGGTGCGCGTCACCGGTCCCGCGCTGGAGTGCCAGCTGCTCGAGACAGCGCTGCTCAACATCGTCGGCTTCCAGACACTTGTCGCCACCAAGACGGCGCGCGTGGTGTTGGCGGCGGACGGCCGTCCCGTGGCCGAGTTTGGCCTGCGCCGCGCCCAGGGTCCCGATGGCGGTCTGGCCGTCGCGCGCGCGAGCTATGTGGCCGGCTGTTCCTCTACGTCCAATGTGCTCGCCGGTCGCCGCTACGGTATTCCCGTCTTTGGCACGCATGCGCACAGCTGGGTGATGAGCTTTGATTCCGAGCTCGAGGCCTTCCGTGCCTTTGCCAAGTCGAGTCCCAAGAACTGCACACTGCTCATCGACACCTACGACGTGCGCGAGGGCTGCGAGCATGCCATTACGGTTGCCAAGGAGATGGAGGCGGCGGGCGAGCGCCTGTCGGCTATTCGCATTGACTCGGGTGACCTCGCCAAGCTCTCCAAGTATGTCCGCGGCCGTTTTGATGCCGAGGGCCTGCCCTATGTGGGAATCTCGGTTTCCAACGATTTGGACGAGTACACGATCCAGTCGCTGCTCGACCAGGGTGCACCCATCGATAGCTTTGGCGTGGGCACCAAGCTCGCGACCTGCTATGACCAGCCGGCGTTGGGCGGCGTGTACAAGCTTTCCGCCCGCCGTGCGAGCGAGACGGACCCGTGGACGCCGGTGGTCAAGCTCTCCGAGCAGCCTTACAAGCGCACGATCCCGGGCGTGCAGCGCGTGCGCCGCTATTACGACGGCTTTGGCGGCCCGATCTGTGACATGATCTATGACGAGGACCATCTGACGGGGGAGGGCGCCGCGCGCGGCAATACCCTCGTGGCCGTGAACGATGCCGCCCTGGTGACCGATGTGTCGGAGCTTGAGTATCGCGAGCTGCTGGTGCCGATCGTGCGCGATGGCAGCGCTGTTGCCCCGCGCGAGAGTATCGAGGACGCACGCGAGCGTTGCGCCTGGGCGCTTGACCATCTGGATCCGGTCTACAAGCGCTTCCTGTATCCGCAGACCTATGTGGTGGGCATGGAGCAGGGCCTGGCACAGGTGCGCGACGAGCTCGTGCGCAAGAACATGGCCGCGGCATCGGCCTTCCCCTGGGCTCACTAATTCCTTGGGCGGTAGGGGCGAGTCACGCTCCCTTGGCCGCCAGCTCGGCCGTTCGCTGAACAGTTGATTGGTTTGACGTATGACGACTTCTTATAAAACGATGGTGGTAAAGATCGGTTCGTCCACGGTGGTGGGCGCCGATGGCAAGGTCAACCGCGCCTTTATCGGCGGACTTGCCGATCAAGCCGCAGCGCTGCGCAAGCTCGGCTGGCGTCTGGTCGTGGTGAGCTCGGGCGCTATTGCCTGTGGCTATCCCGTGTTGGGCTTCGACCGCAAGCCGGTCGGCGACCTTCCGAGCCTGCAGGCCTGCGCCTCGGCTGGTCAGTGCATCATCTCGTCGGCCTACGACGAGGAGTTCCATGCGCGCGACCTGCTCACCTCGCTCGTGCTGCTCACGCGTCACGACACGGCGCGTCGCACGTCCTACCTGCACGCGCGCGACGCCCTGCTGCGTCTGGTGGAGCTGGGCGTGGTGCCGGTCGTCAACGAGAACGACACCGTTACCGTCGACGAGATCAAGTTTGGCGACAACGACACACTGGCGGCGCTCGTGAGCTGCCTGGTATCTGCCGATCTGTGCGTGACGCTCTCGGACATCGATGGTCTCTATACTGCCAATCCGCATGAGGACCCCACGGCCGAGTTTGTTCCTGTCGTGCATAAGATCGATGCCAAGATTATTGCCTCGGCGGGCGATTCTTCCACATCGGTGGGCACGGGCGGCATGATTACCAAGATCCGCGCGAGCCGCATCCTGATGACGGCGGGCATTCAGAGCGTGATTTGCTCGGGCGAGGAGCCCGATGCGCTCGTGTGCCTCGCCCGCGGCGAGAGCGTGGGAACCCTGTTCGATCCGCCGGCGGAGCGCCTGGACATCGCACCCCGCAAACTGTGGATCGCGTTGGGTGACAAGGCCCACGGTTCGGTAACGGTCGATGATGGTGCTGCGAAGGCGCTGGTCAGCCGTGGTTCTTCCCTGCTTGCGGTGGGTATTCGCGAGGTCGATGGCCAGTTTGCCGAGGGCGATGTGCTCGATGTGTGCGATCCGAGCGGTATGGTTGTCGCCCGCGGTATCGCCGAAGCCGATTCGGACGTGCTGGAGCTTGCTGCCGGTCGCCGCCAGGACCAGATTGCCAGCAACCGCCTGCTGGCAGACCTGGCCGAGAAGCCGGCGATCCATCGAGACAACCTAATCGTCTTCGCCTAACCAATTGACGCTGCAAACGCCCCTAAGCGGCAATCTGACGTTCAATCGTCGGGCATGACCAAAAGGTCAATGCCCTCCTCTTTCACGTCACCTTGCTCGCTTAGGGGCGTTTTCGCTTTCCGTCCTCTACCTGCGATGACGTTATAAACCTGCCACTTGGGGACGTTCCCTTTGTGCCGGCAGGTGGGGACACTCCTTTGCTAGAAGATTCGGCGCAGGTCTCCGCGGTTGAGGGCCTCGTCGAAGAGGTGCTTGAATACCACGCTGCCGTGCAGGCCGTCGTGCTCGAACTCGTTGGTCACCCAGGCATGCGAGTTGCCCACGCGGCTGAGCGTATCAAGCTGCAGGCCCGAATCCACGTACATGTCGTCGAAATACACCGCGGCCTGCAGGGGCACCTCGTTGCACGCCAGTCGCTGCGGGTCGTAGATCTTGTCCCAGCTGGTGTCTTCCATCAGCAGGTCCATGGCGGGCTTGAAGGGCTTGAGCTCGGGCATCTGCTCGAGCATCCACGGGAACATGGCCTCGCCGGTAAACATGAGCGGGCGCGCGAGTGTGTCGAACTCGGCACGATGGGCCTTCTCCTCTGCTGCGGCCCAGCGAATGGGCATGGTGTCGCCGTCGGCGTAGATAAACTCCTGCAGTGTCCAGTACAGCGGGTTCGTGCGTGTGTTGGTGCGCTCGAAGGCGCGCATCAAAAAGCTGTCGGATACCGAGGAGCCGCAGCTCAGCGTACCGTCGCCAGTAACAAAAGCGTGATCGATAGTCCAATGCATGCGCTCAAAGCTCGGCTTCATGCCTAAGTCGCTGCCCATGAGCTGTAGGCGCTCGACCGTCATCGGCGAGCCGTCGGGCAGCACGGGCTTCTGTGCCTCGAGCGCATCTGCCAGGGCTGCCACGCGCTCGACGTCGGCGGGGTAGCGGTCGTAATACTGCTGCGTCTTGGCGGCCATGCGCGGGAAGGTGTGCGCGTAGACCTCGCTGGCGCTCGCCGGCACGTGGGGGATGCCGCCGCAGGTAAAGCTCGCCGCCACGCCCTCGGGGAAGAGCGACAGATAGCTCAGCGTCAAAAAGCCGCCGTAGCTCTGGCCGAGCGTGACCCACGGCTTGCCGCCAAAGCCCACTAGGCGCAGGTACTCAAAATCGCGCACGATGGAGCTGGCGAGGTGGCGCTTGAGGAAGTCCGCCTGCGAGCGTGCTGTATCGGCGCCGGCGGCCGTTGCGCGATCACCCAGTGCCTTGATCGTGCGTCCGTCCACGCAGCTACTGCGTCCGGTGCCGCGCTGGTCGGGAAGGACCACGCGGAAGTGCTTGACGGCCTCCTCGATCCAGCCGTCGCTTGTGGGCGACAGCGGACGTGGGCTCTCGCCGCCGGGTCCGCCCTGCAAAAACAGGAGCAGCGGCAGATCGTCGTTGATGCGGTCGGGCGCGCAAACCACGCGGTAGAAGAGCTTGATGCTCTCGGGCGCGCCGGCGATTGGTGCCGGCATAGCGCCGCGGCGCATGGTGCTGCCGACGGCCAGTAGCATCGGCTCCAGGCCGCGCCAGTCAAGGGGGACGTCGATGCTGTGGTCCTCGACGTAAAGGCCGGGGACGTGGTACGAAGTGATGAGGGCCATGTGAGTCTTCCGTTCGTTGCGGTGTTTCGGGTTGACCAATTCTACCGCCGCGGGCGAGGCCATGCGCAAATCGGCTACCATGGTTGCAAACTTCTAGGAGAAAGGGCCGCCCATGTCGGTCGATATAGCCACGTATGTCCACGATCTTGCCGTTGCCGCCAAGGCAGCGTCGGCCTCGCTTGCCACGGCGAGCGATGAGCAGCGCCAGGAGGCCGTGCGTGCCATGGCCGCAGCACTGCGCAACGGTTTCGACTCCATCGTCGCCGCCAACGAGCTCGATATGTCCGCTGCGCGCGATGCGGGCACCTCGGCCGGACTGCTCGATCGCCTGCTGCTGACGCCCGAGCGCGTCGAGGGCATGGCCGCCGGTTTGGAGAAGCTCGCCGAGCTGCCCGATCCCGTCGGTCGTGTACTCGATCACCGCGTGCTTGCAAGCGGCGTGGACCTGACCCGCGTGAGTGTGCCGCTGGGCCTGGTCGCCATGGTGTATGAGGCGCGCCCCAATGTGACGGCCGATGCCGCGGGCATCTGCATACGCACCGGCAACGCCTGCATTCTGCGCGGCGGCTCGCTGGCTTATCACTCGTGTGCCATGATTTCTGAGCTGCTGGCCGATGCGCTCGAGGCCAAGGGCTTCCCGCGCGAGGCCGTGTCGATGATCGAGTCCACCGACCGCGAGGCCACTGGCGAGCTCATGAAGCTCCGCGGTATTGTCGACGTACTCATTCCGCGCGGAGGTGCAGGCCTGATCCAGCGCTGCGTGCGCGAGTCGCTTGTGCCGGTGATCGAGACGGGCACGGGCAACTGCCACATCTACGTGCATGAATCCGCCGACTTTGATAAGGCGCTCAACATTATCGTTAATGCCAAGACCCAGCGCGTAGGCGTGTGCAATGCCGCCGAGTCGCTGCTGGTCGACCGTGCTGTGGCCGATGCGTTTTTGCCCGCGGTCGTGACCGTGCTGCATGACCACGGCGTGCTCATTCACGGCGACGAGGCAACCTGCGCCGCATGCGCCGATGCCGGGCTTGCCGAGGGTGATGACTACGTTGCCGCGACTGAGGAGGACTGGGGTCGCGAGTATCTGGCGCTCGAGATGAGCGTGAAGGTCGTGGCGAGCGAGGACGAGGCCATCGCACACATCAACCGCTACGGCACGATGCACTCCGAGGCCATCGTTGCCGAGGACACGGATGCTTGCGAGCGCTTCCTGGATGCGGTCGATGCCTCGGCCGTGTACGCCAACGCCAGCACGCGCTTCACCGACGGCGGCGAGTTTGGCCTGGGCGCCGAGATCGGCATCTCGACCCAAAAGCTCCACGCCCGCGGCCCCTTTGCTGCCGAGGCCCTCACCACCTACAAATACAAGCTCCGCGGCACCGGCCAGGTCCGCCCCTAACGCCCGTGCAAACAAAAACCACCACAAAGGTGCCTGTCCCCTTTGTGGTGGTTTTAGGTGGCGTTGACGGTTAGGCCTGGAAGGTATCTCGGTCGGGGGCGAAGGACTGCATGGCCGCGATGGTGCGGTCAAAGAGCTCGGGGAGCTCCCAGCCCAACATCTCGGCGCCCTGCGAAATCACGTCGCGCGAGCAGCCGGCGGCAAAGCGTTTGTCCTTGAACTTCTTCTTGAGCGACTTGGTCGTAAAGTCCATAACGCTCTTGCTCGGGCGCATGATGACGGCAGCGCCGATCAGGCCGGTGAGCTCATCGCAGGCAAACAGGATCTTTTCCATCTGCAGCTCGGGCTTGGGCAGCGAGGTGTTGAAGTCGGACGTGTGCGTCTGGATGGCGCGAATGAGCTCGGGAGACGCACCTTCGCCCTCAAGAATCTCGGCAGCATAGATGGTGTGGTTCACGGGATCGTCCTCATGCTCCTCCCAATCCAGGTCGTGCAGCAGACCGACGATGCCCCAAAACTCCTCGTTCTCGGGGTCGAACTCGCGCGCAAAGTAGCGCATGGTGCCCTCGACCGTCTCGCCATGGGTGATGTGGAACGGGTCCTTGTTGTGCTCGTTGAGCAGTTCGAACGCGCGGTCGCGGGTGATTCCGGCGGTAAGCGGCTCTGCCATAGGAGACTCCTTGTGCTCGTGGGTATCGATAAGAATGAATACTACTAGAACAAGAAAACCACCACAAAGGTGCCTGTCCCCTTTGTGGTGGTTTTTGGCGCGGATGGGTTAGTTGAGGGCGGCTTGGGCTAGGCGGGCTTCGGCGGCCTCCTCGGTGACGCCAAGGGCCACGGCGAACTCCTCGATGGAGCGGCGTTTGGCCTCCTTGAGTACGCGCATGTAGTAGGAGCTGGGTTTTTTATCAGCTTCCTCGGCCTGGCGAATGCGGTGCATCATGGTTTTTGCCACGCGGACCGTCTCGGGCGCGCCCAGCTTGAGCTGCTGCTTAAAGTGTGTCTCCTCAAGCGAGCTGTTGCGCTCGGTAAAGGTGTCGCACTCAAGCTCGTCATAGTGGCTCAGCAGGTGCTCGGCATCTTGCTGCGAGATGGCGGCGTGCAAACGGTCGGCCTGCGCCACGGGGTACATGAGGATCGTCTGCGCATGTCCCTGCTTGGTCTCGAGCAGCAGCATGGGCTGCGGTGTGTCGTCCCTAAAACCGACGACGGTGCAGACTCCCTGGCCCGGATGAATGACGTGTTGACCGATTGAGAACATGCTACCTCCAACTTATACGAATTTACGTATGTCTAGAATAACACGCTGACGTGCGCAAACCGTTACTTTATGCAGGAAAAGCACACAACTCTGATAGGTAAGAGTATTCGATAACAGACGCAGCTCATTCACACCTTTATGCATTTTCAACGCCTGCATAATCTGCAGGCAGACCGGCATCTTTGAGTGACTCCATACAAGCTGTAGTCATTTTTGTGCATATGCAATATCTATTAGCTTTACCCTGCGACAGTGCCCGTCGCTTGTGATAGAGTGCTACAAACTCTGGCTTTTGCCCTACGAGTGACCAAGAGCTCGGGGGCTTTAACACAAGGAGGATCTATGCCCGAGAAGATTGAAGAGCTGGTACGCGCTGCGCTTGCTGCGGCCCAGGAGGCCGGCGACCTTTCCGCATTTGAACTTGACGATTGCGCTATCGAGCGACCGGCTGACACTTCTCATGGCGAGTGGACCTCTACCATGGCCCTGAAGTCCGCCAAGCTGGCTCACTGCGCCCCGCGCAAGATCGCCGAGGCCGTCGTTGCCCATATGCCCGAGGATCCCGCAATCGAGAAGGTCGAGATTGCCGGCCCTGGCTTCATCAACTTCTACCTCTCCGTTGCCGTCAAGAACGCTATCTTTGGCGAGGCCCGCGAGAAGGGTATGGACTTCGCTAAGTCCAACGTCGGTGGCGGCCTGAAGACCCAGGTCGAGTTCGTCTCCGCCAACCCCGTCGGCCCCATGCACATCGGTCATGGCCGCTGGGCCGCTCTGGGCGACTCCCTTTGCCGTGTTATGGACCACGCCGGTTACGTCATCCAGCGTGAGTTCTACATCAACGACCACGGCTCTCAGATGAACACCTTCGGCAACTCTATCAGCACGCGCTATATGCAGCTTGCCGACATCATCGCCAAGCAGGGCGTGGATATCGACGAGGCTCACAAGCTGCTGATCGCCGACCGCGACGCCTTTGTTGCCGACGAGAACGACGAGCACCCCGAGACCCATCCGTATCAGGACAACTTTGCCGAGACCCTGGGCAAGGACTCCTACGGCGGCGACTACATCATCGACGAGGCTGCCGAGTTCTGGCGCACCGACGGCGATAAGTGGGTCAACGCTGATCCGCAGGAGCGCATGGAGAGCTTCCGCGAGCGCGGCTATGTAAAGATGGTCGACAACATGCGCGACCTTTGCCATGCCGTTAACTGCGACTTCGATCGTTGGTTCTCCGAGCGCTCGCTGTATGTGAAGGACACCGAGGGCGAGACCGCCGGCACCTCCGCCGTCGACCGCGCTTTTGAGAAGCTCGACAAGATGGGCTACCTCTACACCAAGGACGGCGCCCTGTGGTTCCGTTCCACCGATCTGGGCGACGACAAGGACCGCGTCCTGATCAAATCCGACGGCGAGTACACCTACTTCGCCTCCGACGTTGCCTATCACTGGGACAAGTTCCAGCGCGTCGACCACGTCATCGACATCTGGGGCGCCGACCACCACGGCTACATCGACCGCGTCCGCTGCGTCTGCGACGCTCTTGGCTACCCCGGCAAGTTTGAGGTTCTGCTGGGCCAGCTCGTCAACCTGCTGCGCAACGGCAAGCCCGTCCGTATGTCCAAGCGCAAGGGCACCATGGTGACCCTGCAGGAGCTCGTCGACGAGGTCGGCTCCGACGCCGCCCGTTACACGCTCATCTCCAAGAGCTCCAACCAGATGGTCGACTTCGATATCGAGGCCGTTAAGAAGCGCGACAACTCCAACCCGGTCTATTACGTACAGTATGCTCACGCCCGCGTGTGCTCCATCCTGCGCCGTGCCGCCGACGTTACCGCCGAGCAGGCCGCCGAGATGGGTATGAAGGCCGTCGCCGAGAAGGCCATCGGCGAGAACGTCGATTACTCGCTGCTGACCGACCCGACCGAGCTTGCCCTTTCGCGTAAGCTCAACGAGCTCACCGACCTCATCGGTAGCTGCGCTCGCGATCGCGCTCCGTTCCGCCTGACTCACTTTGCCGAGGAGCTCGCCGGCGACTTCCACAGCTTCTACGCTGCCTGCCAGGTTCTGCCGAGCGAGGGCCGTCCCGTCGACCCCGAGCTCTCGCGCGCCCGTCTGGCCGCTTGCGACGCCGTCCGCGTAACGCTCGCCCTGGTGCTCACCCTTGTTGGTGTCTCCGCTCCCGAGCAGATGTAAGCTGCGGGTCATTTAACCGTGTAGGTTCAGCTTTGCTGAGCCTTGAAAGCCCGATCTCCACGGAGGTCGGGCTTTTTGCAAACGCCGACGTATTGACGAATTTGGAACTGCTGGAAATACGAAACTATGCCGGTTTACTACGATGAAATGAGAAATTCCAACCACGCCGGCTTTTCGCAAAAAAGTGCAAGGCATCTACCTGCACTGATAATTGTTCTCGGGGGAAGCGGGCACTGCGGGGCGCGGCAACGGCGCGCGATTTCCGCGTCGC
>NZ_JBDMHA010000043.1:0-19608 GCF_039752985.1 Collinsella aerofaciens
GTCGACGCTGCGCGCCGCCCAGAGCGACAATTTGTCATTCAAAAGGCAAGGCATGACCAGAAGGTCTATGCCTTGCCTTTTTCATGCCAACTTGTTCGCTCTGGACATCGCTCGCTGACGCTTGCTCAACCTGCGGTGTCATAACAATTCTGTCCAGCTGTTGGCTTTGCGGCATTTGCCCAGATAAAACCTGCATAATAAACCTGTCCCTTTTAGCAGGTTTTAGAGCTCCACGCTTTCGGCACCGTTGATGGTTAGGTTTCGCTCGTAGAAGGCTGTGAGGGCGCGGATGGCGTACATGACGTCGCGCACGCCGCCGGTCTCGTAGCTCGAGTGCATGGCCAGCTGCGGCAGGCCCACGTCCACGGCATGCATGCTCGCCTGCATATTGGACAGATTGCCGAGCGTGGATCCGCCGGCCATATCGCTCTTGTTGGCGAAGGCCTGCGTGGGCACGTCGGCGTCATCGCAAATAGCTTGGAACACCGCGCGGCTAAAGGCATCGGTACAATAGTGCTGGTTGGCTGCCTCCTTGATGACGATACCGCCGTTGAGCACCACCTGGCTGCGGGCGTCGCACTTCTCGGCGTGGTTGGGGTGCACGGCATGCGCGTTGTCGCAGCTCACGAGCATCGATGCGGCAAGGGCGCGATGATACGACTCGTCGTCAAAGCCCAGCGATCCGTTAATGCGGCGCAGCGCGTCGGCCAAGAACGTCGACATGGCGCCCTGCTTGGTCTCGGAGCCAACCTCCTCATTATCAAAGCAGCAAAAGACCGAAACGTCGTGCGCGTTCTCGGCACCCAAAAATGCCTGCAGCGAGGTATAGGCGCAGGCCAGGTCGTCGAGCTTGGGCGTCGAGATAAACTCGTCGGCCCAGCCCCAAATGCGCGCATCCTGGCGGTTGACCAGGAACAAATCGCGGCCCAGAATTTGCTCGGGCTCAACGTCCAGCTCTTCGGCAATCAGGGCATCAAAATCTCCCTGCTTGAGTTCGCCGGCGCTGATGAGCGGGCACAGGTCGACGGCTCGGTTGGGAGCAAAGCCCTCGTTAACGCCGCGGTTCATGTGGATGGCAAGGCTCGGGATAATAGCGACCTCGCGCTCGGTGGCAAGCAGGCGGCTCTCAATACGGTCGCCCTCGCGTACCAGCACGCGGCCCGCGAGTGCCAGCGGACGGTCGAACCAGGTGTAGTCGATCATGCCGCCGTAGGCCTCGGTGTTCAGGCGCAGCGTCTCGCCCGCGCCGTCGAGCTCGGGCACGGCCTTAACCTTAAACGTCGGCGAGTCGCTGTGCGACGCCGTCAGCTGAAAATGGTAGTCGCCGGCAACGCCGTCCTCGCCCCACGTAGCAGCCAGGTCCTCGCCCACCTTAAAGGCGATAACGCTCGAGGTGTTGCGCTGCGTGTAATAACGCCCGCCCGGCTCGATGTCCCACGCCGCGTTCTCGGACAGGTAGGTAAAGCCCGCCTCGTCGAGCTCGGCCATAATGGTCGCCGCCGTATGGAACATGCTGGGGCATGCCTCGATAAAGTCGATAAGGTCGTTGGCGGCCTCGATATCATCGGCCGTCACATGCGCGCGCTCGGGCGTTTCCTGATCCGTCATGCTCTCCCCTTTCGCTGGGTTGATGGTCCCTTCCAGCATACCCCGCCGCGCCAGCGCTGCACTCTTCATTCCGTGTTTAATCCCGCACCGTTCACCAAGTTGAGCCATCATGCCCGTGCACCTTTTGCGACAATTACGCTAACAGGACGAGAGGAGCCGCCATGAAGCCACGTAACATTGCCATCGCCTGCGGTGTCGCGGGAGTCGCCGTCGGCCTTGCCGCTGCCACCGGTATCGTTTATCACAAGCAAATCAAGTCCGCCGCGTCGCTCAAACGCTTGACCGGCTACGCGGATGGCTATGACCTGTACGCAATCGACATCGCCTACGACTACGATCTTGATCGCATCATCGCCGCTGGCGTGCGCGACGACCAGGCCTACATCGATGCCGTGGTGGCGCAGGTGCTGCCCGGTGTGCCGGTACATGTCCAGGCGCCCCAGTTTGCCTGCAGCGCTTTTGTCGCCGTAGATGCCGAAGGCCGCGTGCGCACCGGTCGCAATTACGACTTTAAGGACGACACCTCAGCGCTGCTGGTGCGCAATCACCCACGCGGCGGCTATGCCTCCATCGGGTTTGCCGCCCTTAACAACCTGGGCGATAACACTCCGCTTGACTCCGTCGCCGGACGGGCCGCCGCACTCATGGGCCCATTTGCCCAGCTCGACGGTGTTAACGAATGCGGCGTGTCCATTGCCGTACTCACCCTGGATTCCCAGCCCTGTGACCAGGACACGCAACGCCCCGTCATCAATACCTCGCTCGCCATCCGCCTGGTGCTCGACCGTGCCGCCACCACGCAAGAAGCTGTCGACCTGCTTTCCGCCTACGACATGCACGCCATGGCAGGACGCGATTACCACTTCTTTATCAACGACGCCGCCGGTGACGCGCGCGTAGTAGAGTGGGATCCGCGCGATCCGGACCGCGCTTTCAAAGCGACTCCTGTACGCCAGGTTACGAACTTCTACGCCTGCTATGGCGACGAAGTGCTGCCCAACCAAAAGAATGGCGAGCTGGGCCATGGTAAAGAGCGCGCCGTCGCAATCGCCGATGTCCTTGACGCCCATGTCGGTGCCCAGGACGAGACAGTCGTTTGGAAGGCCCTGCGCGCTGCGGCGCAAGAGCCCAATCCGGAAGACATCACCAGCAACACGCAGTGGTCGGTCGTCTTTGACAATACCGAGCCCGCTGCCGCCATCACGCTGCGCCGTCACTGGGGCAACGTCGATGCCTTCGCACTGTAAGGAGCCAGGCCCGTCGACCTTACGCTCGCCTGACGTTGCTTACATTTCCATACGCTTGAGCTAACACGTTTTACCCCCGCATCAACAGTGTGCGGGGGTAAACTTATGCGCATGTTATAACTTGCCCGGAAGGATTCACCATGCTTAGGATCGGTCTTCTTACTAGTGGCGGCGACTGCCAGGCGCTCAACGCCACCATGCGCGGCATTGTCAAAACGCTTATGACCAATAGCAAAGAGCCTATCGAGATTTATGGCTTTGAGGACGGATATCAGGGCCTTATCTACAGCAGGTTCCGTGTCATGACACCCGCCGATTTTAGCGGCATCCTCACCCGCGGCGGCACTATTCTGGGCACGAGCCGCACGCCGTTTAAGCGCCTGAACATTCCCGAGGCCGACGGCGTCGAGAAGGTGCCCGCGATGGTCCACACCTATCACAAGTTGCAGCTCGACTGCCTGTTTATGCTGGGCGGCAACGGCTCCACCAAGACCGCCAACCGCCTGCGCGAAGAGGGCCTCAACGTTATCGCCCTGCCCAAGACCATCGATAACGACACCTGGGGCACCGAGATGACGTTTGGCTTTACGAGCGCCATCGACGTCGCCACCAAGTGCATCGACGACATCCACACTACCGCCTCGAGCCACGGCCGCGTGTTCGTCATCGAGATCATGGGCCATAAGGTCGGCTGGATCCCGCTGTATGCCGGCGTCGCGGGCGGTGCGGATGTCATCTTGATTCCCGAGATCCCCTACGACATGGACCAGGTCATCAAGACCATCGAGCATCGCATGGAGACCGGCAGCCGCTTTACCATCGTGGCCGTCGCCGAGGGCGCTATCTCCAAGGAGGACGCGGCGCTGTCCAAGAAGGAGTACAAGAAGAAGCTCGCCGAGCGCACGAGCCCGTCAATCGTGTACGACATCGCCAAGGAGATCGAGGCCAAGACCGGTCGCGAGACCCGCGTCGCCATCCCCGGCCACACGCAGCGCGGCGGTCAGCCCGACGCCCAGGACCGCATCTTTGCGACTCAGTGCGGCGTCGAGGCAGCGCTCGGCTGCCTGCGCGGCGAGTTTGGCTACATGATTGCCCTGCGCGACGGCAAAATGTGCCACATGCCGCTCGAGGATGTCGCCGGCAAGCTCAAGTTTGTCGACCCCCAGAGTGATCTGGTGCGCGAGGCCAAGGCGCTGGGCATCAGCTTCGGCGACGAATAGCCCCGGCTGGAACTGCTCCCATCGGAGGCCCCAGGGCTTACCTCCCAAATCGTCCTCGGACATGTCAGGACCCCGCTGCGCGCTTCGCGCGGCGGGGTCCTTCCGTCCTGCGGAAAGATTCGGGAGGTAAGCCCTGGGGCCTCCTGCGGTAACTAGGGAGGCCGAAGCTATTCGTCTTCTTGCTGCGGGTGCGTGGGCTGAGATTTTGGGATGTTGCAGGCTCTTAGCTGAGAGTAGCACCGACATTTGTCCTAAAATGGCTGGTCGTTAGGGGTTGCTACCGGTAGTTGCGGTAGGGTTTGAGCAGATTCTAACTAGAAATGGTGGTCGCTACCGGTTGTTCTCGGCATACTCGGCTCATTCGATTCGACCATCAAACGAAAGGAACCACCATGGATCTTGCGATGGCACAGCGCCTCGTCGATCGCCGTAAAGCTGCCGGGCTTTCTCAGGAGGCGCTTGCTGCCCAGCTGGGCGTAAGCCGCCAGGCTGTTAGTAAATGGGAGCGCAGCGAGTCCTCACCCGATACCGATAACCTCATTGCGCTCGCCGCGCTGTATGGCGTGTCGTTGGATGAGCTGTTGTATGGGGAGGCGGTGGATAGCACTGACGACTCGCAGGCTGATGATGATGCACAGAACAGCAACGCCGGCACCAAAGCTTCAGATGAGGCTGAAGAGGCTGAGGCTTCTACTGAGCACGCTGGTTACAGCGATAAGCCACTTGTCGATATTTCCCTCGCGCGCGGTATCCACGTCATTGATCCCAATAAAGGCGAGGAAGTCCATGTTGGTTGGAGCGGCATCCATGTGACCAACGAGCGCAAGGGCGAAGAGGTGCATGTGGGGCCGGGCGGCGTGCATATCGATACGCTTGAGGACGATGGACATAGCGTGCGTACCAATGACGACGGCACCGTCACCATCGACGGCGAGACGTTTTCCAGCTGGAAGGAAGCACACGACAAGCTCGACCATCATGGCAAGCATTTCCACACCAAGGTCGGACGTGCATGGAACAAATTCCCCTTCCCCGCACTCGTCACTCTCGCCTATCTGGTGCTCGGCATTGTCTACGGCACATGGGCTACGGGACTCTTCCTCGTCTTTCTGATTCCCATCTACTACGCGCTTGGCGACTTTATCGACCAACGCCACTTATCTAAGCTGATCGATGTCGTCTATTCAGTCAGCGCCGAGACATGGTTCCTCTTCATGTGGCTCCGCCTGGGGCAACCCCATCCCGCCTGGGTAATCCTCATCACCATCCCGGTCGTAAAAGCACTCATGCGTTGGTGCCGTAAACAATGGAAGCATCGCAAGCGAGCCTAAACCATCCCAGCCCGACAGCAGCACCCAACTAGTACTCCCCCGCCCATCCCTCCTAAGTTGCGGTGATATAGTTTCGGTTTTAGCCTTGAGTAGTCGAGTTTAGGAACTATTCCACCGCAACTTACGAATGATCGGAGCGGCTACAGCACAAGCGTCGGCGTTCGTTTGATGGTCCGCCACGAAAAGGGGCTATCTACTACGTTTAACTCGATGGGGCCAACCATGACCGCCCTTTTCGAAAATCGACAGGCCTTCTACCTGCGGTTTTATTTTTCGTTTTCCCGGCATAGTTGAGGGTATCCAATTAAACGTAGTAGATAGGCCCGTTTTGTGGCATACAACCTATTCAAGCCCAATCTCGAAGGCTAAAGAGAGCCTCTCATCAACGCTTGCGGGCGAAAACAAAATAGAATGAAAGGCAAATGGAAAGCCCGTTTGACGAGCGGAGGACATATGCGCGACGTAGCCGAAAGCGACTGGAAGCTGTTTAAGAAAATGCTTCCTCAATGGCAAGAACGTTATATGGAAAAGCTCATCGGCCAGTACGTTGAGATACTGAACGGCGACAGCGAAGCGTCCAGTAGATTTTGGGCACTAGAAGAGCACCTCAATAGAGACAAGCTGTCCTCAGGCGTAATTGCAAACGATATTCGCCGCAGCACAATGCACCGCGAGATAGCCAATTTGCTTATCGACAGCGTGATCACCCTTGACGACCTTGACGGTTTTACCGAGGACATTAAGAGCTATGCGCAACACTGGATTGGACAGTAAGAGCACTGAGCGACAAACATCCCCAGCAAAACGGGGCAAACGCCGGGCCACCTAATGGTTGCCCGGCGTTTGGCCAGATAAAACCTGCCATAATAAACCTGTCCCTTTTTGGCAGGTTACTCGGCGCTTTTGAGGGCGCCGACCATGTCGATCTTGTTGAGGGTGCGATTGGTGGCGAGGTTGACGATAAACGTAAAGCCAAAGGAAAGCACCACGGCGATCACGTAGCTTAGCGGCTCGACTTCGACGTCAAAGTACAGCGACGGCATCTGCAAAATGTACGTAAAACTCTCGGCCAGCAAGCCGCCCAGTGGCACGCCCAGCGCGGCGCCAATTGCCGTGAGGATCAACGTCTCCTTGTTGACGTAATGGTGCACCTCGCCACGGCGGAAGCCCAGCACCTTGATGGTCGCCAGCTCGCGTTCGCGCTCGGAGATATTCGTGTTGGACAGCGTAAACACCACCACAAACGACAGGCACGCCGCCATAAAGGTCACGAGCACCACGACGGAATTGATGATCGCAAAGTTCGCCTCATAGTTCTCCCAATGCTCGGCCGTGCTCGAGATGGTGAGCCAACCGTCGCTCTTAATCTTCTTGCTAAACGCAATCTGGTCGGCCGACGAGCCCTTAAGCAGCACAAAGACGCCGTTGAGGCGTGCGCTTCGACCGAACGCGCGCTCATAGGTGCCCTGCGTCATGTAAAGCGTGTTGCCCAGATAGTTAAGCGAAATGTCGCTGACTTTGACCTTGGCAACATTGAGCGACGAATCCTGGACGTGTGCTGTATCGCCCGGCTGAATCCCCAGCACCAGTTGCGAGCTCTTGCTCAAGTACACGTCCCCGTCACGCAAGGCGAGCGGTTCTTTGGACTCATCCTCCAGGCGAACGTAGTCGTCCAGATCGTTCGTGCGGTCATCGGGCACCACGATCAGCTGCACGGTCTCGCTCTTGCCGCCAAACGTAAAGGTAACGTTGTCAGTCATGATCGGCAGCGTCGAAGTTACGGTCACACCGGAATCCCTGGCTGCGCTTCGCTCGTCGAGCGCCGCGCACGTCTGCGAAAAATCGTCGGGATTGGCGACCGCCAGCAGATCGTAGCGTGTGATGTGGCCGTACTGCTTGGGCGAAAGCGCGACCGACGTGTCGCGAATACCCATACCGCAAATCACAAGCGCGGTGCAACCCGCGATGCCAAAGATGGTCATAAAGGCGCGCTTTTTATAGCGGAAAAGGTTGCGTGCAGCGACCTTGTTCAAAAAGCCCATGCGGCGCCAGATAAAGCCGATGCGCTCGAGCAGAATGCGCGAGCCAGCGCGCGGGGCCTTGGGACGCATAAGCGAGGCCGGGGTCTCGGCCATCTCGTGGCGGCAGGCGATAATCGTGGCGCCCACCACGCCCACGGCAAACAGCGCCACCGAAACGATCGAGGACACGATGTCGTACGAAAGCAGCATCTGGGGCAGTGAGTACATGTCGTCGAACACCGTAAACAGGAACAGCGGCAGGCCCACAAATCCGATGATGTTGCCGAGCACGCCGCCGATCAGACAAGCCCACAGCGCATAGTCCACGTATTTGGACAGGATGCGTCCGCGCGAATAACCGAGTGCCTTATACAGGCCGATGAGCGTGCGCTCCTCCTCGACCATACGCGTGGCGGTGGTAAGGCTGATGAGCACGGCGACGATAAAGAAGATGAACGGGAACACCGTGGCGATGGCCTCAATTGACGAGCTGTCGCTCTCCACGCTCGAGTAGCTTGCGATGTTGCCGCGGTCCTGGATGTACCAGGTGCATTCGCCCAGATCGGAAAGCTCGGCGCGGGCATCGGCAAACTGTTGATCGGCGGCGGCGCGACGCTGATCCAGGTCGGCTTGCGCCTGCGCACGCTCGTCGCTGCCCTCGGCCATGCGATTGATGTTGTCCCGCTCAATCCCAAAGAGCATATTCGCCTGACGCTCAGCCGCGTCCAAGCTCGCCGGCGTGTCGACCGTCAGCTCCTGGGCGCGCGCCTTCTCACGCTCCTCGCGGATCTTCTCGATATTGCCCTTGACCTCATTGATCTTTGCCGCGTAGGAATCCGAATAGGAGTTGAGGCTCTTGGCTCCCTCAACGATCACGTGGACCGCGGAGTAGGAAGAAGATGTCGCGGCGTCCTCGCTCACATAGAACTTATAGTCCGCCGCCGAAGCAGCGCGAAAGGCGTTGACTGTCGAGTCAGAACTTACATCAGTGGGGTCGAGGACCTCAGCCGTAATGGTGTAATCGCCCGCGGCAAACTGGTCCTTGGCGCTTTGATTGGACGAGCTCGCGTCATTGGCGGCAAAACTCACCGTATCGCCGATTTTCTTGCCCGATGCCTTCAGGAACTTCGAAGTCACCGCGACTTCATCGGCGCTCTCGGGCAAATCGCCGTTCACGAGCACCGGCTGATCGATGTTCTCCTTGGAGAGACTCTGCACGACCACGCGCTCGCGCGTTGTGCCCACGGCGGTGTAGGCGGTCTCGGTGTAGATGCCCTCGGCCGTTTCGACGCCATCGACCTCTTGTATGGCGTCGAGATCATCGTCAGTCAGGCCATAGGTCGACTGCACGTTAATGTCATAGACATTTTGCTGGTCGAAGTAGGCATCAACCGAATCACACAGGTCCTCGCAACCCGCCTTAAGGCCGCACATCACGCTCACGCCAAGCGCGGTGATGACCACGATTGACAAAAAGCGCTTAAGACTGCCTCGGATTGTGCGGTAGATGCCACGGCGAAAAACCGTCGGCACCATATCGTTTGAGCTTTGGGCAGTGCGGTAGGTCGTAAAATCCTGCTCGCGCTCCGTGTTCTGCGCGTCGCGGCGTAGGCTGTTTTGGCGGTCTTGGTCCATGGGCGCTACCACTCGATCGTCTCGATAGGCACGGGATTTTGCTGGACCGTCTCGCTCTCCACGCGACCGTTCTTAAAGCGGATCAGGCGATCGGCCATGGGCGCCAGCGCGGAGTTGTGGGTGATGATGATGACCGTAATGCCCTGCTTGCGGCAAGTGTCCTGCAGCAGCTGCAAGATCTGCTTGCCGGTTTTATAGTCGAGCGCGCCCGTGGGCTCGTCGCACAGGAGCAGCTTGGGGTTCTTTGCCAGTGCACGGGCAATGGACACGCGCTGCTGCTCGCCGCCCGAAAGCTGCGCCGGAAAGTTAGCGAGTCGGTCGCCCAGGCCAACCTGGCAAAGCGTTTGCTCGGCATCGAGCGAATCGGGGCAGATCTGAGCTGCGAGCTCAACGTTTTCGAGTGCCGTCAGGTTGGGAACCAGATTGTAGAACTGGAAGACAAAGCCGACGTCGGCGCGGCGGTATTCAACAAGCTGCGCCTCGTTGGCGGAGCTCACGTCGCGCCCGTCCACCGTCACGGTGCCGGAAGTCGCCGTATCCATGCCGCCCAGGATGTTGAGCGCCGTGGTCTTGCCAGCACCCGAGGCGCCCAGGATAATGGCGAGCTCACCGCGCTCGACCGTAAAGCTCGCGCCGTCGAGCGCATGAATACGGGCGTCGCCCTCGCCGTATGCCTTGATGACATCTTTGAATTCGATATAGGCCATCGATTGGTTCCCATCTGGTCGGATAACTCTTTAGTATTACCCATTTCGCACCGACCAAAAAGGGACAGGTTCATTTTGGCAGGTTTTATATGGGGAAACGGCAGCCATAGATGAGGCGCCGGGGAGACAGAGAAATCATCGACAGGGTCAAGCCGACCGCCAAACACAACGCACGTATCTCTATCTGTCAACCAAATCATTCGAACAGCTGTTCGTTTCTATGATATGATTCCACTATCTAAGCAGGCCAATACGCAGAAAGGCGGCCAACATGGCGTTCGATTTTAAGAAGGAATGCAAGGAGCTCTACAAACCTGCAAGCAAGCCGAGTATCGTAACCGTCCCGCCTATGAGCTACGTTGCCGTTCGCGGAAAGGGCGACCCAAATACCGAAGGTGGCGAGTATCAAAACGCCCTGCCGCTGCTTTACGGCATCGCCTATACCGTCAAGATGTCGAAGAAAGGCTCAAGGAATATCGAGGGCTATTTCGACTTTGTGGTACCGCCGCTCGAGGGTTTCTGGTGGCAAGACTCTCCGAGCGGCAACATCGATTATGTACGCAAGGACGATTTCAACTTTATCTCGTGCATCCGCCTACCCGATTTCGTCACCCGAGATGACTTTGACTGGGCAGTCGTGGAAGCCACGAACAAAAAGAAACTGGACTTTTCTGCCGTCGAGCTGCTTAAAGTTGACGAGGGTCTCTGCGTTCAATGCATGCACACCGGGCCCTACGACAACGAACCGGCGACCGTAGACGCTATGCATGAATACGCGACCGAGCTGGGCTATGTCCCCGACCTCTCAGACACCCGTTTACATCACGAAATCTATCTCTCCGATCCACGCAAATGTGCACCGGAGAAACTTAAGACTGTGGTTCGTCATCCTATCAAGCGCGCTGAATAGCGTGGGGCGCCGTCCCGCGCATCAGGTTTTAGTCCAGGCAATCAGCCGCTCCAAGGTCATCTGGCAGCTTCCTTGACGCAGGTCATCGTATCTTATAATTTTATGTCTCTAAAGCTGGAAAGCCTCTCAACGATGCGCAACTCCAGCTCTTTTTATACCAAGAGGCTTAAATGAAATACCAGAAGTCGTGGATATCCATCAACGAACAGATAGCACTATTGACAGAAAACAAGGGTCTTAAGTGCTCTGATCAAAGCGAACTCGAGCGAGCTTTGGTCGAAGTCGGCTACTTCAGGCAAAGTACTCGAGCGTTACTCCTCGTACGCACCCTCGAGCCGAAGTAGCCACTCCTTGCGATCGAGCCCGCCGGCATATCCGTTGAGCGAACCATCGGCCGCCACCACGCGATGGCACGGCACGATAATCGAAACAGGGTTGCGAGCGACCGCAGCCCCCACCGCACGGGGGGACACAACGGGTGCCTCGTTTCCCGGCACACGATGTCGAGCCGCAACGCGCTGAGCGATCTCGCCATACGTAGCGACCTCGCCACGCGGGATAGAGAGCAGCTCAAACCAAACCTCACGCTGAAATGCCGTGCCAATCATATGCAACGGCGGCGTAAACCGAGGCTCCTGCCCCGCAAAATAAGCATTCAGCCAAGCCCAGGAACGCTCAAGCACCGAAGACGCCGCACCATTTGCCGGACTCACCGACGACATGCCGCCAGCACCAGAAACTGCATCGGCGCCTTCAACATGTTCGGGATCTTCTTTGAGAAGCGTGGAGCCAAAGTGCTCCTGTCCCTCAAACCAAAGCCCCGTCAGACCGCGGCCATCAGCGGCAAGCAAGATTTCGCCCAAAGGCGAGGCAAATGTCGTCGTGACCACCAGCGGCTCCTTTCAAAACTCCGCAACATAATACCGCGAATTGTGCAGACAACCCCAATCGACCCCAAAGTCACCCAAGGCAGCAGGCGCAAAGCGCCGAGGCCGCCGCCGGGACCAGGGCCCGCAACAGCCACGCGCCCCCATATCAGCTCAGCGGCCCCAACCAACAACGGCCCCATCGCAGGCCGCTTGCAGCAGCGTCACCGCAGGCGGGGGCCGGGCTAGTTTTCAGAACACTCCGCAGACCAGTGTGGCGCCTTGTCCGCGGCTCCGAAGGAGCAGGACAAGGCGCCACACATGGTCGAGGACGTTCTGAAAACTAGCCCGGCCCCCGCCGGACAGGTCACACTACTCGCAGAGCAGCTTAGCAATCTGGACGGCGTTAGTTGCCGCGCCCTTACGGATTTGGTCACCGCAGCACCAGAAAGTGATGCCGCGCGCAGCCTCGGGGTTCGAGATGTCGCGGCGCACACGACCGACCCAAATCAGGTCCTGGTCGGAGGTGTCCATCGGCGTGGGGAAACGGTCGTGCGCATCCTCGGCGCTCATGTCGTCAACCAGCTTCACGCCCGGAGCGGCAGCCAGCGCAACACGGGCCTCGTCAACCGTAATGTCACGCTCGAACTCGAGCGTGATGCTCTCGGAGTGCGAACGCAGCACGGGCACACGCACGCAGGTGCAGTTCACGCGCAGCTCGGGCAGATGCATAATCTTGCGGCCCTCGTTTTGTAGCTTCATCTCCTCGGAGGTAAAGCCCTCCTCCTTGACGCCGCCAATCTGCGGAATCAGGTTACTCGCCAGCTGGGCGGCAAACGCGCGCGGCTCGGGAATCTCCTCGCCGCGACCCAGGGCGGCCAGCTGAGCCTCGAGCTCGGCCATACCGGGAGCACCGGCACCAGAAGCCGCCTGATACGTCGAGACGATCATGCGCTTCACGCCGGCAAGCTGATGCAGCGGCCACGTGGGAACCAGGCCGATGATGGTCGCGCAGTTGGGGTTGGCGATAAGGCCGTGATGCCACTTGATGTCGTCGGCATTGATCTCGGGCACGACCAGCGGCACCTCGGGATCCATGCGGAAGGCATGGCTGTTGTCGACCACGACGGCGCCGCGCTTTACGGCCTCGGGCAGCAATTCCTTGGCGATATCGTCGCCGGCAGCGCCAAGCACAATGTCACAGCCCTCAAAGGCCTCGGGGCAAGCCTCTTCGATCACGATTTGCTCGCCGCGGAACTCGACGGTCTTGCCCGCGGAGCGTGCGCTTGCCAACAGCTTGAGCTTGCCGACCGGGAACTCCTGCTCGTTGAGGCACTCGAGCATCTGGGTGCCCACGGCTCCCGTCGCGCCCAAAATAGCAACCGTGTACTGTTTCATGCTTCCCCCTTTAAAGGTTGTGGCTTTTGCCCGCACGCCGAGCAGGCCGATTGTTGTTGCCAGTTTATACAAGAACAGGGCGGGCATGAAACCCGCCCCGTCGAAACGAAACCGAAACGAAACGCCCCGCCGTAGATTTTTGAGACATGACCCAAAAATCTACCGAGCAGTCGCTACTTTTTGAGCGCGGCCAGGGTGGGATCGGCCGGCGCGGGAGCCTCCAGATCGGAGACCTTCACAATGCCGTTCTCATCGGAGAAGGCACGGTAAATGGTCCGAATCGCAAGGTCGAAGTCCTTCTCCTCGACACCGATAATGATATTGATCTCGTCACAGCTCTGCGAAATCATGCGCACGCTCACGCCGGCCTGGCCAAGCATGCCAAACAGGTGGCCCGAGATGCCTGCACGACCGCGCAGGTTACGGCCGACGGTCGCGATGAGCGCCAAGCCCTCGACAACCTCGATCTCGAGCGGCTCGACCTCCTGCTGGATGTCGCCCACGAGCGAGTACAGCGAATCGTGCACATCCTTCTCCTGCACCACGGCGCCAAAGCGGTCGACACCGGTGGGCATGTGCTCGACGGAAACGTCATAGCGCTCGAAGACCGAAAGCGCACGGCGCATAAAACCGACACGGGGTTTGGTGCGGTCGCGGGCAACGTTGATGGCGACAAAACCGCGCTTGCCGGTCACACCGGTAATGATGGGCTCCGCCTCGCCCTCATCAGCCGTCTCGCTAATGATGGTGCCGGGGTCCTGCGGCGCATTGGTGTTCTTGATGACCAGCGGAATGCCTGCCTCGCGCACGGGGAACACAGCCTCCTCGTGCAGGACGCTTGCGCCCATGTACGAAAGCTCGCGCAGCTCCTCGTAGGTAACGCGCGCAATGGGCTGAGCCTCGGGCACAATACGCGGATCGGCAGAATAGAAGCCCGAGACGTCGGTCCAGTTCTCATACAGATCGGCGCCCAGGCACTTAGCCAAGATCGAGCCCGAGATATCGCCGCCGCCACGATCGAGCAGCTTGATCTGGCCCTCACGCGTCGCGCCGTAGAAACCGGGCATAACAAAGCCGCCCTGCTGACCGTACTCCTGCACCAACTCGGAGGTACGATTCATGCTGAGCGTACCGTCGTGATGGAACGCCACAACCGTCGCGGCGTCCAGGAACGGTAAGCCCAGGTACTCGGCCATCAGGCGGGCGGTAAAGTACTCGCCACGGCTCACAAGCTCCTCGGTGGAGTAGCCGCCCGAGCGGGCGCGCTCGGCAAAGGCCGCGAACTCCTCACGGATGGGATAGGTGAGCTCCAGCTCGTCGGCAATATCAAAGTAGCGCTGGCCGATGTCCTCGAGCAGCTCCTCGCACGACACGTGGTACTTAACGTGCGCGTTAACCAGGTAGAGCAGGTCGGTCACCTTGGTGTCGCCCTTAAAGCGGCGACCGCAGGCGGAAACCACCACAAAACGGCGAGCCGGGTCGGCATCGACGATGGCCTTGATCTTCTTAAAGTGTTCGGCGTCGGCGACCGACGAGCCGCCAAACTTGGCAATCTTAATCATGGGCTGGAGGTTACCTTTCTAAAAAGCCTCTGCGAACCTATTTTGCGCGCTCTGATACCATGGTTTCACCGATTGGGACCAAGGCATCCGAGGAGCAGTGTTATATGGGAACTTATCATAGTACACGAGGACGCACTTTATCGTGCTCAAGTAAGGTGGCAATCCGCACCGGCATCGCTCCCGACGGGGGTCTGTTTGTCTCGGACGAGCTCGGCACCCAGCAGGTCGATATCAGCTCGCTTGCAGATAAATCGTACTTTGAAATCGCTCAAGATGTGTTGGGAATGTTACTGAATGATTACACGACCGAAGAAATTTCGGCGTGTGTCGACGAGGCATACCGCGGCACGTTCGCGAGTGAAGAGGTTACGCCGCTCGTCAAACTCGACGCTGCGCCGGGCGCTGACGCCCCTCAGACCTATGTGATGGAGCTCTTTGGCGGCCCCACGAGCGCCTTTAAGGACGTCGCCCTGCAGATGCTCCCCCGCTTGATGGCCCGCACTTCCGCCAAGGACGGCGGCGCCGAGCGCATCATGATCGTCACCGCCACGTCGGGCGACACCGGCAAGGCCGCACTTGCCGGTTTTGCCGACGCCCCGGGCACGGGCATCACCGTCTTTTATCCCGAGGGCAAGGTCAGCCGCGTGCAGAATCTGCAGATGTCCACGCAGGAGGGCGGCAACGTCGCCGTCTGCGGCATCCGCGGCAACTTCGACGACGCCCAGAGCGCCGTCAAGCGCATCTTTGCCGATAAGGAGCTGGCCGAGCGCCTTGAAGCCGCCGGCACGGTGCTTTCGAGCGCCAACTCCATCAACGTCGGGCGCCTGGTGCCGCAGGTCGTCTACTACTTTGCCGCCTATGCGCAGCTGCTGCGCGCCGGTGCCATCGAGGCCGGCAATGCCGTGGAGTTCTGCGTGCCGACCGGCAACTTTGGCGATATCCTGGCCGGCTACTACGCCAAGCGCATGGGTCTGCCCGTTGCCAAGCTCATCGTCGCGAGCGACAAGAACAACGTTCTGGCTGACTTCCTGACCACCGGCGTCTACGACCGCAACCGTCCGTTCTTCACGACCATCTCGCCGTCGATGGACATCCTCATCAGCTCCAACCTGGAGCGCATGCTGTACTTCCTGTCCGATGGCGACTGCGAGCTCGTTGCCGGCCTTATGGAGCAGCTGGCACAGACTGGTCGCTATGAGGTTCCCGCCGACCTGCTGGCAAAGATTCAGAGCGTGTTTGGCTGCGGCTGGGCCAGCGAGGACGAGGTCCGCGCCGCCATCAAGAGCTGCTGGGACGCCAACGGCTACGTGATCGACCCGCACACCGCCTGCGGCTATCACGTCTTTGAGCAGGTCGCCCCCGCCGAGGGCGCTAAGGCCCGCGTGCTGCTTTCGACCGCCAGCCCCTACAAGTTCCCACGCGCCTGCTGCGACGCCCTGGGCCTCGACGTTCCCGAGGATGATTTTGAGGCCATGCGTGTACTCGAGCAGGCCACCAACACGGTCGCCCCGACCCAGCTCGCCGAGCTCGAGTCCAAACCCGTCCGCTTCGAAGACGTCTGCGACGTAGCCGACATGGCCAACTACGTAGAGTCTGCAGCAAAAAAGATGGCTACCAACTAAACCCCATATAAGGCGCCGGCGAAAGCCGGCGCACCTTCTTTTATCAGATACCTACCGGGATGATGACGAACGTGCATAGCGTGCCTGGCTGTTTAGTTCGTCGCGAGTTCCGCACGCAAAGGAAAGCACTTAATGTGCTTTCCGTCTTGCGCAGGACTGCCCGAGCAGCGAACTAAACAGCCAGGCACGCCAGGAGGACTCACATGATCAAGATCACCGTCCCAGCAACAAGCGCCAACTTGGGCATTGGCTACGATACCCTCGGCATGGCCGTCAGCCTCTACTCGCACTTTACCTTTGAGCGCGCCGACAAGCTCACCATCACGGGCTGCCCCGAAGAGTTCCAAAACGAGAATAACCTGGTCTATGTAAGCTTTGTCGATGCTCTGGCCGCCTGGGGCGAGCCGGCTTTTCCCGTTGCCATCGACATCCAGACCGACGTGCCCGTCGCCCGCGGCCTGGGCTCCAGCTCCACCTGCGTCGTCGCCGGCATTATGGCCGCCGCCGCACTGACAGGCCACACCGTCGACCGCGCCGAGCTGGTTCGCATCGCCACCGAGGTCGAGGGCCATCCCGATAACGTCGCCCCCGCTATCCTGGGCGGCGCCGTCTGCTCCTTTACGCCGACCGATTCGCTCCCCCAGTGCCTGCGCTACGAGGTGAGCGATCGCCTGCGTTTTATTACCGTGATTCCGCCCTACGAGGTACACACGAGCGAGGCGCGCAAGGTCGTGCCGCAGGAGATTCCGCTCTCCACCGCCGTGTGGCAGATGGGCCGCATCGCCGGTATGACGCGCGGCTTGGAGACCGGTGACCTCAACCTGATTGCCGCCGCCAATGACGACCGCATTCAGGAGCCCTATCGTCGCCGCCTGATTCCCGACTACAACGCCGTGCGCGACACCTGCCTTAACGGCGGCGCTAAGACCATCTGGATTAGCGGCTCGGGCTCGACCCTCATGGCTGTGACCGACGACACCATCGTGGCAAAGTTCCTGCAGGTCAAGCTGCGCGAGCAGTTCCCTAAGTGTGATACGCATATTCTGACGTGCGACACGGAAGGCGCCCAGATCGAATACCTGTAGTCGCCGTCCCGTATACCCGCCGGGGAGGCCAGGGGCTTTGCCCCCAAATCGTCCTCGGACATGGCAGGACCCCCGCTGCGCACTTCGTGCGGCGGGGGTCCTGCCGTCCTGCGGAAAGATTTGGGGGCAAAGCCCCTGGCCTCCCCTACGTTAACTTCGCTGGCGGCGGCTACAGGGACCTACACTCTGGAAAGTCGCCGGGCTGATAGTTGCTTTTTATTGATAGAGGCTCTTACTAGGTTGGAGCACTTCCTAGAGGCGGGCTTCGACTGTGTGCATGGTTTACGCGGCGCTGGGTTCTTTGTATTCGAAGACTGGTTCTAGGAGGTCTTCGATGTTGCAGTGGAGGGCTTTTGCTATGGCTCTTACGCTTGTTACCGAAGCTTCGTTGATGTTTCTCTGACGCTGCTCGTACATTTGGATTGAGCGGAGTGACACACCCGATTCGTATGCTAGGTCTTGCTGGGTTTTCTTAAGCTTCTTTCTTGCTAATGCAAGTTTTGTTTGCCTGGACGCTTTCTTCGCCATATCGCAGACGAGACGAGCCACGCGTTCCTCCGAGGCTTCGTGCCAGGGGTAGTACAGACTGCGTAGCACATCAAATGGAACGACATGCAGCAAATCTTCGAAAGACTCTCCTAGGCGCCACTGAAGGTATGCCAATATCCAGCCTGTCCAATATTCCGGTGTCTTTTCGAATCGGTAGGTTCGATTTGGCATCGGCCTTGATTGATAGCCCGACCTTTCGGCGATAAGCGCGAACAGCTCAACACCCGATTTTCCCGACACTACCCATGCGTTGCCGCGTTCGAACTCGCGAGCTACGCCGCTCAGGCAAAAGAGTTCAGCAACTTCCGATCCTTCTGCTCCATAATCGTTAACGGCATAGTCAAAGCAGTCGCCGAGGTTGTTCATTGCGTCCTCGAGGTAGTAGACGGGGTATGTCCTACTCGGCCCACAATCCGTTAACTCTTGGATCATTTAAATCAACCCTCCCTGTCATCAAATCCCTAATGTAGACACCCTCAGAGTCGAACCCATTCACAGTTTCCAAGTACTTGCGCCGCGCGTTCTGCTCTCGCTTAAAGCGCTTGGGATAATACTCAGATCCCAACGCCTGCTTCCATTCGCGGAATCTGATTGCTGAGAACGCGCGCTCGCTCATAAGAGCGTATTGGATGCCCAAATCGCCCAAACGCATAATGAGTTGCAGTTGCCTAAGTGAGATCATGCCGTTGACAAACTGTCTTGCAAACGAGAAATAAGAATCGTCTGCGCGATAGCCTCGAATAACGTCATAAGAAGAAACATCAATTAAGCAGTTATCAAGTAAATAGCGAAGCCCCTCGCGTGCTACTGGCGTTGAAACATTGAACTCTCTGTTATTCGCCAGAATTGCAAGCCAGTTGAGAATCGAGAACTCACCTGATTCCAAATCCAAAATCGCAAGGCCATCTAAATCAAGCTCATATCGATTGGCAATGCCATCGGCCTCGGTCCGGCATGCCCATTCCATCGCCATTTCCTCATGTGGCGTGCAATAAAACCCACGACCATAGTCATTGAATTGTCTGCATTTATCCAACGACGGATGCTCGACAACAACCTCCGACCCGTGCCAAAGCTCCATTGTGACCTCCAAATACAAATATCACCCCAGTGATAGTGTACCAACAACTATCACTGGGGTGATATAGATAGATGCAACTATTGCCTGCCAAGAGCCCTTACTAGAGGCAGGCCTCGGCGATGCGCTTTTTGAGTTCGTCGATGCCGATACCGGTCTGGGAGCTTGTGATGATCACGTTCTCGGCCGGGACGTTGAGCTGCTTTTTGATGGCTGCTGCTTGGCGGGCCTGCTGGGTGCGGCTGAGTTTGTCGGCCTTGGTGAGGCAGACGATAAAGTTGAACTCGTTGCCCTGTAGGTAGTCGATCATGTCGTGGTCGAGCTTGCTGGGGTCGTGACGAATGTCCACCAACGAGACGACCAAGTTAAAGCTGCGCTCGGAGTCGAAAAAGTCGCCGATAAGCTCGGCCCAGCGGTCGCGCTCGGCCTTGGAGCGACGGGCGAAACCGTAACCCGGCAGGTCCACGAAATGCACGTCATCGGCCTCAAAGAAGTTGATGTTGCTCGTCTTGCCCGGCGTACTGGAAACCTTGACCAGGTTCTTGCGGCCAAAGAGCTTGTTCATGATGGACGACTTGCCCACGTTGGAGCGGCCGACAAAGCTCACCTCGGGGCAGGTGGACTCGGGGATCTGCGAAACCTTGCCGTAGCTGGCGACGAACTTGGCAAGCTGATAGTTAATGGAATCGGCCATGGACACTCCTTGGTCGTAGGTTCTTACAAATAGACGCGCTATTGCGCAGCGGCAATGCGGCGGACGATATCGAGC
>NZ_JBDMHA010000044.1:0-9407 GCF_039752985.1 Collinsella aerofaciens
GATGAACCAGATGAAGGGCGGAGCGCCGACTAAATCCACGCAAGCTGCGACCCCCGCTTCACCCATGTCAGCACCGACCGTGCCGGCCGAGCAGAATACGGATGGAGCCCCGCTCGCCGCGAACTCAAAATTTACCTTTGAGAACTTTGTCTACGGCCCAGAGAACAGCCATGCCTATCGCTCGGCACTCAAGTTTGCCGCCCTCGCGGACGAGCGCGGCACATGCACATCACTGTTCATCTACGGCAAATCGGGCCTAGGCAAGACGCACCTGCTGCTTGCCATCAAAAACGAGCTCGCCGAGAAGTCGCCTGAGATCAAGGTCAAGTATGCCAACTCCCAGGCGTATCTGGACGACCTGATGACCGAGTTCGACCGTCAAAAGAAGAGCAACGCTCCCATCATGCAGGCGTACCACGGCGTGGACGTACTCATCATCGATGACATCCAAAACATCATCGGCAAGCGCGCGAGCGTGGACTACTTTTTCCAGCTCATGGACGAGTTCATCCGCAACAACAAGAAGGTCGTCATCGCGGCAGACCGCGCCCCCAAGGACCTGAGCATGGACGAGCGTCTGACCAGCCGCTTCAACGCCGGCATGCTCTGCCTGGTCGCAGAGCCCAGCTACGAGATGAAATACAAGATCTTGCAGCGCTATTACGAAAACACCATCGTCGCCGCTCCCGAGGCAGGCGACGACTCGCTGCTGGCGGCCTATGGGGGCGACGGCGGACACCTGACCGACGAGCACTTTAAACACATGGCCGAGGTCTCGGGCACCAACATCCGCGAACTCGAGAGCTTTTGCGAGCGCTGCGCCGGCGAGGCGGGCGACCGCGAGCGCGAGGGCGGAGAGCTCACCTTTGACGATATCGACGCCATCGCCGGCCAGTACTTCGACACATCGGCCAAAAAGATCAACGTGCAAACGGTTCAGTCCGTCATTGAAGAGCAGTACGGCGTGACGCACGAGGAGCTCATCGGCCCGCGACGCAACGCCAATATCGCCAAGGCACGCCACATTGCCATCTATCTGGCCATCGAGATGTGCGAGATGACGACCACGGCGGTGGGCGCCGAATTTGGCAACCGCAACCACTCGACCGTCAGCACGAGCTACAAAAAGGTCCAGAAGATGATCCAGGAAGACCGCACCGTCACCGAAGACCTCAAGTCGCTGCGCGATAAAATTACACTGCGCTCGTAGGGAAATAGAGACACCTGTTGAAAACTTGTCGAAACCACGGGCATAAGGTGTCTAAAACCCAACCCGCGATGATGAAAAGTTTTGCGCAGGTTTTGAACGTGGAAAACCACCCCTGTTGCACACAGGTTGCTGTCGATTCTCTTTCTGGGTCTGACCTGCGTCTTTGGGAGTAATCAACAGTTTCGTCAGTGCTATTACTATTATTAAGATATTTATATCTATAGAAAGGTATTAAAAGATGAAGTTCACCGTCAGCCAGAGCTCGCTTACACAAGCCATCGGCGTCGTTATGAAGGGTGTCGCTTCGGCATCCACCCTTCCCATCCTGTCGGGCGTGCTCGTCAAGGCCCAAGACGGCATCTTGGAATTCCAGACCTCTAACTACACCATCTCGATCCGTCATCGCATCGCGGCGCATGTCGAAGAAGAGGGCGAGATGGTTATCCCCTGTAAGATGCTCTCCAATATCACCAAGACCCTCCCCGATGCCCCGGTCACCTTTGAGCTGTCCGAGCGCCAGGTGCTGATTGGTTGCGAGAAGAGCTCTTTTAGGCTGAACACGCTCGATGCCAATGACTTCCCCGAGTTTCCGGCCTATGCCATCGAGAGCGCCGTGGAGCTGCCGACCGATATCTTGTCCGAAATGGTCGGTCGCGTGTGGCGCGTCACCTCGACCGACAAGGCCCGCCCCATCCTGGGTGGCGTGCACATGAAGGTCGAGAACAACACCGTGCGCCTGGTGGCGACCGATTCCTTCCGCTTGGCCGTGTGCGATACGCAGGTCGAGACCTCAACCCTCGAGGGCTCCTTTGAACTCAACGTTCCGGCCGACGCCTTTAACGACGCGCTGAACATCATGGCCAGCCAGGCGACCATCATGATCGGGGCTACCGACACCCAGGTCGTCTTTGAGGCCGGCAACACCACCTACGTGTCGCGCCGCATCGAGGGCGTGTACCCCAACTACAAGCAGCTCATCCCCGATTCGTGCGTGACGAGCGTCAAGATCGACGTCGCCGCCTTTAACGCCGCCCTCAAGCGCGTGGCCGTTATCGCGAGCGCCAACCCCGCCGTCAAGTTCGAGATCGATGTCGAGAACGGGCAGATGGGCCTGTCCTCCATTTCCAATGACCAGGACCTTGCGCAGGAGACAATCGATGTCGAGGCCGAGGGCGAGTCGGGCACCATCGCCTTCAACTACCACTACATCTTCGGGTGCCTCAATGCCCTGTCCAAGGAGAAGGAGATCACGCTGGAGCTCAAGAGCTACTCGCAGGCGGGCATCTTCAAGTCCTACGACAAGATCAACTACCTGTACCTGGTCATGCCGGTCCGCATCTAGCAACTGCCCTATGACCATGTTCGCCCGCGATCTTTCCGTCGCGCACTACCGCAGCTTCGATAGCTATCGCCTTGCCCTGGACGAGGGCGTGACGATACTTGCGGGACCCAACGCGGCGGGAAAGACCAATCTCATAGAGGCGCTGCAGCTGCTGACGAGCGGCGCCTCGTTTAGGCATCCGACCGCAGCCGAGCTCGTCCATGACGGCGTGGGCTCGTGCAAGGTCGAGCTGAGGCTCGAGGGCGACGGCCGCGTGCTTGATATGGGATTGAGCGCGGAGGACGGTAAACGCTCGTTTAGCCGCAACGGCAAGAGATGCTCTGCCGCCGGTGTGCGCGGGGTTCTGCCGAGCGTGCTGTTTTGCCCCGACCATCTGGACATGGTTAAGCGAGGCGCCAGTGTGCGCCGCGCCGCCCTCGACGACTTTGGCATGCAACTGAGCGCACGCTATGCCGATCTTGCGAGCACCTATGGTCGCTGCGTGACCCAGCGTAACGCCTTGCTCAAGGAGGCCTGGTGCTGCCGCGAGATGCTCGGCGCGTGGAACGATTCGATTGCCCGCGCGGGCGCGGCTCTGCTCGTGCACCGGTTGGCCCTGCTCGACCGGCTGGCGGGCCATGTGCGTACTGCCTACGGGCAAGTGGCGTCCGGTGAAGCCGCCAACGTGTCCTATGCGTCCACGCTGGGGGATTTGCCCCAGGTCGATGATCGCGAAGAGCTGAAGGGCTGGGCGTACGAGCGCATGCTGGCTGCCCTTGATGAGCACGCCGACGAGGAAATTCGCCGCGGCGTGACGTTGGTGGGACCGCATCGCGACGAGATTGAGTTTGCTGTGGCGGGTCGCTCCGCCCGTTCATTTGCCAGCCAAGGTCAGCAGCGAACGTTGGTTCTGGCCTGGAAGGTGGCGGAGGTGGCCGTGGCTCGCGATGTCCTGGGCACCGCCCCACTGCTGCTTTTGGACGACGTGATGAGCGAACTCGACGGCGAACGCCGCGGTGCTTTCCTGCGGCTGATCGGCGATGATATCCAGACGGTCATAACCACGACCAACCTGGGGTACTTTACCGATGACCTGCTTGATCGAGCCAAGGTGGTGAGCATGGGTGAGACGTGCTAATTACGAGCGCGAGAGCGAAACGGTCGCCTTCAGTGGCTTTTTGAACGCAGAGCGCCAGCGCATCCTGGCGGCTGCGACCCCTGAGCGCCGTGCGCAGATGGAGGCCGCCGAGGAGTCGCGCGCGGTCTATCGCGCGTGGAACGCGGTGTGCTCGGGCACGCGCGAGGGGCGGCATGTGACGGGCCTGCGCTACCTGCCCGAGTCCAATGAGCTGCTGGTATATCTCGACTCGCCCTCGTGGACGCAGGAAATGACGTTGTTGCGCGAGATCATCCGCGCGCGCATGGAGCGCGCCGGTGCGCATGTGGATGGCCTGGTGTTCAAAACCACCGCGCCCGGTCACACGCCGCCCGCCGCCAAGGAGCGCCTTCGCCCAGCGGCGACCGAGCGCCCGCCGGCCCCACACGCCGACCTCAGCGATGCCGAGCGCACCGAGATTGAGCGCCAAGTGGCGCCCATCGAAGACCAAAAACTGCGCGAGGCCCTCGAGAACGCCATGAGAGCCAGTGCCGAGTGGGCCAAGGGCGTGCAAAGCAAAAAAGAGCCTTAAATCGCATCTGGTGGCCTTGTAGAGCCAAATACCCTCGTTCCCGAGGGTATTTTTTTACGATAAACTAGTAAGGCTGTACACATTTTCTTGACTGAAGGAGGACGTGTGGCAAACGAAAACGATTACGATGGCGGCGAGATTAAGATTCTCGAAGGTCTCGAGGCCGTTCGTAAGCGCCCGGGCATGTATATCGGCTCGACGAGCGCCAGCGGTCTGCATCACCTGGTGTGGGAGATCGTTGACAACTCCGTCGACGAGGCCATGGCCGGTTTCTGCACCGAGATCCAGGTGACGGTCCACGCCGACAACTCCATCACGGTCGTCGACAACGGGCGCGGTATCCCCGTCGACGAGCACCCTGTTAAAAAGATCCCGACGCTCGAGGTCGTCATGACGATTTTGCACGCCGGCGGTAAGTTCGATAATTCGGCCTATAAGGTCTCGGGCGGCCTGCACGGCGTTGGCATCTCCGTCGTCAACGCACTGTCCAAGCGCGTGGTCGTTCAGGTTCGTCGCGACGGCAACACCTACGAGATGGAGTTCTCGCGCGGCAAGACCGTCAAGAAGATGGAGGTCGTGGGCACCTCGGATTCGACGGGCACCACCGTCACCTTCTGGCCCGACGACGAGATCTTCGAGACCTGCATTTACGATTTCGATACGCTGCACAACCGTCTGCAGGAGACGGCGTTCCTCAATAAGAACCTCAAAATCGTGCTGACTGACGAGCGCGAGTCTACTCCCCACGTGGAGGAGTTTTGCTACGAGGGCGGCATCATCGACTTCGTCAAGTTCCTTAACGAGGGCAAGGACGTCCCCGAGGCCTTTAAGGAGCCTATCTACATCGAGGGCAAATCGGACCCGGACGCACCTGTGGCCAAGATGGGCGAGGTTGAGGTTTCCCTGCAGTGGAATAGCGGCTACGGCGAGAACGTCATGTCGTTTGCCAACGACATCTACACCCCCGAGGGCGGCATGCACCTCGAGGGCTTCCGTACCGCACTCACCCGCGTGATTAACGATTACGCTCGCAAGCAGAACCTGCTCAAGGAAAAAGACGCCAATCTGACCGGCGACGATGTGCGCGAGGGCCTATCGGCCGTTATCTCGGTCAAACTGCCCGATCCGCAGTTTGAGGGCCAGACCAAGGCCAAGCTCGGCAGTTCCTATATGCGCGCGCTGACGCTCAAGATCGTGACCGACGGCCTTGCCGATTACCTCGAGGAGCATCCCAAGTCCGCTCGCGAGATCGTCAAGAAGGCCCAGCAGGCCTGCAAGGCGCGCAACGCCGCCCGCAAGGCGCGCGAGGCGACCCGCCGCAAGAGCCTGCTCGAGACGGCGTCGCTACCCGGCAAGCTCGCCGACTGCTCGGTGCGCGACGCTGAGCTCACCGAGCTCTTCATCGTAGAGGGCGACTCGGCAGGCGGCTCGGCCAAGGACGGCCGCCGCCGAGACATCCAGGCGATCCTGCCCCTGCGCGGCAAGATTCTGAACGTCGAGCGCGTGGGCGACCACCGCGCGTTCTCGAGCGACACCATCCAGTCGCTCATCACCGCGATCGGCTGCGGCGTCACGACGAGTGCCGGCGACGGCGGCGACTTCGATATCACCAAGGCGCGCTACCACAAGATCATCATCATGACCGATGCAGACGTCGACGGCGCGCATATCCGCATCCTGCTGCTGACGTTCTTCTACAAGTACATGCGTCCGCTGATCGATGCCGGCTACGTCTATGTTGCCTGCCCGCCCATCTTTGGCATTAAGGTGCGCAACAAGATCCACTACGTGTATCCCAACGGCCGCCAGCCCGAAGACGAGATCCTGCGCGATACCATCCAGAGTCTGGGCCTGAACCCCGATGATAACGACGAGGACGGCAAGGCCAAGGACGGCAAGATCACCAAAAAGCGCAAGGGCTATACCGTCCAGCGCTACAAGGGCCTGGGCGAGATGGACCCCAAACAGCTTGCCTCGACGACGATGGACCCAAAGACCCGCATCCTGCAGCGTGTGTCGATCGAGGACGCCGTGGTGGCGGACCGCGCCGTGCGCGAGCTGATGGGTTCCGAGGTCGGCTATCGCCGCGAGTACATCGAGAAGCATGCACATGATGCACGATTCCTTGACGCTTAAGAGGAGGTAACGTGGCAGACGATATCAACAATAACGAGGGTATGGACGAGGCCGGCGATGCCGGTATGCCCGATGATCTGAAGCGCCTGCTTGCCCGTGCTGAGCAGGGCGAGGACGGCGATCCGGACGCCTATAACCCCGATGCCGATGATGATGAGGAAGAAGACGACGACGCCGAGCTCGAGGAGAGCTTTGGCGAAGTCGATCGCGGCGCCTCGGCCGGCGAGGATATCAACGGCGGCCAGCTCCAGATTTCGGAGTTCGGTCGCGAGATGAAGCAGTCGTTCATCGAGTATTCGATGTCGGTTATCACGGCGCGCGCCCTGCCGGACGTGCGCGACGGCTTAAAGCCGGTGCACCGCCGCATCCTGTACGCGATGAACGAGAGCGGCATCTACCCCAACCGACCGCACAAGAAGTCGGCCTGGACGGTCGGCGAAGTTATCGGTAAGTACCACCCGCACGGCGATTCCGCGGTCTATGAGGCCATGGTCCGCCTGGCGCAGTGGTTCTCCATGCGCACGCCGCTCATCGACGGTCACGGCAACTTCGGCAACATCGACGGCGACGGCGCGGCGGCCATGCGTTACACCGAGAGCCGCCTGGCAAAGCCCGCCATGGAACTGCTGCGCGACCTGCAGAAGGATACCGTCGACTGGCAGCCCAACTACGACGAATCGCTTGCCGAGCCCGTGGCGCTGCCTGCGCGCTTCCCCAACCTGCTGGTCAACGGCAGCCAGGGCATCGCCGTCGGCATGGCCACCAACATCGCCCCGCATAACCTCACCGAGGCGATCGAGGCCACCTGCTACCTGATCGACAACCCCGACGCCACCGTTGACGAGCTCATGCAGATCATGCCAGGTCCGGACTTCCCCACCGGCGCCATCATCATGGGCAGCGCCGGCATTAAGCAGAGCTACGAGACCGGCCGCGGCTCCATTACCGTGCGTGCTAAGGCACATGTGGAGTCCACCAAGACCGGCCGCAACCGCCTGGTCTTTACCGAGATTCCCTACATGGTCAACAAGGGCACCCTGCAGGAGAAGATCGCCCAGCTCGTCAACGACAAACGCATCGAGGGCATCTCGGATATGCGCGATGAGTCCAACCAGAAGGGCATCCGTCTGGTCATCGAGCTCAAGAAGGGCGTCATTCCGCAGGTCGTGCTCAACAACCTGTATAAGTACACCTCGCTGCAGACGACCTTTGGCGCCAACAACCTGGCACTCGTCAACGGCGTTCCCAAATGCCTGAGCCTGCGCGAGATGCTGCAGCACTACATCGACCACCAGGTCGACGTCGTCACCCGCCGCACCCGCTTCGACCTTAAGAAAGCCCAGGCCCGCGCTCATATCCTCGAGGGTTACCTGATGGCCCTTGACCATATCGACGAGGTCATTAGCATCATCCGCTCCTCGCAGACCGACTCCGAGGCCAGCAGCCGCCTGATCGAGCGCTTTGGCTTTACGCCCGAGCAGACCACGGCCATCCTCGAGATGAAGCTGCGCCGCCTGACCGGCCTGGAGCGCGACAAGATCCAAGAAGAGTTGGACGGCCTGCGCCGCGCCATCGCCTACTACGAGGACCTGCTGGCGCACGAGGAGAAGATCCTGGGCGTCATCAAGGAAGAGATGCGCGAGATCTCCAAGAAGTTTGGCGACAAGCGCCGCACCGAGATCAGCCAGGTTGAGAAGGACCTGGATGTCGAGGACCTCATCGCCGACGAGGATATGGTCGTGACCATCACCCACACCGGCTACGTTAAGCGTATCCCGGTGGCTGCCTACCGTGCCCAGAAGCGCGGTGGCAAGGGCGTGTCGGGCGTCAACCTCAAAGAGGATGACGTTATCGATGAGATGTTCATCGCGTCCACGCACGAGTACGTGCTGTTCTTCTCGAGCAAGGGCAAGGTCTATCGTCTGAAGGTGCACGAGCTGCCGGTGGGTACGCGCCAGGCGCGCGGTACCGCGATCGTCAACCTGCTGCCCTTCGAGGAGGGCGAGAAGATCGCGAGCGTCATCAGCTGCCGCGAGTTCCCGGCCGACGAGTACCTGATGTTTGCCACAAAGAGCGGCATGGTCAAGAAGACCGTGATGAGCGCATATGACCGCAGCCGTCGCGACGGCCTGATCGCTATCAACCTGCGTGACGACGACGCGCTGCTGAATGTGCGCCGCGTGCGCGAGGGCGACAAGATTATCCTGGCCACCACCGCAGGCAAGGCGATCATGTTCTCCGAGGAGCAGGTGCGCGCCACCGGCCGCGATACCAGCGGCGTTCGCGGTATCGGTATGAAGGACGGCGTGAGCGTTCTGGGCATGGAAGTCACTAACGGCAACGGTGATCTGTTCGTCATCACCGAGCGCGGCTACGGCAAGCGCACGCCGGTCGCGGACTACCCGGAGCAGAATCGCGGCGGCCAGGGCGTCTACACCATTCAAATGACCGAGCGCAAGGGCAACCTCGCGGCAATGAAGACGGTGGGCCCGCAGCACGAGCTGTTCATCGTGACGGAGGGCGCGACGGTCATTCGCGTCAAGACCGACGAGATCAGCCAGACCGGCCGCGCCACCCAGGGCGTCAAGATGATGACCGTCGACGACAACGACCGCGTATGCGCCGTAGCCCGCATGACGACCGCCAAAGAGAAGCCCGAGGGCGAAGGTGCCGAGGTCGCAGCCGACACCGAAGAAGCCCCAGTCGACCTAGGCGACGGCAACGACCTGCCAGAGGATCTCCTCGACGAGTAAGAGGCCCTGACTGGTAAAAATCATCAGACCCCTTATATCGGCGGTCGGCGCACTGCGCGCCGACCGCTTTTTTGACAAGCTTGGAACCCCGTGTCAGACGGCTGGGCGAGATGGGTTAGGTTTGTCGCGAGTTCCGCACGCAAAGAAGGCCACTTAATGTGGCCTTCGTCTTGCGCAGGACTGCCCGAGCAGCAAACCTAACCCATCTCGCCCAGCCGTCTGACACACCCTCCAAAGATTTTCAAAAAAGTTGTTGACGCGCGCGTAACGACTCGTCTAATATATCCCTTGCGCGATGG
>NZ_JBDMHA010000044.1:9505-14656 GCF_039752985.1 Collinsella aerofaciens
GGACCTGTAGCTCAGTTGGTTAGAGCGTCCGGCTGATAACCGGGAGGTCACAAGTTCGAATCTTGTCAGGTCCACCACTTTCTTTCGCAATAAACACCCCAGCGAGAGCCGAGTCGCCGCTGGGGTGTTTATTACTGTCTCCGTGGGGGTTTAGCTCAGCTGGGAGAGCGCGGGCTTTGCAAGCCTGAGGTCAGGGGTTCGATCCCCCTAACCTCCACCATGATGGACCTGTAGCTCAGTTGGTTAGAGCGTCCGGCTGATAACCGGGAGGTCACAAGTTCGAATCTTGTCAGGTCCACCATCAAAACTGTTAAAAGCCTCGGGGCAATTGCCTCGAGGCTTTTTTCTTAGCCACAGAAGGTAGTCAAAAAAGCTCTGTCCCAAATTAACTACTTTGATTTTGTGTGCTACGCGAAAGTTTGGGTAGTATAGCTATTCAACGCGGCGGGCCGCCGCGTGTTAACCGCTACGTACCGGAGGTGTTCCATGGTTCGTGTCGACATAGAGACCATCGTCATGGCCGCCGGTCCCGTGCCATCGCTTATCGTGCTTCGCGAACGCTGCAGCAAGTCGGATTCCCCCGCGCCGCTGCGCTCCCTCTCCATCCAGACTGGCTCGTTTGAGGCTGCGGCAATCAGCCGCGGCATCGACAGCGGACGCGCCGATCGCCCGATTACCCATGACCTGTTGCTCGATACTGTTGGCGCCCTGGGCGCCAAGCTCGAGCGCATCGAGATCGTTCGCGCCGAGCCGCCGGTGTTCTACGCGACGATTGTCGTACTGGCCGATGGCAACGAGCATCGGATCGATGCGCGTCCGAGCGACGCCATCGCCCTTGCCGTACGCAGCAATGCCCCCATGTTCGTTGAAGACGACATCATGAATCGCTTGGGCACCGTATCGCCGCACGCCGAGGAAGTCGACGACGAGCAAGAGTTCGAAAAGTTCGACGAGTTCGTCCATACGCTCTCCCCCGATGACTTTTAAATGCTCGACAAACACGCGACGGAGTGCGCGCTCATGAGTGCCGGAGTTTCTGGCGAGGCGGCGGCCATTGCGCGCGAGGCCCAGATGCGCTCGGAGGCTTCTGAGGCGGCTCGCATTGCCTATGTGACGCAGGCCCGCACGCTTCGCGAACGCCGCGGCTCGTTTATCAAGATGGTTGTCGTCTCCGCCCTTGTCGCGGCAATCTGCTCGCGCCTTCGTGGTACAGTTGGTGCGCTTGGGTTTTCGATCTCTACGGGCCTCGTGATCTGGGGTGTGGTCGATGCAGTCATGCTGACTAGCCAGATCAAGGCGCTCGACAAGCGTGCAGCGGATATGATGCGCGCCCGCGATGCCGCTGCTAAGATCGCCGCCGAGGCGCAAGAACTGTAACGACGCCAGACTCGATGGGAAGGTCTAAAGATGGCACAGGATATGCAGGACGCCGGTAACGTCTCCGCCGAGCTCGACGCCATGGTGTGTGACCTGATTGGTGCGTTCTTGGACGACCTTGCCGCCGGTGAGAATCCGGGCGTAGTTGTGGCGATCGAGGACGCTGCTTCCAACCGATATCTGGCGGCGCTTGACGAGGACGGCGAAGAGGCGTGCCTCGAGGCGGCCACCAACTTTATCTCCGAGCACAAGATGGGTCTTAAGGACGAGGGCCTGGGCCGCATTGCCCGCTATGCCATCGGCTACACCGGTTGTGTCGAGATTGACGGCGGCTATCACGATGCCCTGCTCGTAAGCTTCTTCGAAACCACGCTCGAGAGCGGTTTTTCGGCATATGTGCTGTATGAGGGCATGGGCGCCGGCGATGGTTTTATGTGGAGCGACCCTGAACCTGCAGGTGAGGAAACCCCTCTCATCTAAAATCGCTAAAATAAACGAGTTTTCGGTAAAAGGCTCAATATTCCCGCCGAGCGTTGCATTGCTGGGTGGGTCGCATACGCGTGCCGGTTGTATATAGATAGAAGATAGGGGAACTACATGCGCGTAGACAATCTGAGAAACATCGCCATCATCGCCCACGTCGACCACGGCAAGACGACGATGGTCGACAAGCTCCTGCGTGCCACGGACGCCTTCCGTGCCAACCAGCAGGTCGAGGACCGCGTCCTGGATTCCAACGACCAGGAGCGCGAGCGCGGCATTACGATTCTCGCCAAGAACATCTCTATCGAGTACAAGGACGTTAAGATCAACGTCATCGACACCCCGGGCCACGCCGACTTCGGCGGCGAGGTCGAGCGCGTGCTGCGTATGGCCGACGGCGCCCTGCTGCTGGTCGACGCCTTTGAGGGCCCCATGCCCCAGACCCGCTTCGTGCTGCGTCACGCTATCGACACCGGCCTTAAGATCATGATCGTCATCAACAAGATCGATCGTCCGGGCGCCAACCCCGAGAAGGCCTACAACGACTGCCTGGACCTCATGGCCGACCTGGGCGCCACCGACGACCAGCTTGAGTTCGCCATGGAGCACGTGGTCTACGCCAGCGCCATGAATGGCTTTGCCCGCCTTGACCCTAACGACGGCAATATGGACATGTACCCGCTGCTCGACATGATCATCGACGATATGCCCGCGCCCGAGGTTGACGAGAACGCCCCGCTGGCCATGCAATGCGTGACCATCGACCACTCCAACTTCGTTGGTCGTATCGGCATCGGTCGCGTGTACTCCGGCACCATCCACCAGGGCGACCAGATCCTGGTTGTCAAGAACGATGGCTCCAGTGCCACCGCTACCGTCAAGCAGCTCTTTACCTTCGACTACCTGGGCCGTACCGAGTGCCAGGAAGTCGGCGCTGGCGATATCGCTGCTGTCGTGGGTATTGACCGCACCGATATCGGCGATGTTTACACCGACCCCGAGAACCCCGTCGAGCTCGAGCCCATCGAGATCGACCCGCCGACCCTGTCCATCGTCTTTGAGGCCTCGACCTCCCCGCTCGTCGGCCGCGATGGCGACATCGTGGGCGCCCGTCAGCTTAAGGAGCGCCTGTTCAACGAGGCCGAGAACAACGTGACCATGAAGATCGAGGAGCTCGAGGACAAGAGCGGCGTCGAGGTCTCGGGCCGCGGCATCCTGCACCTGTCCGTCCTGATGGAGTCCATGCGCCGCGAGGGCTTTGAGTTCCAGGTCGGCCGTCCCCGCGTTCTGTTTAAGAAGGACGAGAACGGCAACAAGATGGAGCCTGTCGAGCAGGCCGTCGTTGAGTGCCCGGACGAGTACTCAGGCAAGGTCGTTGAGGTCTTCGGTACCTCCGGCGGCATCATGACGAGCATGGACACCTCGGGCATCGTGACGCACCTTGAGTTCAAGATCCCGACGCGCGGCATCATGGGTCTCAAGAACCGCATCATGAACGTCACCCACGGCGAGGGCGTGTTCTACCACACCTTCCTGGAGTACGGTCCTTACGCCGGCGAGATCGGTAACCGTCAGAACGGCGCAATGATCTCCATGACCACCGAGAAGGCCGTTGCCTATGCTCTGGGTACGCTGCAGGAGCGCGGCCAGCTGTTTGTTGAGCCGGGCACCGAGTGCTATGAGGGCATGATCGTGGGCGAGCGCAGCAAGGCCGGCGACATGGTCGTCAACATCGCTCGCACCAAGAACCTGGGCAACCAGCGTTCCTCGACCTCCGATATCTCCGTCCAGCTGGTGCCGCCCCGCACCTTCTCGCTGGAGGAAGCGCTGGAGTACATCGCCGACGACGAGCTGGTCGAGATTACTCCCAAGAACATCCGCCTGCGCAAGCGTCTGCTCAATGCTACCGACCGCAAGAAGGCTGCCGTTCGCGCCGGCCAGGTCAACAAATAAGTGCCGGGCTTTATAGCGTCTAACAAGAAAGGGCGTCGACCGCAATGGTCGGCGCCCTTTTTGGTGCAAGGGGACAGGTTACTTTGCACCACGGTGGAGGAGGTTATCCCCCGAGCGGCTTTCCAGCCAAAGTAAAGTTGTTTAAACATATACATAATTCCACAGGATATAACCGCTTTGATACAAAACCGTTAACAGATAAATATCAACTGGTATTACATTAAAAGACCTCTTTACCAGCGGTTTACATGACTGTTATCTATATTGTATTTTATGCATTGTGGCATAGACGAACCGTCTTAGAAGTTGCCCCCAATGGGTTCTTGCAATGCGCTAGGTAGGTTCTCGTAGATGTTGGGGCTTGTGTTCGATCCGACGATTCGCCGTATTCCACACTGTGTTGTAGGAATTAAGGGACAACTATGGACGCACACCGCTCACGGTCGCTGGGTATGGCGGCTCTGATTTTCATTTTGATTTGCCTCACCGCCGCAGTGTTTTACGGTGCGGCCCCCGTGCGCGCCGATGACGTTGCGAAGCCCGATCCGATTGCGATCGATGGGGATACGGCGACGGTTGATGTCAGGCTGTATACCGATGAGCACCATACTCAAAAGCTCGAGGATCCCGTAACGTCCACTTCGACGCTCTATGGAGCTTTCTCGGCACAATTCAACGCCGGCAAGGCGCCTACGCCCGAGAAGAACATCGCTGTCTATAAGCTGCCCGACACCATTGTCGTTGACGACAACGACGGCGGCGACCTCATGGAGGGTTCGGAAGCCACTGCCGCCAAGGCTGGCACGTGGAAGATTAAGGACAATAAGGTCATCTTTGCGTTTGACAAAAACTGGCTTGCGTCAAACCCTGCGGAGATTTATGTCGGAGCCAATTTCTCGTTCGAGCTTGCAGACAAGGGCACCGGCTCAGGCGGCAACGCATCTGTCGTGTTCCCTGGTGTGGGAACGATCAAAATCCCTATCAAGGACGGCAAAGTCACGGGGACGAAGTCGGGGACCTTCTCCCAGGGCGCAGATGGCGTGGCCAAGGTTACCTGGACTGTTACGCTTACCGTAGAGTCGTATGCTACGGACGTTAGCTTCATTGATACGCTGGGCGACAACTTCGACTTTGTGAACGACAGTTTCAAGCTCGACGGCAAGAAGCTTGACTCCCAGCCGATGATCGACGGCCAGGTCGTAACCCTCGACAGCCTGGGCAACCTTTCCCGGGGCAACCACACGATCACGTACGATACGGTGCTGAAGAGCGGTGTTGCCGCGAACGGCGGCGATTTGATCAAAGCTGAGAATAAGGCAACGTGGAATTGGGCTGGCT
>NZ_JBDMHA010000044.1:14806-19349 GCF_039752985.1 Collinsella aerofaciens
GGATACATGTTCACCGATAATCTGGACGGAAAACAGACGTATACGGGCAACTTTACGGTTTACAAAGGCGACTCGGAGGCGAGCGGAGTCAAGATTTGTGAAAGAAAACTTGAACCTAAGGATAATTTCTTTTCCTATACGTTCCCGAACAACCTTGAGGATAAGTACGCCACCTACTGCATCGTTTATCACACCAAGATGAACGATACGAGCTCGTACGACACCGTGCGCAACAGCGCGACCATCGAGCGCAAAGGTTCCGTTTCCGGTACGGATGATGGCAGTTTCACGCCGCAGCTGACGGGTGTTGTGCCGATCACCAAGAGGCTCGTGAGATACGATGAGGCGGCGACGACGGGCAGGGCGACGTGGGAGACGAAGGTCGCGCTGAAGGCGATCGTCAATGCGGCCCATCCAGGCGAGGTGACGGTGAAGGACACGTTTCAGTCGGCATGGTCGCAGAAACTTGGCGTCGACGAAAGCTCCATTACCATTAAAATCGGCAATACCGAGCTGGTTCCGGGCACCGACTGGAGACCAACGACCAGCTATCCGGGTAATGAAACAAAGAAAAACTACGACCTCAAAATCATCGTTACCGACAACGTGAAAGCCGCTCTCGAGAACGAGGACTACGCCGTTATCACCTACGACACCACATCAGAAGCGCTGTCGGGCTGGTACTCAAACTTCGCAGCGGTCGAAGCACCGGGCCTGAGACTACAGTGGCCGTTCACCGAACCCATCAAGTACGTTGTCAACCGAGAAACGATGCCCGCGGTCGAGAAGCCGGAAGCGGAGTCGAAGGTGTCTTGGGTTGAGAACTTCGATTGGCATACCGTTGACGGCTCGGATGAGAAGGGCGCCTGGATCGTCGACTGGACGGTGTATGCAAACCGCCAAAAGGGTAATAAGGGCGCAAATGGCGAGTTCGAATACTATGGAGCTGGAAAGCTGGGCGGGAAACCGCTGAATATCGTTGATAGCCTTCCGGATGGTATGAGCTATGTTGCGAATTCCGCAAAGTATACGCTCGTGCAGAACCCCTATGATAAACATACGGGGCTTCATCGCGGAGGCGAGGCCAAGGAGGTCGTTACGGGTCGGACGCTCGCCGCCGACAACGTCAGCCGCAACGGCAATACGGTCACCTTCTCCATCCCCACGACTGAGCTTGAAAGCTATGCCGGCTACGCAAAGCTCACGTACAAGACGGCGGTCAAGCGCGGTGAGCTCGATACCTCCACAAACGAGGTGAAGTTCACCAACAAGGCCAGCGCGGGGTCAGGAGTTAAACAGTTCGATTCCGGTAAAGGTGACGTCATCATTAAGAACAACGTCATCAAAAAGTCCGGCGAGCAGGTTGCCAATAGCAATCGCATCAAATACACCATTCTTGTTAACGAGTCTGCCGTTGCCCTTAAAAATGGCACCGACTTCCTTGAGCTCGTCGATACCATGGATGCCAAGTGCGCGCTGGTGCCGTCGACGCTTAAGGTCTATGAGCAGGTGAATGGTGCCTGGTCACCGCTGGCTGATAAGGACTATTCGTCGAAGATGGAGCAAGTCAAGGATGAATCTGGCTCGTGTACGAAGTTGACTCTTGAGGTGCCCGACGGGAAATACCTCAAGGTCGAGTATGAGGTTATCCCGACCGGAAACCCCGGCGAAGAGGTGTCCCTTTCCAACACCGCCGAGCTTGCGGGGGTGACGGAGGGTTCGGCGATCGACGAGCAAAAATGGAAGATTCAAAATGCGTCCGCCAGCGCGGGCGGCAACGGCTACAGCATCACGATGACCAAGTACGACGCCCAGCAGGTCGGCGCGACGCTCGAGGGGGCGAAGTTCACACTCTACAGCGTGGATATGGGCCAGGTTGCGGATGACGGAAATGTAGAGAACGCCAGAACGCCGTTTGACGAGGCCGCGATCGACGTTCCCACCGACGCCAACGGCAAAATCTCGTTCGGCACAAGCGACAAGAAGATGAGTAATTGCGTGCTCTATCAGCTCGTGGAGACCAAGGCGCCTGTTGGCTATGCCAAGGCCGATCCCACGTGGATCATGCTCAAGGGCAGCGCGAGCGACAAGGATTATCAGGCTGTGCTAACTAAGGCAAAGGACATCGTCGACGGTGCGGAGATCATCGACGATACAAAGAAGGACGAGATCTGGGTCTACGACAACCGCATGACGGGCAAGGCGGTTATTAACGCAGAGAAGGTGCTCGCAGGCGGAACGTTCAAGGAAGGTCAGTTCTCGTTCGCGCTCAAGGATGACAAGGACAGGGTGCTCCAAACGGTGACCAACGATGCCATGGGCAACGTCTCCTTCAACGTCGACTACAACAAGGCCGATACCTATACTTATACCATCTCTGAGGTCGTCCCCGAGGGCGCCGAGAACAACGTCAAGGACCACATCACCTACGACAGGACCCAGCACAAGGTTACGGTTAAGGTGGACAACGGTGAGAGGAATCTCGTCGCCACCGTCACCTATGACAATGGCTCTTCGACCCCGCCGACTTTTACCAACAGATACTCGACCACGCTTCCCGAGGCAGGCGGTGCCGGCTTGACTATGACGTATCTGGCTGGCGCTTCGCTGCTGTGCTTTGCCGCGACATGGATGCATGCTCACCGCCATCGCGATCAAGATCGAGGTGGTCGCCGTGAGTAGGCTTTGGTGCCGCTTGTTGGCCGTCGCAACGATAGCTACGGTCGCTATGTTCTCTTTTGCGATGCTGCCCAGGACGGCTCGTGCTGCCGACACCGGTGCCATTACGGTGGACGGTACAGTCGCGACGCGGTATGACGCGTACCAGCTCTTTTCGGCGACAGTTATCGATGATGACGATGCTGGCCATAAAATTGCAACTGACGTAACGTGGGCGAATGGCGCGGTTCGTCAAGCCGTTCTTCCCGTGCTTCATGATGCGGGGCTTGATGGCTCGGCATCGGCGGCGCAAGAGACTGCCGAGTGGATGAATGCCGACGGGCATATGACGACCGCGCTGACGGCAAAGCTTGCCCGCGCGATTTGCAATGCCGACGCAACTTCCGTGGCCCTTAACGCGGGCACGGCGGCCGAGCTGCCCTGCGGCTACTGGCTCATCGTCGCCGACGGCGACGCCATCGCCCAGGGCGAGGCCGGCACCGCGCCGATCATGACCCTGGTCGGCGGCAGCGCCGTCACCGTCAAGCCCAAGGCGGCGACCCCCAAGGTCCAAAAACACGTGCTGGAGGACAGCACCGCCGCCTGGCAGAAGGCCGCCGACGCCACGGTTGCCGACGACCTGTACTGGCGCCTCTCGGCCACGGTCCCGGCGGGGCTCACGGCGTACGACACCTATACGGTACAGTTCGTCGACACCATGAGTGCGGGGCTCGACCCCTCCAAGGTGGCCGCGAGCGTGCGCGTGTACGTGGCGGCGGGCGCGGACGGCGGCTTCGACGTCGTCGCATGTGAGGGTGGCAACACCAACTCGACGCCGGCTAAAGGGTGGACAGACATTACTTCACAGTGCAAGGTCTCGGTCGAGGGCAATGCCTTCACCGCGCGCACCGGCGACCTCATCGCCGCGCTCGGCGGGGCTGACGCCTTTGCCGCGGGCGCCCGCGTGGTTGCTGTCTACAATGCGCCGTTGGGGGCCAACTGCAATCGAGGCGCCACCAAGGGCAACCCCAACGAGGTCTACCTGCGTTACCCGCGCTCTCCCCTCGTCGACCAGTCCGGCGATGCCGGATTCACCCATACGCCGAGTGATGACGCCACGGCCTATACCTGGGGACTCAGCCTCATCAAGCGCTCGAGCTCGGACGATAAACCGCTCGCGAGTGCCAAACTGCGCATCATCGATGACCGCGGGCGCATCCTAACGACCGACGGCTCGTGGTCGACGGATGCTGACGCGTGCGTCATCACGGGCGCGGACGGCCACGCGGAATTGAGCGGTGTGGACGCGGGTGTCTACACCGTCGAGGAGGCCGCGGCTCCCAAGGGATACACCGCCTTTGAGGGCAAACGAACGGTAACGGTTACGTCTGAGGGATTGGACGCTAAGCAGGTGGCGGCCGCGAAGCTCAAGGTGACCGTGTCGGTCAAAAGCCCTCTGCGGGTTGATACCGCCGATGCCGGGACGGGTTCGATTGAGCTGTCGGTGCTCAACACCCCGAGCAAAGAAGCAAGTCGTGGCTTTATACCCTCGACGGGAGATAGAACGTTGGTGCTGGTGGCGGCTTTGGCTGCCATCGGAGTGGCGGCTATTGTTGTCGGGCTCGTCATCAAGCGGGGAGGCGGTCGTCGTGAAAAATAATTGCCTTTCATGCTCACTGGCGTACTGCCTCCGTAATGAGTGACGCGCAGGCCTACCGACCTGATGATCATTGGTTTTGAAAAAGTTACTAGAGAACCCTCCAAGAAAAGCGGGGCACCCGGTCGATATGACCGAGTGCCCCGCCTCGTTCAAGACTTTAGTCCGCTGGCCGCGCAGCGGCCAGCTTTAAACCACCCGCTACGCGGGTGGAGACAAACGGCTTTA
>NZ_JBDMHA010000045.1:0-19137 GCF_039752985.1 Collinsella aerofaciens
GTCCTCGATGTCGGCCTTGGCCGCCAGGTCGACGACTCTCTGCGCTGTCGGCGAGATGTTCGGGGTGCTGCTACCGCCCGCTGGTTCGGAAGCTGGCGGGCAGTAGCGGCAGTAGCGGTGTGGCTCGATAGGCCCGAATATCCGTAAGGAAGGTGCTCGCTCTCATATGTGCTGATATGCCTCGCCTCGCGAACCTTGGGATGCTTCCTGAGGTAATCCCTCAATTCGAGCCACTCTTTATGCTCATAACGCTTCGAAATCGTTTCCCCGTCGACAGTTTCCTTCACATAATGGTATGTTCGAACGCCTTCGAACTTGCCGAACCCGTTCTCGACGCTGAAGTTTCTGAACCAGCGCGAAAACCCATTCAGGTCCATGAAGTTGACTTGGGGATGCCTGTCTTTCGTTCGTTCGAATGAGTGGACGAGCGGAGTGCCTTTGACTTGTTCCAGGCCGAAGGCTTCCATTTCGCGGGCCTGCTCCTTTTTCCAGAATTCGAGATACGACGTCAGCGTCTCGCTTATCGAGATCCTCCGCACGCTTTTCTTGCTTTTGGGCGAGCGAACGCTTCGATCGGCCGCGAACTGCTGCTCAATGAGGATGCTTCTGTTCTCGACGGAGACATCGGACCACGTCATCCCGAGGGCTTCTGCCCTTCTCATGTCGGTGTCGAGCATGAGCATCACGCATGTGATGTGCGCGTCCGGTTCTCGATTGAGTAGGATGTCGAGTAGGCGAGCGGCGTGATGGTTCCTTCGCGGTTGTCGTGGAACTTTTTTGCGTACGAGCCGACGGTGTCCCTCGATTTTTGGACGTAGGTGCCGCTGTTGAGTTCTGCCTTGTAGGCTTCGAGTGCGGCGTCGACCTCTCGGCTTTTGGTGGTATGTATGGTCTGCCACGGCGAATAGCGGTATTTGCCCGTGACCGGATCCTTGCCGAGGCTGTGACGGTAGCGCCACGTGTATTTGTCGCGGCGTTGCTTCGTTCCTTTGCCTATGACGAGAGGTCGGTCGTTCATCGTGTTCCTTGCCTGAAGTGCCTGAGAATCGCGCTCGGTTGCGCGGAATGGCGCAAAGGGCTGGGGCGGGCGGGCATTACCCTTGGTGGTGGGCCCTGCGTGGGGTCACACCCCAAGGGTAATGCTCCGCCTGACCGCTTTCAAGCTCGTTGTGGGTCGAATTTGGGTCGAATTATTCCGCGTACTTTTCTTTCGTAAATCTATGAAAACATCAAATGACCTGGAGTTATATTGACTTCAATTTGGGTCGAAATGTCTGAATGAAACAACGTCGTAGCGACCTCATAACCCGAAGGTCGGTGGTTCAAATCCGCCCCCCGCGACCATGAAACTTCAGGTCGGAAGCATAAAAGCTCCCGACCTTTTTCTTTGTCTAGGGGTTTCGGCATCTCTCGTTCTTTGGGTATCTCGAGGCGGGCAATCAGATAGATGCTTACGAGTATCATAGGGTCTTTTTACGTCGCGGTCGTGTCTCGTACTGGTGCGCCGCTCTTTGTGGGACGTGTCACTTTGCCATAGGTTGTCCGGCGGCGGGGCGCAGGTCGTTCCCCGTGGCGTCGCTCCTTTCGACGCTACGCTGCCTGGCTACTCGTTCCACTGGTGCTTTTTCATGTCGACGCAGCCGTTGTCTCGGAAGGCGACTCCTTCCTCCGTCAGTAGTGCTCGCTGGTCGGGGAAGTTTCGCGCGAGGCGTCCCGCGTGGTTGACGACGCGGTGGCAGGGATAATCGCCGTAGCGATCCGCCTCGCTCAGCACCGCTCCGACCAGGCGAGAGTTTTTCTCCCCGCCGATGAGGCGCGCTATCTGACCGTACGAGGCGACGTATCCCGCCGGAATCTCTGCCACGACGGAGAGAATCTCATAAACCAAATCTTCGTCCAGGACTTTTCCCATCGTATCGCTCCCGTGTTCGCTTTTGCCTTCGGGGGCGCGGCGCCGATCACCCGTGCTGCGATTTTCGCAGCTCCCCTTACCGAAGCATCGAGGGAAAGCGCGTGCGTGTCAAGGTTGTCTGGTCCAGTTCTGGCTCGATGCCTCGAGATGTTCGCCTCAAGTGCGACCTGCCCCTATTGGAAAAGGATGCCGAAGATGTATTTGGTGATGGCGGAGCGGCGGATGACCCCCACGAGTTTGCCCTCGTCATCAACCACAGGAAGCTTCTTGAACTTCTTCTTCGCCAGCAGCGCGGCGACGCGGGCGATGCTCTGCTCGGGACGGGCACACACTACCTGGCGCGTCGCGAAATCCATGACGCAGCGATCCTTCAGGTCTTCGATGCGCTGCTCAAGGCTCTGATCGTCGAAGTACAGCATGGACGCATCGCCGCCCGTGAAGATGGTGTGAGCGCGATGCTGCGCGATGGCTCCCATGACATCGCCGTCGGAGATGAACCCGACCACCTGGTTGCGCTCATCGATTACGGGCATGCTGCTCACCTCGTTTTCGGCGAGCATGCGCACCACGTCGGAAATCGTGCAATCCTGCGTGCAGGTGAACGGCTCTTCAATCATGATGCTCGAAACGGGCGTCCCCTCGAGCTCGAGCGGGATGCGCTCGGACAGAATCTCGGACATCGCTTATGCCTCCTTCGTTTTCGGTGCGGTTTTCTTGGTGCGCACGCTGAATATGGCGCAGATAAGGGAAACGAGGCCGATTGCCGCGCACACCTTGTAAGCGACGCCCGCGCCCACGGCGGTGGCTACTTGGATGCTCGCATCGACGCCGGCCGACGCGGTGACGCTTGTCATGACCGTGATGATGAGCGCCGTGCACAAACCGCCGGCGACCTGGCGGCCGGTGTTCGCGATGGCGTTGCCGTGGGCGATCATGTCATTTTTCAAGGCATTGACACCCCATGTGTTCACCGGCATGTTCGCGAGCGACTGGCCGGCGGACTGCAGCATGCAGAACAGCGCAACCACCAAGATGGGCGTGTTTACCGTCGAAAGCGAGAGCAGGAACAGGGCGCCGGTCATGAGGGCCAGGCCGACGATCGAGATGGCACGCGGACCGAACTTGTCGAACACCACGCCGGAGATAGGGCTGATGATGATGCCCACCGCCGCGGCGGGAAGCATGGCCATGCCGGTTTCGAAGGCCGAAGCGCCAAGCGAGGTTTGCAGCAGCAACGGCAACAGCGTGTTGGTGACCAGGCATGCGGCGTTGATGAGCGTGACGATGATGGCGGCCACGCGGAACTCGCGCGTCTTGAGCGTGCCCAGTTGAAGCAGCGGGTCCTCGATTTTGCCCTGGCGTACGACGAACAGCACCAAGCACACGACACCCGCGACGATCGAGCCGAGCACCACGGGGTTGCCCCAACCCATCGACGAGGCGCTCGAGAACCCGTAGAGAAGTCCGCCGAAGGCGATGGTGGAGAGGACGACCGAGGGCAGGTCGAGCTTGGGGTTCTTCAGCTCGCCCACGTTTTTCAGCATGAACACGCCCAGCACCAGCACGAGAATTGCGAGGGGGACGATGGCGCCGATCATGGTGCGCCAGCCGTACGTGTCGATCACCGCGCCGCCTACGACGGGGCCGACCGCGGGACCCGCCGACATGACGATGCCCGCCATGCCCATAGCCGTTCCTCGTTTCTCGACGGGGAACACCAGCATGGGAACCACCGAGACAAGCGGCATGAGCACGCCTGAGCCCGCCGCTTGCAACACGCGACCGATGATGAGGAACAGGAAATCAGGGGCTGCGGCGCACAGCAGCGTGCCCAGCGCGAACACCAGCGTCGCCCCGAAGAATAGCGCGCGGGTGCTGAACTTGTCGATAAGGAACGCCGAAACGGGGACCATGATTCCGCTCACCAGCGGGTATATGGACATGATCCACTGGGCAGTCGAGGCATCGATGGCGAAATCGGACATGATGACCGGCAGCGCAGGCGACATCACCGTTTGGTTCAGTAGCGCCAAGAAGGCACCCAGGACGACGACCGCGACGATGCGGATCTGGGTACCGGTAATGCGCCCATTGGCGGGCACGACCGTACAATTATCAGACATAAGCTTCCTTCGTATCTATTCGATTCTTCGCCGAAGGCGCGCCGGCCCACGGGCGAAATAACATGCACGTGCTATGCGTGCATCAGATACGACAGGAAGAAAGCGGCTGCTCAGAGCGCACTTGGGGAACAACAGGAGAGGCCCCGTATACCAGGGGCCGCCGAATTGCGATGTATGCTTTGGTCAAATCCTTCATAGCGGGGAGGTATTCTAGCAGCCGTCTTCGCCCCTTTCAAGGGATGTAACCCAGACGTTGATTTTCTTCACCGAGGCGCCATCGTTGACGGGTGGCGTGCTTCTCTGTCGCCACACCGCGGGGCGAGGGAACGCCGCGGCGAGCTTGTACATCGGCTATGTGTGCAGCTGCGAGCGTGTCGCCGGCGCGCGCTGGGCGCCAGTCCGATCCGGCCGACTCTTGCCGACGGTCGGTCGCCGTCCTCCTCCATCTCCGCCTGCTCTGTTTTTGCTCGGCTCCCTTGTCGTATCATGGACGGACGAGAATTGAGCGAAGGCGGTACGTATGAACATCCAGATATTCGGCACGAAGAAAAGCTTCGATACTAAGAAGGCGCAGCGCTATTTCAAGGAACGTCGTGTGAAGTTCCAGTTCATCGACTTGAAGGAAAAGGGGATGAGCAAAGGCGAGCTCGAAAGCGTGGCGCGCGCCGTCGGCGGGATCGACGCTGTGATCGATCCAAAGGCGAAAGATGCCGACACGGTTGCGCTCGTACAGTATCTTGCTGCCGACCAGAAGTTCGAAAAGGTGCTCGATAACCAGCAGATTCTTCGTGAGCCCATCGTTCGCAACGGCCGCCAGGCAACCGTTGGCTACGAGCCTGACGTGTGGAAGGGCTGGGAATAAAGCGGCTGGGAATAAAGTGAAGCGCCCACGCCCGTGGTTTTATCCACGGACGCGGGCGCTTGCGTAAGACGTCTCTTGTCGTTTGAGTGGAGCGCCCCGGCGGCGCTGAACAACGCGCCCCGGTGACGTGGCTGAACTCGGGGCTCTTTGTGCCGCACATCTATGAGAGGAGAAATTCGATGCGTACGTGCGCTACTCCATGTAGCCACCCTGAATGGCGGAAACTGCATGCTCGGTAAAGAACTTGAGCGTGCCGGAGGTGTAACGATTAGCCTTGGGCTTCCAAGCGGCTCGGCGCTCGGCCAGGACGGCGTCGACCTCGGCCGGCTCCATCTCCTTGCCGGCGATGCCCCACGATGGACAGCGAGCGCTCGGGGATGTTGATTCGGATAAGGTCGCCCTCCTCAATCAGGGCAATCGGACCGCCCACAGCGGCCTCGGGCGAAACGTGACCGATAGCCGGGCCCTTGGAGGCGCCGGAGAAGCGGCCGTCAGTGATCAGGGCAATGCTCGCGCCCAGCTCGGGGTCGCTGGCGATAGCTTCGGTGGTGTAGAACATCTCGGGCATACCGGAACCCTTGGGTCCCTCATAGCGAATGATAACGGCATCGCCGGGCTTGACCTCGTGCGTCAGGACGGCGTGAATGGCGTCCTCCTCGCAGTCGAACGGACGGGCCTTGAGCGTAGCCTGGAACATCTCGCGCGGAACGACGGTGTGCTTGACGACCGCGCCCTCGGGAGCAAGATTGCCGTGGAGGATGGCGATGGAACCGTCGGTGCCGAAGGCCTGGTCAAACGGACGGATGATGTCCTCGCGCTTGAGATTCCACTTCTCAAGGTAACGACCGCACTTCTCGTAGTAACCGTTGTTCTTGAGGTCCTCGAGGCTCTCGCCGAGAGTCTTGCCGGTGGCGGTCATAACGTCGAGGTGGAGCATCGACTTGATCTCCTCCATGATGCGCGGCACGCCGCCCGCATAGTAGAAGAACTGCGCCGGCCACTCGCCTGCGGGGCGAACGTTGAGCAGGTAGTGGGCGCCACGGTGCAGGCGATCGAAATCGTCGGCGGACATCTCGATGCCAAACTCGCGGGCGATCGCGGGAATGTGCAGCAGCGAGTTGGTGGAACCGGAGATGGCGCCGTGGACCATGATGAGATTCTCGAAGGACTCCTTGGTCACGATGTCGCGGGGGCACAGGTTGTGCTCGGAGAGCCACACGGACTGACGGCCAGCCTCGCGCGCAAACTCACGCAGATCGGAGCTGGTTGCGGGCAGCAGAGCCGTGCCGGGGAGCATAAGGCCCAGGGCCTCGGCGGTAACCTGCATGGTCGAGGCGGTACCCATAAAGGAGCAGGCGCCGCAGCTGGGGCATGCGTTGTGCTTGGCAAACTCGAGCTCCTCGCGGGAAATCTCGCCGCGCTCATAGCGGGCCGAGATGGCGCCGAGCTGCTCCAGGGTCAACAGATCGGGACCGGCATCCATGACACCGCCGGTAACGACGATGGAGGGGATGTTGATGCGGCCCATGGCCATAAGGTTCGCAGGCAGGCCCTTATCGCAGCTGGCAACAAAGACGCCGGCGTCGAACGGGGTGGCCTTGGCATGAATCTCGATCATGTTGGCGATCATGTCGCGACTGGGCAGCGAGTAGTTGATGCCGTCGTGGCCCTGGGCCTCGCCGTCGCAGATATCGGTGCAGAAGTAACGGGCACCATGACCGCCAGCCTCGGCAACGCCGGCACGGACCTCCTCGACCAACTCAAACAGGCCGGCAGAACCCGGATGCGAGTCGCCGAACGTCGACTCGATAATGACCTGCGGCTTGTCCAGATCCTCGATGGACCAGCCAGAGCCCAGACGCAGCGGGTCCATCTCGGGGCTGATGGTGCGGAACTTGCCGGAACGCGGCTGCAGCTTGGCAACCAGGTCGGCTGCCTCCTGCTGAATCTGTGCCTTGGTCTTCTCGTCCATGATGCTCTCCTCTTTTGATTTGAACGGTTGTGCCAATCGCTGGTTAATGAATCAGGTGTAAATGGGTACCGAGCGATGCGCTCGGCAAAAGATGCTTAGCCACGCGAACTAGGCGAAGAACGAAATCACCAGGGCGCAGGCAAGACCCGAAAGGCCGATGAGCGTCTCCATAACGGTCCCGGACTTGAGGGTGGTCTTCTCGTCAATCTCCAGGAACGAGGAGCACATCCAAAAACCGGCATCGTTGACGTGCGAGAGGGCCGTGGCACCGCCGCAGATAGCACGCATGGCGGCCGAGCGCGCAACCAACGACCAGGTCGTCTGTATCAAAGAGCTCTGCGACGAATCCGAGCGCCTGGCCGAGGCCGGTGAGGATTACTCCGCCGCCGACACCGCGTTCCACAATGCCATTGCCGAGAGCTCCGGAAACCTCGTCGTTCCCCGCCTGATGGGCGTGTTCAAGGCATCCGTCCCCCTCTTTATCGACGTGACCGGCAAAAAGCTCGTCGAGGAAACTATCCGCATGCACCGCGATGTGGCCGACGCCATCGCCGCGCGCAATCCCACCGCCGCGCACGACGCGATGTATCTGCACCTGGTGTATAACCGCAACATGATTGCGGAGGGAGCAGAAGCAAAAGGCATTTAGGGCCCGACAATAATCTTTCTTTGGCAAAACGCAGGCGGCGGCTGCCCAACACACAGGGCAGCCGCCGCTTTTTGCAATCGATTGGTGCAAAGGGGTTGACTAGAGCTCGCAGGCAACCTTGTAGCCGTCGCCGATGGCATCGCGGATGTTGCCGCACTTGTTGGCGTCGCCCAGCACGTGGGTGGTAACGCCGGCAGCGGCAAGGTCGTCGGCCAGCTTGGTATTGGGACGATAGCCCATGGCAAGCACCAGTGTATCGGCACCGGCGATGGTGTGGACCTCGCCGTCCTTCTCGTAGCTGATGGTGTCCTCTGTGATTTCGGTCACCTTGGCCTCGGTCAGCACGTGGACACCCTTGGAGAGCATGCGCGTGATGAGCACCGCGCGACCGGCGCCGCCCTCGTTGGCGGCGAGCGTCTTGGTCATCTCGATGACGGTGACATCGCGGTTGGCCGGCGACAGGTCGTTGACCAACGGGGCCAGGTAATCGGCCGTCTCGCAGCCAACGGTGCCGCCGCCCACAATGACGATCTTCTTGCCCGGGAAAGCCTTGCCACCCAGCAGGTCATCGGCCGTCATAACCTGCTTAAAGCCCTGCATGAAGGCCGGAGCGATGGGCTCGGCGCCATAAGCCAGGACGACCTCGTAGCCCGCGTAGTCACGCTGAATGTCCTCGGCCGAAAGCTCGGTACCAAAGACGCACTTCACGCCCGCCTCAGCAAGACGGCGATACTGGTATTTGATCACGCGGGTGAGTTCCTGCTTTGCCGGCGGAACGGCTGCGATGCGCATCTCGCCGCCCGGCTCATCCTGCTTATCCACGAGCACCACGTTGTGTCCGCGCTTGGCGGCAATATAGGCAGCCTCCATACCCGCAGGACCAGCGCCCACAACGAGCACGTTCTTAGCCTCGGCGGCAGGCTCGTAACCAGCCTCGTCGCGTTCCACGTCCGGGTTGACGGTGCAGGAGATGCGCTTGCCGAACATAATGCCGTTCAGGCAGCGCAGGCAACCGATGCAGGGACGGATGTCGTCGGCGTTGCCGGCAGCGGCCTTGTTGCAGAACTCGGCATCGCACAGATTGGCGCGGCCCATCATGCAGATGTCGGCAGCGCCGTCCTCGATCAGCTCCTCGGCGATCCAGGCCTCGTTAATACGTCCGACAGTGGCGACGGGAATGTTGACGTGCTTTTTGATCTCGCGCGAGCAGGCGGCATGCGAGGCCTGCTGGGTACCGGCGGCGGGAATCGCGGAGCCGCGCTTGATGGTGGTACCGCCCGACACGTGAATCATGTCGACACCGGCCTTCTCCAGACGACGCGAGACGTAGATCATGTCGTTGAGGGTCAGGCCGCCATCGGTGTACTCATCGCCCGAGATACGGACGTCGATGATGAAGTCCTTGCCGCAGCGCTCGCGAATCTCGGCGATGACCTCGAGCAAGAAGCGCATGCGGGCGTCGAGCGAGCCGCCGTACTCGTCGGTGCGTTTGTTGTAGAGCGGAGTCAAAAAGCCGCCGAGCATACCGTGGGCGTGCGCCGCATGGACCTCGACGCCATCGACACCGGCCTTCTGCATACGCACGGCAGCGTCGCCAAACTGATGCGTGAGCTCGTGAATCTCATCGACCGTGATGGGGCGCGGCGCCTCGCGGGCATAGGACGGGCCCACAAAGGACGGAGCGATCAGGCGCGGCGTACCCGGAATGTTAAAGGCCATGTAGGCGGGGTGGAAGAGCTGCGGCATGATCTTGCAGCCGTACTCGTGGACGGCTGCGGCGAGCTTTTCCCAGCCGGGGATAAACGTGTCGTCGTAGCAGCACATGTCACCCGGCAGATAGGTATAGGTGGGCTCGACCGTCACGACCTCGGTAATGATGAGGCCCACGCCGCCCTTGGCGCGGGCACGGTAATGATCGACCAAGTCGTCGGTCACATAGCCGTGATCGGCCAGGTTGGTGGACACCGGCGGCATAAAGACGCGGTTCTTGACCTCGGTCGTACCGACCTTGATCGGGCTAAAGAGCATCGGGTAGGCGGATGACTCCATACAGGCTTCCTTTCGTTTGAGCCGCTCGGCGGCAGTTGCTAACGTACCTATCGTATCAGTATCCGCCGCATTCGCACTCGCTCGCACTCCCCACCTTCAATCCCGACCCTCACAAAAAAGTTGCGGTGGAGTACGGAGTAGATAAGGCTTTTGACAGCCAAAACAGTCCGTATTTCACCGCAACTGATGGGCGGGGTGGAATTGAGGGCTCAGATAGTCAGTCACGCCCTCATCCGCCACTCCCTCACCTACAGCGCGCCGTCCAGCATAAGGTTCACCTTGAGCACGTTGACCGTGGGCTCGCCGAAGACGCCCAGGAATCGGCCTTTGGTGCACTGGGCGATGATCTCGCGCACCTCACCTTCGCTCTTGCCCGTGGCCTTGGCAAGGCGCGGGACCTGGTACTCGGCGGCATCCGGAGAGATCTCCGGGTCGAGGCCGGACCCCGAACACGTCACCAGGTCGACGGGCACAGCGTCCATATCGGCATCGGGGTTAGCGGCGCGGATCTTCTCGACGCGCGCGTCCACAAGCTGTCGGTACTCCTCACTCGCCGGAGACAAATTGGACGGAGCGCCGTAGGCCATGGGCTCGCCGTCGTCGCCTTCGACAATTGACACGTTCTGGATGCGGCCCCACATATGGCCCTCATCCTCGAAGTTCTGGCCGATGAGCTCGGAGCCCACAACCTTGCCGTCGACCTTGATGAGCGAACCGTTCGCCTGGTACGGAAACGCAAGCTGCGCGATGCCGGTCACGACGAGCGTATAGCCCAGGCCGCAGACAACGGTAAACAGCGCGAACACGCCCAGTGCGCGCGATGCAACACCTTTGAACATACAAACCTCCACTTACATAATGCCGCAGAACGCGAGCAGCATGTCGATGAGCTTGATGAATACGAACGGGGCAACGATGCCGCCCAGACCCCACACGAGCAGGTTGTGGATCAGCAGCTGTCCGGACGGCACCTCGCGGTACTTAACGCCCTTCAGCGCGGCCGGGATCAGCGCGACGATAACGAGCGCGTTATAGATGATGGCCGAAAGAACCGCGGACAGCGGGCTTGCCAGACCGAGGATGTTGAGCGCGCCAAGGCCCGGGTAGATCGGCGAGAACAGGGCCGGGATGATAGCGAAGTACTTCGCCATGTCGTTGGCGACCGAGAAGGTCGTGAGCGAACCGCGGGTCATGAGCAGCTGCTTGCCGATACGCACGACCTCGATGAGCTTGGTGGGGCTGGAGTCGAGGTCGACCATATTGCCGGCCTCCTTGGCAGCCTGGGTGCCCGTGTTCATGGCCACGGCGACATCCGCCTGCGCCAGCGCCGGCGCGTCGTTGGTGCCGTCGCCGGTCATGGCGACCAGGTGGCCCTCACGCTGGAACTCGCGGATCTTCTCGAGCTTGCCCTCAGGGGTGGCCTCGGCCAGGAAGTCGTCAACGCCGGCCTCGGCGGCGATTGCCGCGGCGGTGAGCGGGTTGTCGCCCGTCACCATGATGGTCTTGATGCCCATCATGCGCAGGTCGGCGAACTTCTCCTTAACGCCGGACTTGATGATGTCCTTGAGGTACACAACGCCCAGCACGCGGCAGTTCTTGGTCACGACCAGCGGGGTGCCGCCGGCCTTGGCGATGCGCTCGACGGCCTCGTCGCACTCCTGGGAGAACACGCCGCCGGCTGCCTCCACATAGGTGCGCACGGAATCGGCAGCGCCCTTGCGGATCTCATTGCCCTCGTAGTTCACACCGGACATGCGGGTCGCCGCGGTGAAGGGGATGAACTCCATACCCTTATCCTCGAGTGTGCGGCCGCGCAGACCGAACTGCTCCTTGGCGAGCACGACGATGGAACGGCCTTCGGGGGTCTCGTCGGCCAGCGAGGAAAGCTGGGCGGCATCGGCCAGCTCCGCGGAATCGATGCCGTCGACCGGGATGAACTCGGCGGCTTGGCGGTTACCCAGGGTGATGGTGCCGGTCTTGTCGAGCATGAGGATGTCGACGTCGCCGGCGGCCTCGATGGCGCGGCCGGACATGGCCAGCACGTTGGCCTCGTTCAGACGGCTCATGCCGGCGATGCCGATGGCGGAAAGAAGGGCGCCGATGGTGGTAGGAGCCAGGCACACGAGCAGCGCCACGAGCGTGGTCACGGCCGTGGGGTTGTCCATGTCGTTAAGACCGACCGAGAAGCAGGAGTAACAATACAGGGCCAGCGTGACCAGGATAAAGACGATGGAGAGGGCCACCAGGAAGATCTCCAGAGCGATCTCGTTAGGGGTCTTCTTGCGCGCGGCACCCTCGACCATCGCGATCATTTTGTCCAGGAAGCTCTGGCCGGGCTCACTGGAGATCTTGACGATGATCCAGTCGGACAGCACCGTGGTACCGCCGGTAACGGCAGAGCGGTCGCCGCCGGCCTCGCGGACCACGGGGGCGGACTCGCCGGTGATGGCGGACTCGTCAACGGAAGCAGCGCCCTCGATGACGTCGCCGTCGCCGGGAATCTGCTCGCCGGCGCGTACGATCACCAGGTCGCCGCGCATGAGCTCGGTGCCGGGAACGACGGTGAAGTGCTCCTTGTCCTCAACGGACTCGATGCGATGGGCCTCGACATCCTTCTTGGCCGCACGCAGGGAATCGGCCTGGGCCTTACCGCGGCCCTCGGCAAGCGCCTCGGCGAAGTTCGAGAACAGGTCGGTAAGCCACAGGATGACCGCGATGGCGACCACATAGTAGGTGGGCACACCCGCGTCCTGCACACCGAAAATGGAAGCGACGGCCAGGACGGAGGTCATGACGGCGGAAAGCCACACCAGGAACATGACCGGGTTTTGAATCTGGACGCGAGGATCCAGCTTGGCAAACGAGTCGCGGACCGCGCGGCCCATCATGTCTTTTTGCATAGTCATAAATCTGCGCCCTCCTTTACGCAATCATCTGGAAGAACTCGGCAACGGGGCCAAGCGCCAGGGCCGGAAAGAAGCTCAGGGCACCGATCAGCAGAACGATGAACACGAGCAGGAATACGAACATGCCGTTGGTGGTAGACAGGGTACCGGCGCTCTCGGCGACCTTGCCCTTCTTGGCCAGCGAGCCGGCGATAGCCAGCGTACCGATGATGGGCATGAAGCGAGCGAACAGCATCTCGAGGCCGAGCATGACGTTGATCCAGGGAATGTTGCAGTTCATGCCTGCAAACGCCGAGCCGTTGTTGCCGCCGCATGAGGTGAAGGCATACAGCGCCTCGGAGAAGCCGTGCGCGCCACCATTGTTGAGCTGGTCGGCAAGACCGGGCACCATGCAGGCGATGGCCGAGCACACCAGAATGGCAAACGGAGTTGCCAAGCACAGGACAACTGCCCAGCGCATCTCGCCCGGCTCGATCTTCTTGCCCAGGAACTCAGGTGTGCGTCCGACCATGAGGCCGGCGATGAACACTGTGAGGATGGCGAAGCCGATCATGCCGTACAGGCCGCAGCCCACGCCGCCGAAGACGACCTCGCCCAGAGCAATCTGGAGCATCTGGACAAAACCGCCCAGCGGGGTGTAGGAGTCGTGCATGGAGTTAACCGAGCCGTTGGAAGCAGCCGTCGTGAAAGCGGACCAGGTAGAAGAGGAGGCGATACCGAAACGGCTCTCCTTGCCCTCCATATTGCCGCCGGCCTGGCCGTCGGTCATCTCGATATTGACCGCTCCGCCATCGGCCAGCTGCGGGGTGCCCGCATGCTCGTTGACGGCGATGATGCCGGTGAAGATCACCAGCAGGATGAACATGGCGGCAAAGATGGCCTTGCCCTGCTTGGTGTTCTTGACGCCGATACCGAAAGCGAAGCAACAGGCGGCCGGGATCAGCAGCAGGCTGGTCATCTCGATGATGTTGGTGAAGGCACTGGGGTTCTCATACGGATGGGCGGAGTTCACGCCGAAGAAGCCGCCGCCGTTGGTGCCGGACTGCTTGATGGCGACCTGAGGAGCCGCGGGACCCTGGGGCAGGAACTGCTCGGTGACCACGCGCGCGCCCTCGACAACCTTGCCGTCGACCTTGACCGTGTCGCCCTCAATCTGGGCGCCGTCGATGACGCTCCAGCCGCCGTCTGCATTAGGCTGAACAGCGACGGGTTCTACGAGCTCAGCCTTCTGAGCCGGCTGGAAGTTGGAGATGACGCCACCGGCAGCCAGGCAGATGCCGAACACGAGGTTCAGCGGGATGAGCACGTACAGGACGGTGCGGGTGAGGTCGACCCAGAAGGAACCCAGACCCTGCTCCTTGACCTGACGGAAGCCGCGGATCAGCGCGAACATGACCGCGATACCGGTGCCAGCGGAAACGAAATTCTGCACAGTGAGACCCATGAACTGCACAAGGTAGGACAGGGTGGTCTCACCGGAGTAGGACTGCCAGTTGGTGTTGGTTATGAAGGAAGCAGCCGTATTGAACGACAGGTCCCATGACACACCCGGCAGGTGCTGGGGATTGCCCGGCAAGAAGGACTGAAGCGCCTGGAGTGCCACAAGAGCCACGAGGCCGATCCCCGAAAAGACCAGCACGCTTGCCAGATAGCGCCTACACCCCATCTGCTCTGCCGCGTCGATGCGAAGCAGACGATAGACGCCACGCTCCACAGGAGCAATCACAGGCGACAGGAACGTATGCTCACCATCCATGATATGGGCCATGAACCGACCGAGCGGAACGGCCAGGACGACGAGCACGGCAAAGTACAAGATGTACTGAATCGCAGCGTCCATAGTTTACGAATCACTCCTCATCAGAATGTAGATGTAATAGATAAAGAGTCCAATGCAGACGACTCCGATGATGGGAATGAGGATGTCCATTTACCGCCCCTTTCACGCGCGGTCCGATGTCTCGGACGCCTGCTCTCGCAAGCGTCTGGGGACAGTAAACGCTTCTAGGGATTAAAGAGGCGTGAGGGCCGGGGCTCACGTCCTTAAGATGCCGTAAAGATGCAGGTAGAAAGCACTATTGCGGCTGCAGTGCGCCTATACTCGACCTCACGAGCATACAGTGGCGTCCTCACCGCGTATGCACGCATGGACAACGCTTCAGAAAGGCTACGCTATGCAGCGCGACGCATCGGACACTCGCGTCAATCCAGACCTCATCCTCAAGGCAATTGAGAAAGACGAGGTCGCCGATGACGCTCGAACCAGCCGGGGACACCTCAAGATTTTCTTTGGCTACGCTGCTGGCGCAGGCAAAACCTATGCGATGCTTCAAGCCGCCCACGCCGCCAAGCGGCGAGGTGTCGACGTCGTCGCGGGATACATCGAGCCGCACGAACGTCCGGCAACTGCCCATCTTGCACAAGGGCTTGAGAACGTGCCCTGTAAACTCATCGAGCACAACGGCATTGCGCTCAGCGAGTTCGATCTAGATGCGGCTATCGAACGCGCCCCTCAGCTCATCCTTGTCGACGAGCTCGCCCATACAAATGCGCCGGGGTCTCGCCACGACAAACGCTATCAAGACGTCGAGGAACTTCTACATGCGGGCATCGACGTCTATACGACCGTGAACGTTCAGCATATCGAGAGCCTAAACGACATGGTTGCATCCATCACCGGCGTTGTCGTGAGCGAACGAATCCCCGACCGTATCTTCGATGATGCCGACCAGGTCGAGCTCGTCGACATAGAGCCCGAAGACCTACTTGAGCGCCTTCGCGCCGGCCTCGTCTACCGTCCCGCACAAGCCGACCGAGCGCAACAGCATTTTTTTACCGTCGAGAACCTCACCGCACTCCGAGAAATCGCGCTGCGCCGCTGCGCCGATCGCACCGGTCACCTCACAGACGCCGCACGCGTGCTGGGAAACCGTGACTACTACACCAGGGAGCGTATCTTAGTCTGTGTCTCCCCGGCGCCGACCAATCCCCGCATCGTCCGTGCCGCCGCACGCATGGCGAAAGCGTTTCGCAGCGAGCTCGTCGCCCTGTTCGTAGAGAGCCCGCGCACGCAAGCCATGAGCGATGATGAGCGCGCCAAGCTTGCAGCCAATATCGCCCTAGCCGAGCAGCTCGGAGCACATATGGAAACCGTCTATGGCGACGACATCGCGTTTCAGATCTCCGAGTTCGCGCGCCTGTCGGGTATTTCGAAGATCGTCATGGGGCGCACGGGCGAGCGCAGCAGCGTCCGTCAGGCCCTCTTCGGCCGCAAATCTCTCGTAGAACAGCTCATAACATTCGCCCCGAACCTCGACATTTACATCATTCCAGACCAGTCGACTCCGCCCTCCCGGCCCAAAGGACGCCGCCGTGCGCTCGCCCTGCAGCCGCCCAGCAGCCGAAACGTGCTTCGCACGCTGGCTCTCTCTCTTGTCGCCACGGCGATCGGCACGGCTTTCCGCCATCTGGGATTTGCCGATTCCAGCATCATATCCCTCTATATCCTCACGGCCCTGCTGACCGCCGTCACCACGACGGGGCGTATCTGCACGATCGTATCGAGCGTGCTCTCTGTAGTGCTTTACAACTTCTGCTTCGTCACGCCTCTGTTTTCGCTCGCCAGCTATGACCGAAGCTATCTGGTCACGTTCGGCATCATGTTCGCTACCGCTATGGTCGCCGGCGAGTTAACTGCGCGCATCGCCGACAACGCCCGTACCTCCGCCGAGAACGCATTCAAAACGCGCGTACTCCTCGAAACGAACCAGCTCTTGCAGCAAGCCCATAGCGCGGAGGAGTGCGCCCGCGTCGCCATGAACCAACTCGTCAAACTGCTAAAACTCGACGTGGTCTTCTACCCCGCCGAACACGGCACGCTCGGCAAAGCGCTCTATGAGTCCGCTGGCACCGAAAACCGATCCGCGTCGCTGCTCACCGACTACGAGCGCGCCGTTGCAACCTGGACCTACACCAACAACAAGCGCGCGGGCGCAAGCACGCGGACCCTGCCTGAGGCGCGCTGTCTCTACCTCGCGGTTCGCACCGGCGACAAGGTATTCGGTGTCATCGGCATCGCCCTAGAGGGGCGCGAGATCGAAGCCTTCGAGCATTCGATCGTCCTATCTATCGTAGGTGAATGCGCCTTGGCGCTCGAAAGCGACCGGGCGGCGCAAGAGCGCGAAGAGGCTGCGGTCTTGGCGAAAAACGAGCAGCTGCGCGCCAACCTTTTGCGCTCCATCGGCCACGATTTGAGGACACCCCTCACGGCTATATCCGGATCTGCGGCAATCCTTCGGAAGAGCGACGAGAAGCTCAGCCTCGAACAACGCTGCGATCTTGCCGATGCCATCTACGACGACTCCCTCTGGCTTATCGATACCGTGGAAAACCTCCTCGCCATCACACGCGTCGAGGACGGCACCATTCGCCTCAACTTAACATCCGAGCTCATCGACGAGGTCATCGAGGCCGCCCTCAGCCATGTCGCCCAAGCATCGCATGGACGTGCCGTCACCATCGAGCACACTGACGACATCCTGCTGGTACGCATCGACGTCCATCTCATCATGCAGGTGCTTACGAATCTCATCATGAACGCCTTCAAATACACGCCCGAGGACTCGACTGTCACCATCAGCGCACGTCGCGAGGGTGAGTTCATCGTGGTGGACGTCGCAGACGATGGGCCGGGTGTAGCAGACTGCGACAAGCCTCATATCTTTGAGCGCTTCTTCACCTCAAGCAATACGCGGCCCGTGGATTCGCGTCGAAGCATCGGCCTTGGGCTGTCGCTCTGCCGCTCCATCGTGGAGGCGCATGGCGGCGTCATCGAAGTTCGCGACAACCACCCCCATGGGGCCGTCTTCCGTTTTACCCTACCCGCCGAGGAGATCGAGATTCATGAATAATGCCGCTAAGCCACGCATCCTCCTGGTCGAAGATGACCTGACCGTTCAAAACCTCGTTTCGACCGCGCTTGACCTCCACGGCTATGTCGTGAGCAAGGTTTGCAACGGCCAGGCCGCCATCATGGATGCGGTGTCGCACGGCCCCAGCCTCATCATGCTCGACCTCGGCCTTCCCGACATTGACGGTATCGAGGTCATCACGAAGATCCGAAGCTGGTCGGCAGTCCCCATTATCGTCATTTCGGCGCGCACCGAAGATTCCGACAAGATTGCAGCACTTGACGCAGGGGCAGACGACTACCTCACCAAGCCCTTTTCTGTGGATGAGTTGCTCGCGCGCGTCCGTGCGAATTTGAGGCGCTCCTCGATGGCGTCAAGCGAGTCGACAGAAGCGAGCACGTTCGACAACGGTCCGCTGCATATCGACTACGCCGCGGGATACGCGACGAAAGACGGACGCGAGCTCTCGCTTACCCCAACCGAGTACAAATTGCTCGTCCTTCTAGCGAAAAACGTCGACAAGGTGCTCACCCACACCTTCATCACCCGCGAGATATGGGGCACGAGCTGGGACAGCGATCTGGCGAGCCTGCGCGTGTTCATGCGCACCCTGCGCAAGAAGATCGAGGCAGACCCCTCTCACCCCAAGATGATTCAGACGCACATGGGTGTCGGGTACCGCATGCAGCGTCTCTAGCCCACCCCACAAAAAGTGAAAAACACCCCGCGAACGGATGCTCGCGAGGCGCTTAGATGTCTGGACCTTATTTGATACCGCGGCCCAAGTCTTCGGCGATTTTGTCTACGCCCTTAAGTGCGGCGCACGTCTTTTTGTTGGAGCAATGCCCCGTGCAAACGCTACCCTGAGCGCAGTCGGCGCAGGCGCCCTTGCGGTAGATGCGCACGCATACCGCGACAAACGCAACGCCGATAACAGCCAGTACAACAATATCGATAGGTGCCATAGCAAGCCTCCTCTAGTTAACCATCACTTACTTTACCCCATTCTCCACCTACCAAATAGGGACGGTTTATTTTGGTCGGTTTTATCTGCGGAAACGCCATATCTCCCCCACCAAAAAGCCCGAGTGTCGCTGGGACACCCGGGCTCGTGGAAAGGGGTTAATCCTTATTCGGACTTAAGCGGAAACTGCGGCGGAAGCAGTGTTGGTCTCGTCCTCGTCGGTCCATGCATGCTTGGGCATGGGACGGAAGATCTGGAAGAGCATCGCAACCAGCAGCACGATGGCCACAATCGTCCAGATACCAAACTGTCCAAGAACAAGCAAGTTGTAGAACTGGTTGATGAACAGGCCGATGACCCAAGCGAAGGCGCACTCGTAGCCGATGGCAATCGCGGTCCACTTGCCGGAGTCCATCTGGTTGCGGATAGTGCCCATGGCGGCAAAGCACGGAGCGCACAGCAGGTTGAAAGCGCCAAAGGCAACGCAAGCGCCCATAGTCGGGAACATGCCGGCAAACGCGGTCCACAGGCTCGGGTCGGTCTCGGCGGCGTCGGCAACGGACAGCAGCGAGCCGGCGGTGGCGACGACGTTCTCCTTAGCGACGAGACCCGAGACGGTCAGCGCGGTGGCCTGCCAGGTGCTAAAGCCGAGCGGGGCGAAGATCCAAGCGACCAGGTTGCCAAGCATGGCAAGCACGGAGTAGTCCATGAACTCCTCGGGGATGCCGTCCATCGCAGGCAGGAAGCCAAAGGAACCGTTGTAGCTACCAAAGTTGGACAGGAACCAAAC
>NZ_JBDMHA010000046.1:0-18767 GCF_039752985.1 Collinsella aerofaciens
CAATGGTCTGTGCAACGTGTGGTATCGCACGACGCCGTTGGACTCGACAGACGTCGATGAGCCGGCAAACGCGACACTTGACGATGGGCACGAAAATCCTTGGCTTGAGTCCGACGAAGTAAGGGAGAGTCTGGGTGAGGATTGCCGCCTCGTCGATTACGACGGCTGGCACCTCTGGAAGGCGGATGTCTCGACCACGGAATCCACCACACTCGAGGCGAAAGAACTCGACCTTGCGTCCAATACCGTCGTAACGGGCATTCGAATTGAATACGGTGCGGTAGCCGCCGACTTTACGACTCGAAGCGATGTGGATTCTTGGACCCGCGATGATCTCAAAGATGAGCACGACGACCTTGACGATGCCAAAGCAATCCTTGGCACAGACGCTCGAGGCGCAGTCGTACACATGCAGGCAACGTCGGCTTATACGCCCCAAACCGCACTCACCAACAGCGCGCGCGTCGATCTTTGCCGCAACGGTGGCGGCGATAAACTTGAGTCACATGACGAGGACAGCGTCATTCAACGCTGTACCCTACCGCAGGACCTACCGGCAACAGGATCAGCTCCCATCGCCGCTTGCATCACCGCGCTCCTGACCTCGGGTGTCGCAGCCCTATGGTTCGCTCGCCTTAGGTCGATCCCAAAGAAGCGCTAGCGCGATGAAAAAGCGGGCGAGACAGTCCCCTGGCTCGCCCGCTTTCAATCATGTAAATCGCCGTATCTACTCTGCAGACGAAGATCCACCATCAACGATTGCTTGCTCGGACTCAGGAATCCCATCGGCACCCGTACTCTGTTCTTGCTCCACCTCTTCGCTGATTGCGGAGGCGGGGGTCGAGCCCTTTGCACCCACGATGTAGGCAGCCCCAAATCCTAACGCAATGGCAATCAAGGTCAAAATCACGTAGACAGGCCAATGGCGCTTAATATACGAAAACACGTTGACTCCTTAGAGCTCCGTCTACGAACGGCGGATAACCTCGGTCACGACCTCGGATACCGTGGCAATGTTCGTCGGGTTGACATTGTGGGGCAGGTCGTCCTCGGTACGAGCGCAAGCCAGACGCGTGCCGTCCACGCCGGCGATGGTGAGGGCTCGGCGGCTCGCCTCAAGCGCGGCATAGGCATCGGTCTTGGCATAGGGCATCTCGAGCGCGCCACAATCGACATGGAACGACTTGCACACCTTGCTGACCAGGTTCATGATGCGGCGATCGCCCTTGAGCAGCTGCTGTTCGCCCTCGACCGTCACCACCGAAAGCCTGCCGGCGCCGACGGATTCAAGATTGATGAAGAATACGCCGCGGAGCTTATCGCGATGCGAAGCCAAGAAGGCCTTCATGCCGGCGCCATCACAATCCGAGGCGCCGGTTGCCACAAACCAGATATCGTGACCGAGCAGCTCATCATCGCCCATAGAGGCGACAGCCGAGAGCATATCTTCGGAAGAAGCGCCATCGGAAGACGTAGCGCCACCCTTCCAGCCATCGTTATCGTCCTCGAAGTTATCCCACGAACCGATACCGCGACCGGACTTCTTGGCATCGTAATCGTCTTCGACGCCCAGCCAGTCACTCATGCTGTCCTGCTCGTTTTTCTTTTTACGACCGAACAGGCCACCCAGGCCGCGCTTACGAGACTTGGGTGCCGCCGGGGCGGGAGCTGAAATGGTCTCGATCGGCTGCGCGCCCGGCGCAACGGGCATAGGAGGCGCAACGGGTGCCGATGTGGGTTCGGGACCCTGAGCAGTAGCAAAGGGGTCGTTGACCTGGGCAGAGGGATCGGGAAGGTCGAACAGCGACGTGCGAGACGCAACGTTTGCCTGCTTCATCGACGGCAGCGATGGATCGGGGACCGAAGCCAGCGGAGACGAGGAGGGCGCAGGCGACGGTGCCGACGCCGGATCGGGAACATTCATCTGCGGACGCGGCGATGCCTGGGAGGAAATCTGGGCCATAAGGGAATCGACCGTTTCGTCCTGGGTGGGAGCGACATTGGCAACCGTGGCACCGGAACCACTCGGAGTCGGCATGGTGAAAATCTGCGTGGAGTAAGGCCTCGACTCATCTGTCTCGGGAGCCTCGGAAACCGCAGACACTTCCTCCTGCTCGACCTCGGTCGAATCATCTTGCTCGGCTGCCGCGCACTGCTCTTCGTCAGAGTTGACCTCGACGGGCTCGTCCTCGGTCGCATCCTGAATTTCGGCAGCATCAATGGGCTCGCCATCGCCCGCCGCGTCGTCCTGCTCATCGGAAGCAGGAAGGGGCTCGGCAATCGCGGTACCTTGCTTTTCAAACGTTATCGTGGAATCGAACTGCGCGGCATCAAACGACATGGTGCTATCGACGTGCTGCTGAGCCTCGAAAGACGTTGTAGCTTCGGCAGCGTCGACGGGTACGGACTGCATAGCCTCGTTCTGCTCGAACTCTTGCGCCGCGCGCTCACGTGCCGCCTCGGCTGCCTGCTGCTGAGCGATAGCCTCCTGCTCGGCAGCCTCGCGTGCGGCAGCGCGCTTCTTCTCGAAATCGTCGACAAATTTCTTGCCCTTTGCAAGCGCGCCCTTAAAGAAGTTGGAAGCGCTGGCGCCAATCGAAGAGAACGCGGATGCAATATCGGCATGGGGCGTTGCCGCGGGAATCTCGGCCGAGAAATCAGTATCGCTCTCGTAAGACACGCGCCTCGGCTGTTCAACGTAATCGTCGTCAGACTCGTCCGCAACGTCTTGCGCCGGCGCGGCGGGAGCCAAAATGTCCAGTCCTGCCGCGGGATCGATCGCGGACACCGCCTCGGGCTCGGCAACGGCAGAGGTAACCGCGGCAGACTCATCATCCGCAGCGACAACGGGCGCAGGCGCAGCCACGACGGGGGCAGGCTCGGGCTCAAACGTCGGCTCCTCGCCCTCCTCGTAATCGAGCGTGCAGGACTCGGGAAGCATTCCGAGCGCACGGATGGCATCCGAACCAAAGCGGATGTTGCCGGCGGCATTGCGATAGAGCTTGGGCTCGGGCTCAGCCGCGGCAGGCTCCTCCGCCGGCTCAGCAGCGGGAACCTCGTCATTGAACTCTTCGGCCTGGACAGCCTGATTCTGATCCTCGGGCACGATGGCGCCAATCAGCGTCTCGTCGGCAGACGCACCCTCAAAGCCCTCGATCTGCTCGTCAAAAGCCTCGCCCTGTTCGGGCTCGGTTTGAGCGTCGGGAGCAATCGGCTGACCGAACTCGTCCTCGGCGTAGGTAGGCTCTTCGTACTCGATGGTGTTGCCGTAGTCGTTTTGCTGCTGGGCCGCGGCATACTCCGCCGCCGCGCGCGCCATTTCCTCGGCACGACGCTTCTGCTCCCCAAAATAGGTATCGAACGGAACATCGTCGGGAAACTCGTTTTCGCCCTGGAAGGGAGCAACGTTGTCCATAACGCCGAGCATAGCGGCGACAGAAGACTTGTTGCACACCGCGCCGGACGTATAGGGAAGAACGTGGCGGTTAGAGATGATGTTTGCCGCGTTGGCAAGTGCAACGAGGGAAGCGAGGATCGCGACAATCCACAGCAGAACCTTGAGCGCGCCGGGGAGCGGCAGGATACGCAGGATGGCAACGGCAGCAGGGGCAACCGTGGCAACGGGCAACAGCTTGGCGATGAGCGCACGATACGAAGCATAGGGCTCGCGGGCGAGCAGCTCAGCACGGGGAGAGTCGTAGTGTGCGACAACGACCACCGGGCGGTTGCGCGGAGACGCGAGCGGGCCCGAGGCCTTGTGGTAGGCGATGACATTTTGGCTCACGCCCGTCTTGCCCAGGCGCGAAACCACGGGGTGCCCTGTGCGTTCGAGCACGTAAAGAACGGCGCCGACAATGGCCAGCAAGGTGCCGACCAAGCCGATACCGCCACCGATGCCCATCAGCAGGGCACCGGCAAACGCAAGAATACCGGTAACGGCAAATGCCAACCTACTGGGCGCCGGGGCATTGAACTCCTGAACCTCGGGATCAAAGCCGTGGTTGCGGAAGATCTGAGCGATATCCTCGGCCGCCAAGCGCTCTTCTTCGCTGCATGCCGGCGTAATGCCGGTGTTCTGCAGCAGGTGGTTAATATAGTTCTGGGTGTTCGCCATGTGCGCTCCACATCCATAATCCGACAAATAGGCCCAATGCATGCACATTAGAACCGTATATGGTCGAAAGTATACCCCGAGCGAGCGCAAACGACCGAATTCGGGCCATCTTAACGCCCCGAGCGGACAAGGATATAGCCTAATCTCCATATCGGACTAAAATCATGGCAGCAAACCACCTTCTCATGCGAGGACTCTATGACGGCAAGCGACACGACCGCGACAATTAAAAAGGGGAATTCGGAGCCCAGTTTCGATAAAACGGCCCAGCGCATCCTCAATCTTTTCTTTGTGCTCAACAGCTCCCCCGAACCGCTGACGACCGAGCAGATCGTCTTGGATTCCGACCTGGGATATGGCTCCGGCAACATCGACTCGGATAAGCGCAAGTTTCGGCGCGATCGTGACAAACTGCTCGAGCGTGGCATCTTAATCAAGGAGGTTCGCCCCGCCGGTGCGCAGGAGACCGAGGAAAGCTCGTGGACAATCGACCGCGAGCACACCTTTGCAGCAGGCGGCCTCATCACCGCAGACGACGCCGATATCCTGCTCAACGCCATCGACCAGACACTAGCGGCCGGCTCATCCACTTTTGCCGCACCGCTTGCCGATATTCGCTCCAAGATTGCCTATCTCACCGGTAGGACGACGGTGGACGAAGCACCAATCCGCCGCTCTCCCACCGTCGATGCGGTATGGAGCGCCTTTGCCGAGCGATGCGCGCTGCGATTTTTATATCAGAACGGACGCGGCGAGCAGAAAGAACGTACCGTCTGCGTCTACGGCATGTTCGAACGCGAGGGCGTGGCGTACTTCTGCGGCCTCGACAATGTCACCGACGGCATCAGGACATTCCGCTGCGACCGTATCGTTCGCGCTTGGCGTCCTTCGAAGGCCTACGCCATCCCTGCGGACTTCAATCTCAACGACTATCTGTTCTTTGAATTCGATTTTGCCGACCGACCGCCCGTTGCAGCCACGTTCTCGTTCGCCCCTCAGACGCAGATCGATATGATCAACGGCCTCACGCGCGGGCGAGGTGAGCTCGCACACACCGATGCGGGATGGACCTGGACCGTTGACGTGCGTGACCTTGAAGCCGCCGCCTCATTTTGCATGGCCCACGCCATGGACGGCATGAGGCCCATGGCCCCCAAATCGCTCAAGCAGGCGTGGAACCGCCTCATTGAAAGGACGGTGCACGAGCATGCCCGTGCGTAAACTCACCAGCGAGCAGAGACTCTCGCGCGCCATCGACATCATGGAGGCCCTCTACGCCGCCGGCGAGAGCGGCATGACACGAGCCGAGATTTGCAGCCGCTTTGACATCACAGGGGTGTCACTCGACGAGATTCTCGAGATCGTCTCGACGCTCGCGGACCGAGAATCGGGCGCGCGCATCATCTGCGAATGCCACGGCGAGCGTGTGGTCCTCACCGGCGACGCCGGGCGTGTTCTACCGTTGCGCCTGAGTGCCGCCGAGGGCGCTGTGCTCAACCACGAACTTGAATCGTTGGGGATCGAGCCACAGACGGCAGCCCGGATTCGGCATGCTCTTCTACCCGAAGAGCTCGGCTATAACCAGCGCGTCTTTGACACCGTCAACCACGGGTCGCACTGGCAGCAGCTGAGCTGCGCCATTCAGGACGGCGTTCGCTGCCGCATCTCGTATCGCTCGATGGACGATGCACGGCCACGTGAGCGTCTGGTCGACCCCTTGCGCATTACGGCAAACGGCGACCAAACATACCTGATTGCCTGGGACATCGCGGTCGATGAGCAGCGCACCTATCGCATGGATAAAATCGAGGGACTCGCCTTGACGGAAGACTCCGTCGTGCCTCATGCACCGGACGTCGCATCCCTCCACGATTCCCTTGCCCGGACGCAGCGTAGTGCAAAGCTCTTGATGCCATTCGATATGGCGGAGCATCTGGACTGGGCCGGCATCACCCTAATCGAGCGCAGCGGAGCAGACATGGCAACGGTAACCGTGCATTACGGCTCCGAGCGTTGGCTACTGAGCCAGATAATTGCAGCGGGCGGAGCCATCCACATCTTGGATGACCCCGCCCTGTCAAAGCGTCTGTGCGATATGGCAAAAACCCTCGTCTGTCCGCTTTAGCGCCGCCGCTCGTGGCGTGCACGCCACAGTTGCAGATAGTGCCCGATCTGCGCCGATTCGATGCGCTGGTAGGAGCTCGTGGGCAGCGACGTTAAGAACTTCTTTCCGTAGCCCTTCGTCACCAGGCGCGGGTCGGCCAGAATCAGCACGCCGCAATCGGTCGACGAGCGGATAAGGCGGCCGGCCGCCTGCTTGACCTCGAGCACCGCCTCGGGCAGCGAATAGCGCGCCCAAGCGCGGTCTTCGCGCAGGTTGCGCTCGCACGAGAGCGGGTCCGTGGGGCTCGAGAACGGCAGCTTGGGAATGATGACGCAGCGCAGCGTCTCGCCGCTGGCGTCGAATCCCTCCCAGAAGGCCTTAAGTGCAAAAAGCGACGAGGTCGGCTCGTTGATAAACCGGTCGCGCAGGCGACGAGGAGATGAGTTGCGCTGCTGGCAGTTGAGCTCCAGACCCGCACGGGCCATTTTGGGCTCAACGCGGGCGTACAGGTCTTCCATGTCGCGCCGATTGGTGAACAGCGTGAGCACCGATCCGCCCATGGCAAGATGGGCGTCGACCAGCACGCGCTCGAGCGCCGTAAGATAGCTCTCACGATCGCGCGGATCGGGGATATCGCCCGCAACGACTACAGCCATGTTCGAATCGAAGTCGTAGCTCGAGTCCAAGTGCAGCGATGTGGATGTTGAAGCACCAATGCGATCGAGGCCGACCGCGTGGTTAAAGTGTTCAAAGCTTTTGGACACCGTCATGGTCGCCGAGGTAAAGATAGCCGTGTGAACCTCGGGCAGCCACTCGGTTGCCAAGGCCTCGCCAATGTCGATGCGCTCTGCGGTCATTGACTCTCCGCCGGCACGCAGCCTGCGATTGACCTGCAGCGAATACACGTAGTGTTCATCGGTGCCATCAATGATGAGCTTGAGGTTCTCGGCCAGCTCGTGCAGGCGGCGCGAGATATCACCCAGGTCGACAACAACCTCGGGCTTGTCGGCGGCGACGGCTTGTACCAGCGCGTCGACGCTCTTGTCAGCTTGTTCCAATGCGTCGATGGCAGTGTAAGCCGACTGTAAGAAATCATGCCAGTCGTCAGATTCGCGCAGCTCGGGGCCAATCCATAGATTGGCATTGTCATAACCCCCACGGGCACGGCGGCCGAGCTCGCGAACGCCATCGAACACGTCGGCGATCGCCATGCTCGCACGCGCAACCGTCGAGGTCGCCTTGGCAGTAAGGCCCAGATAGAGCGTAGAGCCCTCGGAGGTTGCCAAATCACGGGAAACCTGGCTTAGCGCGCCGGTGCTCGAGCCACCCAGGCGCTCAAACAGAACGCGTGATTCGTCCGCCGACACCACGCGCGCCCACTGACGGCGCGCCTCGCGCTCGATGGAATGGGCCTCGTCGATTACCCAATGACGAATCGGAGGCAAAATCCTGCCCTCGGCCGCGACATTGCGGAACAGCAGGGAATGATTGGTGACCACCACGTCGGCATGCGCCGCACGACGTCGAGCGCCGTGGACCAAACATTTATCAGGGAAAAACGGGCAGAGGCGACGAGCACACTCGCGCGAGGCCGTCGTAAAGTCGGGGCGGTTGACGCTGCGCCACCGAATGCCGAGCGAGTCGAGGTCGCCATCGGCTGATTGGCAGACGTACGCCATAATGACCGCGACCGCCGTGAGCGTGTCCGCCGGATCGCGCTTGGTGGTAATCTCGACCTGGCCGCGGCTCATGCGCTCAAGCTTGCGCAGGCACGGATAGTGGTCATAGCCCTTGAGAGCGCAAAATGACAGGCCACCGTCCAGTTGCTCGGCAAGTTTTGGCAGCTCATGGTACATGAGCTGGTCGGCAAGATTGTTCGATTTGGTCGCAATACCAACCGTGATGTTGTTACGGCGTGCTGCCTCGGCAAAAGGCACCAGATAGGCCATCGATTTGCCGACGCCCGTGCCCGCCTCAATTACACGATGAGTGCCCGTGACCAGCGCATCGCAGACCTCGAGCGCCATCGCGATCTGCTCATCACGCGGCTCGTAGGTGGGATACATGCGATTGACCAGGCCACCTGGCGCATAGTCTGCCTCAATCTCCTCACGACTCGGCATCCTGAGTACCGGCAGTTCGTCGGCGTCCACCCGATCGTCGGCGCGATCGGCCTTGAGAACGTCAGCACGGGCGGCGCTGAGAGAGAAGATAGAACCAGGGTTCTGCCCCGCCAAGAATGAGAAGATTGGACGATAGGACCAAGGCACGTCCGGATGCATGTCGGCTAGGCGCGCCATGAGGCCCTGGGGCAAGTCGGTGAGTGCCACGAGCAACACGCGCCATACGCCACACAGGGCGTCGACGTCGGCATTGGCACGGTGTGATACCGAGTCACAGCCAAACAGATCGGCCATAAAAGACAGCTTGTGCGAGGCCAGGCGCGGAAGCGCGATGCGCGACAGCGCCAGCGAATCGATCCAAATATCGCTCACGTTGACGCCGCCTTTGACCGACTCGATAAACGAGCGGTCGAACGTGGCGTTATGTGCGATTACCGGGCAACCACCGACAAAATCGGCGAGAGCGGCTACGGCCTCAACGGCCGACGGGGCATCTGCCACATCGGCATTTGTAATGCTCGTGAGCTCGGTAATCTCGGCGGGAATCAGCTGCTTGGGATGCACGAAGGTATCGAAGCGGTCGACGATCTCGCGGCCCGAAAGACGGGCCGCCGAGATCTCGATCAGCTCGTTGTCCTGCACCGAAAGACCTGTGGTCTCGGTATCGAGGACAATTACATCTTCCTCGATAAGGCCGAAGGACTGCGTTTTGGCGCGTTCGGCAAGCGTGGCATAGGAGTCGATGACAAACTGCGGCGTTCCTGACGAAACCGCGTCCTCGATTAGCATGCAATGCCCGCTCGACGAAGGCCCATACGGATCAGGCTGTCACAGACCTGCGGGAACGTCATGTCGTCGGTGTGGCGGATCTCATCCGGATACAGCGACGTATCGGTCATGCCGGGAATGGTATTGGTCTCGAGGATGACGGGGCCGTCCTCACTCACAATAAAGTCGCTGCGCGAGATACCCAGGCAACCGAGGGCCTTGTGAGCAGCGCAGGCAAGCTCCTGAGCGCGAGTGTAATTCTCGGGTGAAATCTGCGCCGGAATGCGATGGATGTCCGTAGGGTCGACATACTTCACGTCCAGATCGTAGAACTCGCAGTCCTTGGGCTTACGAATCTCGACAATCGGCAGAGCGCGCACGTCGTCCTCGCCGTACACGCCGACGGTGATCTCGGTACCCTCGATGCACTTCTCGACCAGCACTTTGTCGCCGTACTCAAACGCCTTGGCGATTGCCGCGGGCAGCTCGGAGGGCTCATGGACCAGGGAAATGCCATAGCTGGAACCGTTGACGGCCGGCTTCACAAAGCAGCGCTCGCCACAAACCTCGACGATATGATCGATATCGACTTCATCGCCCACCTCGAGCGCGAGGCCGGGGGCAATGGGGATGCCCGCCTTGGCGTACAAGAGCTTAGAGACCTCCTTGTCGGCACCGCAGGCGCTGGCAAGCACGCCCGAGGCCGTGTAGGGGACACCCAGGGTCTCCATGGCCCCCTGCATGGCGCCATCCTCGCCGCCGGCGCCGTGCATGGCGATAAACGCCACGTCAAAGCCGCCGGTCGCCATAGTCACCATAAAGTCATCGGCGGCGGTGTCGAGCAGCTCCACCGAAGTGTAGCCGGCCTCCTTCAAGGCCACCACGACGTTCTTTCCCGAATTGAGCGAGATCTCGCGCTCAGCGGAATGACCGCCCGCCAAGACCGCTACGTGCATGTTCTCTAGGCTTTTACCCGGCATGGGCAGACTCCTCCTCTATAATTTCTGCAGCTGATACCATATTGTAGCGATACCCTCTACGTTTCCCCAAAATCGAAAGGCTTCCATGAATCCCAGGACTAAATCTCAGGACATTCGCGACTTGAGCCAAAACGATATTCGCGAGCTCGTGGCAGAACTCGGCCAGCCCGCTTTCCGCGCCAAGCAACTCATCGAATGGGTCTTTGAGAAGAACGTTTGTTCGTTTGATGATATGACTAACCTTCCCAAGGCCTTCCGCGAGCAGCTTAAAGAGGCATTTGCCTTCGACACGCCGACGGAGCTTACCAAACAGGTTTCCAAGGACGGCTCGCGCAAGTATCTGCTCGAGTACCACGACGGCATTTCCGTCGAGACCGTTGGCATGCCTCGCCGCAATAAACTCTCCGTCTGTGTTTCTACTCAGGCTGGCTGTGGCATGGGCTGCGCCTTTTGCGCTACTGGTCTCAACGGCCTCAAGCGCTCTCTGAGCGCTCAAGAGATCGTCGACCAGGTGCTTCATGTATCCAACGACTTTGGCGAGCGCGCCACAAGCGTCGTTTTCATGGGTCAGGGCGAGCCGTTTGCCAACTACGACGAGGTTCTCAAGGCACTGCGCATCCTTAACGACCCCGATGGCATCGGCATCGGCGCCCGTCATCTTACTGTCTCCACCAGCGGTGTTATTCCAGGCATTCGCAAGTTTGCCGACATTCCCGAGCAGTTCACGCTCGCTGTGTCGCTGCACTCCGCTATCCAGTCCACGCGCAACAAGATTATGCCTGGCGTTAAGAAGTACACGCTACTTCGCCTTCACGAGGCGCTTCAGCTCTACACCGAGAAGACCGGACGCCGACCGACCTATGAGTATGCCATGATCGAAGGCGTCAACGACACGAATCCCGAGATGCAGGCGCTCTGCGACTTCTGCGAGGGAACGCTGTGCCACGTTAACCTGATTCAGCTTAACGACATCGAGGGCAGCCCGCTCAAGCCGTCGCCGATTCATAAGGTTGAGGATCTTCAGCGCCGCCTTGAGTCTCGTGGCATCGAGACCACGATCCGCAATTCTCGCGGCAATGATATTGATGCCGCCTGCGGTCAACTGAAGCAACGCTTCAAGGTCCAGAAGAACGCATAGGGGAGTCTGCCCCCCATAACGTTTCATGTGAAACATCCGACAGCCCTGGTTGCAAATAATGCAACCAGGGCTGTTTCATTTGTTTTCATCCTAGTGGACTTGATTTACGTGAACTTAGCTTTATGGCCAAAATAAGGGGCCCTTGTCTCATGAATCAGACAAGGCCCCTTCAAAATAGGCAAGTAATTGTTAGGTACCTAATAACCAACATTTTCCCATTGATGGTCAACCCAGTCTTGGTTAATCTTGGGATTCTTAGTCATCTGAGCAGTGCGCATAGCGACATCTTCGGTCATCACATCCATTTTCTTCTTTGATGTATCGACGATATCCTGAGCTCCGCGCAGCAGTCGACCGCGTAGTTCATCATCTGTCGCAAGCTTATACCCCGCAAAAGCACCAGCGGCGACGGTGGTTGCCAACGCAATAGCCGCGAGAACCTTATTCTTCATCCTGATCCTCCTGCCCAAATTGAATCATTTCGCCAAGGATACGGGAGAGCTCCTCCTCGTCTTTGAACTCGATTTCAATTTTGTTCTTGCCACGCGAGCTCTTCACACGTACATTCGTGTTGAAAACTTGACGAAGTACTCGAGCGGCCTTTTTGAATGACTGAGGTGTTGCCGGTCTCGGAGTCCTTGGCGTCTCTCCGGCAGAAAACAACGGAGCAAGATTTTCTGTCGCTCTAACAGAAAGACCTTCTGCGACAACTTTCTCAGCAAGTCGAATCCTGGCATCTTCATAAGGAACCGCAAGAATCGCTCTTGCATGACCTGCAGTAAGCTTGCCTTCGAAAATCATCTGCTGTACGACTTCGGGAAGATCTAGCAAACGAAGCGAATTTGTAATTGCGGAACGAGACTTACTGACAGCCTTTGATAACGCCTCCTGCGTCATACCGCTGGCATCAATGAGCTGACGATAACCCTTTGCCTCTTCGACAGGGTTCAAATCAGAACGCTGAAGATTCTCGATAAGTGCAAGAGCGAGCATTTCCTCATCATTAACTTCCTTAATGATGACTGGCAATTCTTCAAGGCCAGCGAGTTTCGATGCCTGGTAACGACGCTCACCGGCAATAATCTCATAGCCATTTCCGTGCTTGCGGACCAATAGTGGTTGCAAAACGCCATGTTCTTGGATTGACTCGCTCAACTCGCGAAGTTCTGTTTCATTAAAGTGAATTCGAGGTTGATTTGGATTAGGGACAATATCCTCAATAGGCAGTTTTGTTTCAGATGCGGCATTTGAAGCCGATGCAGCCGAACCACCGGTCTCATACTCGGCCTCTGAGACCAAAGCATTGAGTCCACGTCCCAATCCGCCACGTTTCTTTGCACTAGGCACGCTTGATCACCTCTTTTGCAAGGTTCATATACGCTTTTGCACCCTTATTTTGAGGCGCATAGGTAATTACCGGCTCTCCAAAAGACGGAGCTTCAGAGATTTTTACGGTACGAGGAATTAAGGTCTTAAAAGCCTTATCACCAAAGTACGACTGAACTTCCTCAACAACCTGATTCGACAAAGAAGTACGTGAGTCATACATGGTCATAAGCACGCCATAGGTGTCTAAGCCCTTGTTCAGACGCGATTTGACCATCTTCATTGACTCAAGCAGCTTCGTTACGCCCTCGAGTGCATAATACTCGCACTGGATCGGAATCAAAACGCTGTCTGCTGCGGTCAAAGCGTTGATTGTAAGCAGGCCGAGCGAAGGAGGACAGTCAATGAAAATAAAATCGAATTCGTCTTGAATGGGCTCAAGCAAATCTTTGAGGCGGGTTTCACGAGCAATTGCGCTTACGAGCTCAATTTCGGCGCCTGCAAGCTGAATTGTCGCCGGAATAACGAATACCTTTTTGCAATTTGTATCAAGAACGAGCGATTCTGCCGGCACGTCATTCAGCAATGCATCATAGATGCACTGATCAAGGTCTTCTTTTTCAATTCCAAATCCACTTGTACTGTTTCCCTGCGGATCAAAATCGACAATCAGCGTCTTGCGTCCCTGTTCACCCAGAGCTGCTGCAAGGTTTACAGCCGTCGTTGACTTACCGACGCCGCCTTTTTGATTGATGATTGCAATAATACGCGTGTCTTTTGCGCTTTTCGAACGCTTAACGTCGCGAAATCCCACGGTCCCTCCTGGTGTGTATTAAAGCTGTCAAACGGAGGATGTTTCACGTGAAACATTCCGATTCGATATCAACCGCCATGTTTCACGTGAAACACCGCAAGTTGTTAGTATCCATTATGTTTCACGTGAAACATCTAGGCAAGCGGATTCTTCTTTGCCATGCCATTTGCACGAGGCAATGAGACGGATGCTGGATGACTCTTCTTAAGAACAATAAACTCCCTGTGGCCCAAGCCCTCAGGCAAATCGATTGCGTCATTCAGAAGCAAAGTGAAGCCACAGATCTTAGCTGCTGACATGCCGGAAGTAAGCTCCTCATCCGATGGATTGCCCTTCGTAATAACAAATAGCCCTCCATCCTTGAGGTACGGAGCTGCATACTCAACAAGAATCGGTAGAGGGGCCAGCGCGCGGGCGGTTACGACAGAGAACTGTTTCTTATGGCTTCGAGCATATTCTTCAAGGCGATCATGAACTGCATGACCATATTTCAATCCAAGAGCATGAACAAAAGAATTGACAGCATCAACCTTCTTGCCAACAGAGTCAATATAAGTAGCTTTACGATGCGTGGTTATCGTTAATGGAATACCAGGGAAACCCGCACCAGTTCCCATATCGAGCAAAGCTCCCTCAGGAGCCTTATTGATATAAGGGAGCAAGACAAGTGAGTCGAGGATATGAAGTACCGCAGCGTCTTCTACGTTAAGAATACGGGTGAGGTTGGTTGTCTTATTTGTTTCTAGAACCAAATCCAAATGCTGAATACATTTCCTTAGATCAGCATCAGTTATATTCAGGGAATACTCTTTGCAATAGGAAGTTAGACGGCTGAGCATCTCGTCAGTCTGCTGATCAGTAAGTACAAACAACAGAAGCTCCTTTCTGACAAAAATCAGTGTATCGAGAACTTTTGACAAAAAAAGGGGACGTGGAAACCACGCCCCCTTAGCATAAGCTCGAGTAGATTATCGAGCAACAATCACCACATGGCGATCAGGGTCAGAACCCTCAGAATGGGTATCGACAGCATCATTGCCACGAAGTGCAATATGAACCAGTCGGCGCTCATAGGCATTCATGGGCGGAAGCGAAACACTCTTATGGGTACGGATGGCACGCTCGGCGGCCGACTGAGCCATTGAGGCAACCTTGTCCTGACGACGGCTCTTGTAGCCCTCAACGTCAACCACAACCGGATACCTAAAGCCGAGCTTGCGGCTCACCAGCAAAGAGAACATGACCTGAAGAGCATCAAGGGTACGACCATGACGGCCAATGAGAACAGCAAGATCAGGAGCGGTAACATCCAAAATCAGCTCGCCCTCGTCGCCCTCGTACTCATCAATAGGAGAGTTGGCGGCATCGAAGTGCGAAAGGATGGAACGCAGAATGGAAATCGCAACATCGGCAATGGTGTCGAGCTCCTCATCGGTCAGCTCTTCACCGGCCTTGTAGCGCTGTGCAATCTCGGGATAATCGCCCGCAATCTGCGGGGCAACCTCCTCAATCATATCCTCGATGATCTCTTCAGACATAACGTACTCCAAAAGTTAGGTACCTAAATAAGATTGATATCCCGACTACTTCTTCTTGTGCGGACGCGGCTTCTTCTCGCGACGGGTAACCTCGACCTGCAGCGGAGCGTTCTTGAGGCGCTCCTCCTCATCGGCCTTGGCCTTGTCGATAACCTTCTGCGTCACGAAGATCTGCTGGATAACCTGCCAGGCAGAAGACACATCGTAGTACAGCAGAACGCCGACGGGCAGGCTCCAGCCCATCCAAAGCATCATGACGGTCATGACGACAGCCATCATGCGCATGCTCTGGGCCTGCTGACCAGTCTGATTGCGGGACATATACAGCTGCGGAATCAGGGTCAAGACAGCAAACAGGATCAGGCAGATCAGCGCAGGCAGCGCAACCATAAAGCCATCGGCAAAGGAAGCACTCGGCGTGGTGGTCAGGTCGGGCAGGATGTTGAAGAACGAGAACGTGCCGTCGTTAAAGTACTGCGGCAGGTTGCGCAGCAATGTAAACAGGGCGAACAGGATAGGCATCTGAATCAGCAGCGGCAGACAGCCAGCCATGGGGTTGAACTTGTTCTCGCTGTAGAACTTCTGCATCTCCTCGGCCTGACGCTGGGGATCGTCGGCATAGCGCTCCTGGATCTCGAGCATCTTGGGCTGCAGCACCTGCATGCGAGCCGTCGACTTGGTCGACTTGAGCATGAGCGGCGTCAGCAGCAGACGGATGATGACCACCAGGATGATGATGGACAGGCCCCAGTCGACCGCAAAGGTCTGGATGAGCTTGAGCAGCTCGAAAAGGATGTTAACGATCCAATCCCACATGTAAGTTTTCCTCCGATAGCGAGTGCCCGCTAGGGCACAGGGTCATAACCGCCGACGTGCAGGGGATTGCAACGAGCGATGCGCCTCACGGCAAGCCAGCAGCCTCTCAAAACACCGTACTTCTCAATCGCCTGGATGGCGTATTGCGAGCACGTTGGGTAATAAATGCAGGCGTCAGGCAATAAGGGCGAAATAACCTGTTGATATATGCGAATAGGAGCGATGGCAACACGTCGCAAAACGTGATTGCTCATCGCTCCTCCCCGGCAACGCCGGCGCGCTTCATAAGCGAACGCAACGCCTTGTCCATCTCCTGCGGCGAGGAAACCCTCGTCTTGGGAGTTGCAAACAAGATGATGTCATAACCCGCAACGGGAAATCCACAGCTGCGGGCGGCCTCGCGCATCACACGCTTAGATCGGTTGCGCACGACGGCACAACCGAGTCGCTTAGCACCAACGAAGGCGACCCTTCCGGAGTCGCCTTCGCCAACCGATTCACATATGGTCATTCGAATCAGAGGGTGATCGAAACGACGCCCCTGACTGAACACATGCTCGAAATCTTGCCGAGACTTAATAGTCTTCATGCGAGATGTGTGTATCGCTGCTAGACAGTGAGACGCTTGCGGCCCTTGGCGCGACGACGGGCGAGCACGGCACGACCACCCTTAGTGGCCATACGGGCACGGAAGCCATGGGTCTTGGCACGCTTACGCTTATTAGGCTGATACGTACGCTTCATCTTAAGTTCCTCCTGCTGCATTTCGAGTGTCCGCGGGGACGCGGACGCAGATATAGACACGTGAGCTTGAAGATTGTAGGGAAATCAATGTTCAAATGTCAAGAAATCAAAGGTAAAAGGTTGCGCAGTTCACACGGTTCCCCCATAAGCCAAGCTCGATTTAGCGGCGCATGGCAACTTTTCACGATATTTCATCGAGTTTTCAACAGGTCATGTTGGCAATGTTGAGAACTTTTCGTCCGTTTTCCAAAGTTTTCAACAGGTTTTGGAAAGTTGTCGAAAGATGAGAAACATTGCACGGTGAGCTACTATTTGTTCGAAACCTTTTGGAAGATTGCGAGTGGCATGTCTGACGACTTTTACACCATGGTCGATTCCGGAGACCCGGCACCCGACAACGAGCACATCACCGGCGTGCGCGAAGAGCGTGACGAAGGTGAACAGACGACCACGCAGGGGCCGAAAGCCATGTACGCTGCGCGCATCGCCGTCTATGACGACATGTTGTCGACACCGCGTGTGATCGTCATTGATCCGCAAGATGTCCGCACGTATTTGGAAGAGACGACCAACACCGTCTACCAGTGCATGAAAGAACAAGGCGGCCATATCTCGCTCATGGTCATCCGCGAGATTGTCGAAAATTTTATACACGCGCACTTTGCCGAGCCCATCATCTCGATTCTGGACGGCGGAGACACCATCCGCTTTGCCGATCAAGGACCAGGCATCGACGACAAGGAACGCGCTTTCGACTTTGGCGTTACCAGCGCAAACAGCAAGATGAAGCGCTATATCCGTGGAACCGGAGCAGGGTTTCCCATGGTGCAGGAGTATTTGGAAAACGCCGGCGGTGCCGTTTCCATCGAGGACAACATGGGCAACGGCACCGTGGTTACGGTAAGCCTGAACCCTAAACGCGTGCAGGAAATCGAGCGTGCCGGCGGACGCGGCGCTGCCGTGCGGCCCGAGACGGAACAGCCCACATATCCCCTGCCGGGAGCTTTTGCGCAGCAGCCCATGGCAGCGCAGCAGATGCAGCCCCCCGTGGGACAGATGCAGCAGCCCGGAATGCTACCTACACAAGAACCCCGGGCGGCATCGATGTCGATGCCGACAAACACGCCAGAGACCATGCCGCTGGCGGATCAGGATGCAGCAGCAATGCAGCAGGCGACGGGGGCGCCGGGTGGCCAGCAAATGGGCTATCAGCCGTACCAACAGGGATATCCATATCAGCAGATGCCGCCACTGGGGTATGGCCAGCAGTTCCCGCAGCAGTACCAGCAGGGATATCAGCAGCCGTACCAGCAGATGCCGCAGCAGCAGTACAACCCCTGGGCCCAGCAGATGCCTCCGCAGCCTTACCAACAGTGGCCTCAAAGTTTTCAACAGCAAATGCCGCCGATGCAGAGTTCTCAACAACCAGCAGCTCAAATGATGTATCCTAATGCAGCAAATCAGTATGCGCAGCCACAACCGGACGTGTTCGTAAGCGATCGCGGCAACGCCGCGCTGGGCTATCTGGCGCAAAATCAAGCGTGCGGTGCAACCGATCTGGCGAGGGCGTTTGGAAACTCGGCCCCCACTTGGTCACGCACGCTCAATGACTTGGCGCAGGCCGGCTTGGTCATCAAGCATGGCCAGAAATACCATCTGACCGAACTCGGCGCCGCTCGCGTGCGAGCTCAGAGCTAAAGAACGGGAGAGACAGTGGACGAGGAAGCAAGCATCATCCTGGGGGATGCCATCGCCTTTTGCCAGCGCGACGGCCAAGATGCACGCCTCATCAACATGCTGGGGCAATCGCGCGCCATAAGCCTGACCGAAGATACGCTCACGATCGAGGCACCCTCGCGCTTTGCCATCGCGCAGCTCAAAAAGCATCAGCCGACTATTGAGGCCTATCTGGAAGAAATCGCCTTTGCACCGATTGCGCTCGACGTCTTGGCACCGCAAGGCGCCGCGACGGAATCCGCTGCCACGACGGCGCCCGCCACGGCTCCCGCCGCTTCCCCGGCGGTGCCGGCCTCCGCAGGCGACGTACCGACGATCGAGCACCAGCACAGCGATGTTTCCCGTGAAACCATGGCACCGTTGCCGACCGCGGCGGCGACGTCAACGAACGTACCCGTCACGCACATGCCCATCGCTCACGACGCAGCGGCGGGCGCGGATTCGGGCATTGCAATCAAAAACACGCTCTCGGCCGATGATTTTCGTCGCATGATGAACCAGATGAAGGGCGGAGCGCCGACTAAATCCACGCAAGCTGCGACCCCCGCTTCACCCATGTCAGCAC